>NZ_JAOTQU010000049.1:0-22284 GCF_025685765.1 Pseudomonas sp. PDM13 | reverse complement strand
CTCCGACCGCCCGGTTCGTAGCCGGGTACTCTATCCAGCTGAGCTATGAGTGCGTGTAGGGCGCGCATTATAGAGATCCTTCAATCTTCGTCAACTGCTTTTTCGATATTTTTCAACAACTTATCGAACTAACCGCTGACGCCTCTATAACACTGAATAATGGCGGAGAAGGGGGGATTCGAACCCCCGACACCCTTTTGAGGTGTACTCCCTTAGCAGGGGAGCGCCTTCGGCCACTCGGCCACCTCTCCGCAACACGGGGCGCATGATATCCATGTTTTCCCCGTTTGCAAAGCAAAAAATGCAGAAAAATTAGTGGCTTGGTTCTTGGTCTTTCTCTTTCTGTATGCGTTGGTAAATCTCTTCACGGTGCACGGCAACCTCCTTCGGCGCGTTAACGCCAATGCGCACCTGATTACCTTTCACGCCTAACACGGTGACAGTGACGTCGTCACCCACCATCAGGGTCTCTCCGACCCGGCGAGTCAGAATCAGCATTCCTTTCTCCTCACGGATTTAAGTTCAGGGACAAAACAGTCTGCAAAAAAGAAATGGCATCGCCCCCTCAGGATATCAAGGGGTCTCCACCCAAGTATTGACCAGCACTGGCAAAAGGAAAGTTCCAACAGTACCGGCCAAAAACGACAAAAGGCGCGGGGTTAGCCGCGCCTTTCGCTATAAGCGTCACTCACCCTGTCGGGCGGGGGCGTCCAACTCGAAAGCGGTGTGAAGGGCACGCACGGCCAGTTCGAGGTACTTCTCCTCGATGACCACGGACACCTTGATCTCGGACGTGGAGATCATCTGGATGTTGATGCTCTCCTTGGCCAGGGCCTCGAACATGCGGCTGGCCACGCCCGCGTGGGAGCGCATGCCGACGCCGACGATGGAGACCTTGGCGATCTTGGTGTCGCCGCTGACTTCACGGGCACCGATCTCGCGAGCGGTCTGTTCCAGCACCTGCAGCGCGTTCTGGTAGTCATTGCGGTGCACGGTGAAGGTGAAGTCGGTGGTGTTATCGTGCGCGACGTTCTGCACGATCATGTCCACTTCGATATTGGCGGCACTGATAGGCCCGAGGATCTTGAAGGCAACGCCGGGGGTATCCGGTACGCCACGGATGGTCAGCTTGGCTTCGTCGCGATTGAAGGCGATGCCGGAGATGATCGGCTGTTCCATGGATTCCTCTTCATCAAGGGTAATGAGGGTGCCCGGACCCTCCTGGAAGCTGTGCAGCACGCGCAGCGGGACGTTGTACTTGCCGGCGAACTCCACCGAGCGGATCTGCAGCACCTTGGAGCCGAGGCTGGCCATTTCCAGCATCTCCTCGAAGGTGATCTTGTCCAGGCGCTGGGCCTGGGGCACCACGCGCGGGTCGGTGGTGTAGACGCCATCTACATCGGTATAGATCTGGCACTCGTCGGCCTTCAGCGCTGCCGCCAGGGCTACGCCGGTGGTATCGGAGCCGCCACGGCCGAGGGTAGTGATGCTGCCGTGCTCGTCCACACCCTGGAAGCCGGCGACCACGACCACGCGACCTGCCTTCAGGTCACTGCGGATCTTCTGGTCGTCGATCTGCAGGATGCGCGCCTTGTTGTGGGCGCTGTCGGTCAGGATGCGCACCTGGTTGCCGGTATAGGACACCGCCGGCACGCCACGCTTGATCAGCGCCATGGACAGCAGGGCGATGGTCACCTGCTCACCGGTGGAGACCATCACGTCCAGCTCGCGCGGCACCGGCTGATCGCTGATCTGCTTGGCCAGGTCGATGAGACGGTTGGTCTCACCGCTCATGGCGGAAACCACCACGACGATATCGTCACCGCCTTCGCGGAATTTCTTGACCTTCTCGGCCACCTGTTCGATGCGCTCGACGGTGCCGACCGAGGTCCCCCCAAACTTCTGTACGATCAAAGCCATTTCAAAAGCCGCCTAATCCCGTGAAGGGCGCCCATTAAACAATCAACGCAGAACACTGCCAAGGCCCGCCGGGCGTGGGGCGGGCCATTGGCGGCGGGGTCTTACAGACCCTGCTCGACGAACGGTACGGCCAGGGCCAGAGCCTGCTCCAGGGCCGCGGCATCGGTGCCGCCGCCACGGGCCATGTCAGGACGTCCGCCACCCTTGCCGCCGACCGCAGCCGCGGCCTGCTTCATCAGATCGCCGGCTTTGAGTTGGCCGGTCAGGTCCTGGGTGACGCCAGCGACCAGTGTCACCTTGCCCTCCAGCGCGCCGCCGAGCAGGATCACTGCGCGGCCGAGCTTGTTCTTCAGTTGGTCGACCAGCGCCAGCAGCGCATCGCCGTCCAGGTCCAGGCGCGCGGCCAGGACCTTCACACCCTTGACGTCCACGGCCGAGGCCGCGAGGTCGTTGCCGGCGGCGCTGGCCGCCTTGGCCTTGAGCTGCTCCAGCTCCTTCTCCAGCTGGCGGTTGCGCTCCACCAGGGCAGAGAGCTTGTCCAGCAGGTTGTCACGGCTGCCCTTGACCAGGCCGGCCGCTTCCTTGAGCTGTTCCTCGGCACCGTTCAGGTAGGCCAGCGCCGCTGCGCCGGTCACTGCCTCGATACGACGCACGCCAGCGGCCACGCCGCCTTCGCTGGTGATCTTGAACAGGCCGATGTCGCCGGTGCGGGACACGTGGGTACCGCCGCACAGCTCGACGGAGAAGCCGTCGCCCATGCTCAGCACGCGCACCTGGTCACCGTACTTCTCGCCGAACAGCGCCATGGCGCCCTTGGCCTTGGCGGTCTCGATATCGGTTTCCTCGGTATCGACCGCGCTGTTCTTGCGGATCTCGGCGTTGACGATGTCTTCCAGCGCCTTCAGCTGCTCGGGCTTGATCGCCTCGAAGTGGCTGAAGTCGAAGCGCAGGCGCTGGCTGTCCACCAGGGAGCCTTTCTGTTGTACGTGCTCGCCCAATACCTGGCGCAGCGCAGCGTGCAGCAGGTGGGTGGCCGAGTGGTTGAGCGCGGTGGCCTGGCGCACTTCGCCTTCCACTTCCGCCTTGACCGAAGCACCGGCGCTCAGGCTGCCCTTGGCGACCACGCCGTGGTGCAGGAAGGCACCGCCGGCCTTGGTGGTGTCGCGCACGTCGAAGCGCACACCGGCGCCTTCGAGGTAGCCGCAGTCACCGATCTGGCCGCCGGATTCGGCGTAGAACGGGGTCTGGTCGAGGACAACGACGCCCTCCTCGCCTTCCTGCAGGCTGTCGACCGCCTGGCCGTCCTTGAACAGCGCGACGATCTGGCCGGCGCCGGAGTAACCCTGGTAGCCGAGGAAGCGGGTATCACCATCGACCTTGACCAGGCTGTTGTAGTCCATGCCGAAGGCACTGGAAGCACGGGCGCGCTGGCGCTGGGCTTCCATCTCACGCTCGAAGCCTTCCTCGTCGATGGTCAGCTCGCGCTCGCGGGCGATGTCGGCGGTGAGGTCGGCAGGGAAGCCGTAGGTGTCGTACAGCTTGAACACCACGTCGCCCGGGATGACGCTGCCGGAAAGGCCGGCCAGGTCCTGCTCGAGTATCTTCAGGCCGTTCTCCAGGGTCTTGGCGAACTGCTCTTCCTCGGTCTTCAGTACGCGCTCGATGTGTTCCTGCTGCTGCTTGAGCTCGGGGAAGGCTTCGCCCATCTCGCCAACCAGCGCGGCAACGATCTGGTGGAAGAAGCTGCCCTTGGCGCCCAGCTTGTTGCCGTGACGGCAGGCGCGGCGAATGATGCGGCGCAGCACGTAGCCACGGCCTTCGTTGGACGGCAGCACGCCGTCGGCGATCAGGAAGGAGCAGGAGCGGATGTGGTCGGCGACCACCTTCAGCGAGGCCTGGCCTTCGTTGGCGCAGCCGATGGCCTTGGCAGCGGCGTTCAGCAGGCTCTGGAACAGGTCGATCTCGTAGTTCGAGTTGACGTGCTGCAGCACGGCGCTGACGCGCTCCAGGCCCATGCCGGTGTCAACGCTCGGTGCCGGCAGCGCGTGCATCACGCCGTCCGCGGTGCGGTTGAACTGCATGAAGACGTTGTTCCAGATCTCGATGTAGCGGTCACCGTCCTCTTCCGGGGAGCCGGGCGGGCCGCCCCAGATGTCCGGGCCGTGGTCGTAGAAGATCTCGGTGCACGGGCCGCACGGGCCGGTGTCGCCCATCGCCCAGAAGTTGTCGGAGGCGTAAGGCGCGCCCTTGTTGTCGCCGATGCGGACCATGCGCTCGGCGGGGATGCCGACTTCCTTGGTCCAGATGTCGTAGGCCTCGTCATCGCTGGCGTAGACGGTGACCCAGAGCTTGTCCTTGGGCAGGTTCAGCCATTTGTCCGAGGTGAGGAATTCCCAGGCATAGGTAATGGCATCGCGCTTGAAATAGTCGCCGAAGCTGAAGTTGCCCAGCATCTCGAAGAAGGTGTGGTGGCGCGCCGTGTAGCCCACGTTGTCCAGGTCGTTGTGCTTGCCACCGGCACGCACGCACTTCTGGCTGGTGGTGGCGCGGGTGTAGGCGCGCTTTTCCAGGCCCAGGAAGCAGTCCTTGAACTGGTTCATGCCGGCGTTGGTGAACAGCAGGGTCGGGTCGTTGCCCGGGATCAGGGAGCTGGAGGCGACGCGAGTGTGCCCCTTCTCTTCGAAGAAGCTCAGGAAGGCTTCACGGATTTGAGCGCTTTTCATAGGTTCTTCCACGGAAACTGCGGCCACGAATCGCCGGCAAAGGGCCGCATTATATAGGCCCTGTGCCAGCGGGATAGTGCCTTTATGCGATAGAAAACGGCTATCGGAGGCTATCAGGTGATCAACGGCGGCGGAACTCGGCGAACGCCTCGATAACCCGCTCGATACCGGCGGCGTCGACGTCCAGGTGGGTCACCATGCGCAAGCGCGGCGCGGCACTCAGGACGATGCCCCGCTCGGCCATGAAGGCCTTGAGGGCCGGCGCCTGCGAACCCAGGTCAACATAGACCATGTTGCTCTGCACCGGCTCAACGCTGTAGCCCAGTTCCGCCAGCCCGGCGCCCAGGCGCGTGGCGTTGGCGTGGTCGTCCGCCAGGCGCTGCACCTGGTGGTCCAGGGCGTACAGGCCAGCAGCGGCCAGCAGGCCGGCCTGGCGCATGCCGCCGCCGACCATCTTGCGCAGGCGCCGGGCCTTGGCGATCAGCGCCGCGCTGCCGCACAGCACCGAGCCCACCGGGGCGCCCAGCCCCTTGGACAGGCACACCGAAACCGAATCGAAATGCTGGGTGATCTCGCGAGCGTCCACGCCCAGCTTCACCGCTGCGTTGTACAGGCGCGCGCCGTCCAGGTGCAGCGCCAGGCCACGACGACGGGTCATCTCCCTCGCCGCCGCCAGGTACGCCAGGGGCAGCACCTTGCCCTGCATGGTGTTTTCCAGCGCCAGCAGGCGGGTGCGGGCAAAGTGGAAGTCGTCCTGCTTGATCGCCGCCTCGACCTTGGCCAGGTCCAGCGAGCCATCGGCTTCGCCATCGATGGGCTGCGGCTGGATCGAGCCGAGCACCGCCGCGCCGCCGCCTTCGTATTTATAGGTGTGGGCCTGCTGGCCGACGATGTACTCGTCGCCGCGTTCGCAATGGGCCATCAGCCCCAGTAGGTTGCTCATGGTGCCGGTGGGCACGAAGAGCGCGGCTTCGAAGCCCAAGCGCTCGGCTAGCGTGGCTTCCAGGCGGTTGACGGTGGGGTCTTCGCCATAGACGTCATCACCCAGCGGCGCCGCCTGCATGGCATCGCGCATGCCGGGCGTGGGTTGGGTGACGGTATCGCTGCGCAGGTCTATGACGGCCATCTCGGGGCTCCTTGGCTGGGTAAGGGAACGACCCTAAAGGAGCGCGACGAGAGGAGCAAGGGGGAGCGAAACGCCGTTCGGCAAGCCGTAGCCCGGGCCTCAGCCCGGGAACGAGACGCGCGCCAAGTCAGTCGACTTCGGCGGGGACGATGAGGATGCCCGCACGCAGGCCGTTCTTCACCTTCGGGTTGGGGAAGATGATGCGTGCACCCTCCTCCTCGATCACCCAGCGGGTGCCGGCAATGTCGTCGGCCAGCAGGTAGCCGACCGGCAGTTCGCTGAAATTTTCGATGTCCGCCGGCAGGTGCAGCTGGAAGGCATCGCTGTGCTTGATCACCTCGCGGGACACGGAGAACAGCTGCAGCGCGCCGAGGTCATCGCCCTCGCCTTCCGGCTCGGCGCCTTCCACCAGCAGGCGCAGGCGTGCTTCCAGCAGGTCTAGGTTGACCTGGCCGTTCTCGCCGAACGGGCGCGCCTTGCCCAGCTCCAGGGTGAAGGCTTCGGCCTCCAGGCTGGCGTAGGTGTAGGAGCTGAAGGTGATGCCGGTCTTGTTCTGCAGCAGCACCGCTTCGATGCCGGCAGCGCCCAGGCGTGCCAGTTCGCGGCGGGAATGTTCGCGCCCTTCCTTGTACGGATAGAGGGCGAACTGCTCGATCTTCGAGCCACGGATGGCGGTATGCAGGTCGTAGTGCAGGCGGGTACGGCCCGGCTTGATGAAGAAGGCCGCAGCCAGGCGCTCCAGCTCGTTGGCGCGCATCGCCTCGAAGCCGCTGGTCTGCTCGTGGCGGCCGTTGAACAGGCGGTTGATGTCCTGCTCCAGGTAGCGCTCACCGCGGCGCATGGCCTCGGGGTTGCCGAGCAGGAAGAGAATCCGCGAGCGGGGCTTCAGCTCGCCGCGGGCCACGCCTTGCAGCAGGCGGTCCAGCAGTTCGATCGGTGCGGTCTCGTTGCCATGGATGCCGGCGGAGAGCAGCAGGTCCATGCCGTTGTCGGCGTTGACGGGCGGGGTGACCTCAAGAGCCCCCTCGCCCAGCCAGTGCAGGCGGGTGCCCTCGGCGGTCAGTTGAATCTTCTCGGTCGGCTCGCGGCCGGCCAGGGTCAGTTCAAGCAGTTTGCCAAGGGCCAACATCCGCTATTCCTCAATGATCGTGGTTGCAGTCCGGGCCATGCACGTGGCCGTCTTCGTCGTCATCACCGGCGTCGGCCGGCTCCATCTCCAGCTGCAGGCTGACCAGGTTGGTGGCCAACGGACGCAGCAGCAGGTTGGCGTACTCGGTATCGCCTTCCTCGACGTCGACACCGATCAGCAGCTGGCCATTGCCAGCGGTCTGGATCCAGACCTCCTTGCCCTGCCACATCACCGCGAAGCGGGTGCAGGAGGTTTCGAGCTGGGTGCCATCGGTATCTTCGAGGATGAGTTGCAGGGCGTCGGACATTTACTAGAGCTCCAAGTCGTAAGCGACAAGCGGCAAGTGTAGGCGGCGGCTTCTACTTGAAGCTTGTCGCTTGGCGCTTGCCGCTCAATTCAGTTGAAACGGATAAACGGCGCCCAGTTTAAGGATCTGCGTCAGCTCATCCAATGCCGTACGGCATTCAGTGAGCAATTGTGGATCAGCCAGGTCGGTTTCGCTCAGGCGATCGCGGTAGTGCTTCTCCACCCAGCCGGTCAGGCTGTCGTAGAGCGAAGGGGTGAGGATCACGCCCTGGTTCACCGCCGCCAGCTCGTCGTCCTTCAGCGCCACGCGCAGGCGCAGGCAGGCGGGGCCGCCACCGTTCTGCATGCTCTGCTTGAGGTCGAAGACCTTCACCTCGCGGATCGGGCCGTCCTCGGCAGTCAGGGTCTGCAGGTAGTTCCACACCCGCGCGTTGTTGCGGCACTCCTCCGGCACGATCAGCAGCATGCTGCCGTCGGCGCGGCTGAGCAGCTGGCTGTTGAACAGGTAGGAACGCACTGCGTCCTCCACCGTCACCGCATCACGGGGCACGCACACGGCCTGGAAGCGGCCACCGACGCGGCCCAGCTTGTCGTGCAGCTCGGCCAGCACCTTGTCAGTGTCGAGGAAGGCGTCTTCGTGGTGGAACAGCACTTCGCCGTTGCCCACCGCGATCACGTCGTTGTGGAACACGCCCTGGTCGATCACCGCCGGGTTCTGCTGGGCATAGACCACGCCGGCCTCGCTCAGCCCGTGCAGGCGTGCGACGGCCTGGCTGGCCTCCAGGGTCTGCCGCGCCGGGTAGCGCGCCGGTGCCGGGAAGCGGCTGTCGAAGGCGCTGCGGCCGAACACGAAGAACTCCACGCCCGCCTCGCCATAGCCCTTGCAGAAACGGGTGTGGTTGGCCGCGCCTTCGTCACCGAACTGCGCCACTGCCGGCAGGGCGGCGTGGTGGGCGAAGTGGCGGTCGTTGGCGAACATCGCCCCCAGCACGCGGCTGGTGGTGGGGTGCTCGATGCTGCGGTGGAACTTGCAATTGAGGTTGGCGGCGGTGAAGTGCACGCGGCCATCGGCAGTGTCGGCGCTGGGGCTGACGGTGCAGGCGTTGGCGGTCCACATGCTCGAGGCCGAGCTGCAGGCGGCCAGCAGCGGCATGGCCTCCTTGGCGGCCTTCTCGATCACCTGGGCGTCGGTGCCGGCGAAGCCGAGGCTGCGCAGCGCGGCGACGTTGGGGCGTTCCTGCGGGGCCAGTACGCCCTGCTTGAAGCCCATGTCCATCAGCGCCTTCATCTTCGCCAGGCCCTGCAGGGCGGCTTCCTTGGGGCTGGAAGCGGCCTGGCTGTTGCTCTGCGACGCCACGTTGCCGTACGACAGGCCGCCGTAGTTGTGGGTCGGGCCGACCAGACCGTCGAAGTTCACTTCATGGGCGCTCATAGGCTGACTCCAGGCGTCAGGGTTGCAGGCAGGGCAAGGGTTTCACTTTCCAGCGAAGCGACCGGGTAAGCGCAATAGTCAGCGGCGTAGTAGGCGCTGGCGCGGTGGTTGCCCGATGCGCCGACGCCCCCGAAGGGCGCACTGCTCGCGGCCCCGGTCAGTTGTTTGTTCCAGTTGACGATGCCGGCGCGGCTCTCGATGAAGAAGCGCTGGTACAGCTCGCGGGAATCCGACAGCAGCCCGGCGGCCAGGCCGTACTGGGTGGCGTTGGCTTCGGCGATGGCGGCATCGAAATCGGCGTAGCGGATCACCTGCAGCAGCGGGCCGAAGAACTCCTCGTCCGGGCGCTCGGCCACGGCGGTGACGTCGATGATGCCGGGGGTCAGCAGCGCAGCGGTTTCCAGCGGCTGGGACATGGCCAGCAGCACATTGGCGCCCTTGGCGATCAGTTGTTCCTGGGCCTTGAGCAGGTGGCGCGCGGCGTCCAGGGAAATCACCGAGCCCATGAAGGGCGCCGGCTGGGCGTCGAAGGCGCCGACCTGGATGCTCGCCGCCACCGCCACCAGGCGTGCCAGCAGCGCGTCGCCCCAGGCACCTTGCGGCACCAGCAGGCGGCGGGCGCAGGTGCAGCGCTGGCCGGCGGAGATGAAGGCGGACTGGATGATGGTGTACACGGCGGCGTCGACATCGGCGACCTCATCCACCACCAGCGGGTTGTTGCCCCCCATCTCCAGCGCCAGGATCTTGTCCGGGCGGCCGGCGAATTGCTGGTGCAGCAGGTTGCCGGTGCGGCTGGAACCGGTGAAGAACAGGCCGTCGATGCCAGCGCTCGCGGCCAGGGCGATACCGGTCTCGCGGGCGCCCTGCACCAGGTTCAGCACGCCGGCGGGCAGGCCCGCTTCGATCCAGCACTTGACCGTCAGCTCGGCGACCTTGGGGGTCAGCTCGCTGGGCTTGAAGATCACCGCGTTACCGGCCAGCAGCGCCGGCACGATATGGCCATTGGGCAGGTGGCCGGGGAAGTTGTAGGGGCCGAATACGGCCACCACGCCATGGGGCTTGTGGCGCAGCACAGCGGTGGCGTCGGCCAGGGGGCCGCTCTTCTCGCCAGTGCGTTCGCGGTAGCTCTGGATGGAGATGGCGACCTTGTTGACCATGGTGGTCACTTCGGTGGCCGACTCCCACAGCGGCTTGCCGGTCTCCTCGCCGATGCAGCGGGCGAGTTCGTCGGCATGGGCCTTGAGGGTGAGGGCGAAGCGCTCCAGAACACCGATGCGCTCCTCCAGGCTCAGCCGGGCCCAGGCCGGGAAGGCGGCACGGGCAGCGGCCACGGCGGCCTCGACCTGTTCGGCGCTGGCGCCCTGGCCGTTCCAGACGGATTCCTGGGTCACCGGGTTCAGCGAGTCGAAGGCGTCGCCCTGCCCCGCCTGCCAGGCGCCTGCGATGTAATGGGTGCTCATTTGACGGACTCCTTGGCCGACAGCGGCACGGCGCGGACCGAGGCGCCAGCCGAGAGTTTCAGACGCTTGGCGGTATCCGCGTCGACCACCAGCGTGCCAGCGGCCAGACGGGCCGGGGCGGCGGTGACGCGGCACTCCTCGCGCTTGCGGTTGTGGATCAGGTACGGCGTGGCATCGTCGCCCGGCGTACCCACGGCCAGCACCAGCGTCTGGCTGTCCTGCACGGCGCGGATCTTCGCGGTCTGGCACTCGATGGCCGGGCCGGCGTCGAAGATGTCGACGTAGCCCTGGAAGCTGAAGCCTTCGCCCTTGAGCATGGCCAGCGCCGGCTCGGTGTCGGCGTGCACGCGGCCGATCACGTCACGGGCCGCCTCGGAGAGGAAGCAGGTGTAGAGCGGGAACTTGGGCATCAGCTCGGCGATGAAGGCCTTGTTGCCGACGCCGGTGAGGTAGTCCGCGCGGGAGAATTCCATCTTGAAGAAGTGCCGGCCGAGGCTGTCCCAGAAGGGCGAGACGCCGTTCTCGTCGGACATGCCGCGCATCTCGGCGATCACCTTGTCGCCGAACAGCTCGGGAAACTCGGCGATGAACAGGAAGCGCGCCTTGGACAGCAGCCGGCCATTGAGGCCGCTGCGGTAACCGGCGTGAAGGAACAGCGAGCAGAGCTCGGAGTTGCCGGTCAGGTCGTTGGCCAGGAACAGCGTGGGGATCTGCCGGTGGATGTTCAGTTCCTGGGAGGCACTGACGGTGAGCCCGACCCGGTAGTTGTACCAGGGCTCGCGCAGGCCTACGGCGCCGGCCACGGCGGAGATGCCGACCACCTTGCCGTCGTCGTCCTCGAGCACGAACAGGTAGTCCGCGTCGCCCCGCTCGGCTTCGCCGTGGAAGGCCTTCTCCGCCCAGCCGACTCGGTGCGACAGGCGCTCCTCGTTGGCCGGAAGGGTGGTGAGGCCGGCACCGGTGCTGCGCGCCAGGTCGATCAGGGCAGGCAGGTCGGCGCTGCGTACGGGACGAACGATCATAGTGACTCCGTTAGAGCTGCATGCTTCAAGCGGCACGCTGCAAGCCGGCGGCAACGGCCGCCGCTTGGCGTTTCGGTTTAAATCGCTACCAGGCGCACGCTGGCGCCTTCACCCACGCCGAGGGCTTCGGCGATCTCCAGGCTGAGTTCCACCGGCTTGCCGGGCACCCAGTCGAGGTCCGCCACCACGGCGCGGAAGTCCTGCAGCAGGCCGTTGCTCACCAGGTACTGGCGGCCACCCTTCTGCTGCTCGCCGATGCGCACGGGCACGACGCGGCTCTGGGCGATGGAACGGATGCCGGAGGTGCGGGCGTGCAGGGTCGGGCCGCCATCGAAGATGTCGATGTAGTTGTCGGTCTCGAAGCCTTCACGCATCAGGATGTCGAAGGTGATCTGCGCACGCGGGTGCACCTGGCCCATGGATTCCTGGGCGGCGTCCGGCAGCAGCGGCACGTAGATGGGGTAGTTGGGCATCAGCTCGGCGAGGAAGGTGCGGCTCTTCAGGCCCGAGAGGCGCTCGGCCTCGATGTAGTTCAGGTCGAAGAAGTTGCGCCCCACGGCGTTCCAGAACGGCGATTCGCCCTCGTCGTCGCTGTAGCCGACGATCTCCACCACCACCGCATCGGCGAAGCGCTCCGGATGGCTGGCCATGAACATAAGGCGTGCCCGGGAGTTGAGCTCGGCGCTGGAGGTGCCCACCAGCTCGCGCTGCACGTAGAAGCTGGTCAGCAGGCTGTTGCCGGTGAGGTCATGGCACAGCGAGAGGACGTGGATCTTGTTGTGGATCTTCAGCTCGCGCGAGGCGTGCACGAAGGTCTCGTTGCGGAAGCTGTAGAAGGGTTCGGAGAAGCCGGCCGAGGCGACGATGGCCGAGCAGCCGACCAGGCGGCCGGTCGCGGTGTCTTCCAGGACGAAGAAATAGCTTTCCTCACCGTTGAAGCTGACTTCCGCCGCGAACGAAGCTTCCGAGGCGGCGATCTTCTCGCCAAGGCGCTCGGCGTCGTCCGGCAGCGAAGTGACACCAACGGGGCTGTCCGCAGCCAGGCGCTGAACATCGGCAAGGTCGGCCATTTGCGCGGGGCGCATCACCAGCATGGTGTCACTCCTTCAATAAAGGCTCCGGGCAACCCATGCGAGGTCGGCCGGAGAAAACGGCGGCCACAGGCCGCCGATCACGCATGAAAACGTTCATCCCTGGAATCGGAACCGCGGCACAGCCCTGTGCCGCGTATCACCCGGGCCTCAGGCCTGGGTCAGCTTGGCCACGGCGCGCTCGAAGCGGTCCAGGCCCTCGTCGATGTCGGCATCCGGGATCACCAGACTGGGCGCGAAGCGCACCACGTCCGGGCCGGCCTGCAGCACCATCACGGCTTCCTTCTCGGCGGCGTTGAGCACGTCCTTGGCCTTGCCCTTCCAGGCATCGGACAGGGCGGCGCCCAGCAGCAGGCCGAGGCCGCGCACTTCGGTGAAGATGCCGTACTTCTTGCCGATCGCCTCGAGGCGGGTCTTGAAGCGGTCGTGCTTGGCGTTGATGCCGCTCAGCACTTCCGGGGTGTTGATCACGTCCAGTACCGCTTCGGCCACGGCGCTGGCCAGCGGGTTGCCGCCGTAGGTGGTGCCGTGGGTGCCCACCACCAGGTGCTTGGCGATCTCGGTGGTGGTCAGCATGGCGCCGATGGGGAAACCGCCGCCCAGGCTCTTGGCGCTGGAGAGGATGTCCGGGGTCACGCCATAGTTCTGGTAGGCGAACAGCTTGCCGCTGCGGCCCATGCCGCTCTGCACTTCGTCGAACACCAGCAGCGCGTTGTGCTCGTCGCACAGCTTGCGCGCGCCTTCCAGGTACGCCTGGGTGGCCGGCAGCACGCCGCCCTCGCCCTGTACGGGCTCGAGCACCACGGCGCAGGTCTTGTCGGAGATGGCGGCCTTCAGCGCTTCCAGGTCATTGAAGGGCACATGGGTGATGCCCTCGACCTTGGGACCGAAGCCGTCGGAATACTTGGGCTGGCCACCGACGGTCACGGTGAACAGGGTGCGGCCGTGGAAGCTGTTGGTGGCCGAGATGATCTCGTGCTTCTGCGGGCCATAGACGTCATGGGCGTAGCGGCGGGCCAGCTTGAAGGCGGCCTCGTTGGCCTCGGCGCCGGAGTTGGCAAGGAACACGCGCTCGGCGAAGGTGGCGGCCACCAGCTTCTTGGCCAGGCGCAGGGCCGGCTCGTTGGTGAAGACGTTGGACACGTGCCAGATCTTGTTGGCCTGGTCGGTCAGCGCCTTGACCAGCGCCGGGTGAGCATGGCCAAGGGAGTTCACGGCGATACCGCCGGCGAAATCGATCAGTTGGCGGCCACTCTGGTCCCAGACTCGCGAACCCTCACCGCGTACCGGAATGAAAGCGGCGGGGGCGTAGTTGGGAACCATCACCTGATCGAAATCGGCGCGCTCGACCTGCGCATGCTCAACGGACATCAGTTTCTCCTGCCATGAACGGCTAGTGATGAAAGGATTGTAGGGACAGATTCGGGGTTGGCATTGCCGCCAAGCGACAACTTCTTACAGCGCCAACCCGCGAAAAACCGAGGCTTTCGTAAATGCGACAGAAAGCTTCGGGAAGGCGCAGTTTAAACGCGGATCGCCACGGGACGCACGGGGCGCAGCGCATTGGTCAGCGGATGACCGGCGAGGCTTCGATGGCGACGTGAATGGCGATCGGCAACTGCCGGAACCAGGCGGTTCCGGCTTCCTTGCAAAGGCCGCTCATGCAAGCCCCTGGAGCGGAGCCCGAGCGGACTCCGCGACAGGGACCATCCGCCCGCTAAAGCGGCATCCGGTATTCGATCACCCCCGGCCGCTCGGCGATCCAGTCATACAGCCGCTGGGCGGTGCGGTTGCTCTCCTGGGTATGCCAGTACAGCCGGTCGCACTGCCTTTCCCGGGCCTGCCCCTGCACATACTCGATCAGCGTCTTGCCGATCTTCTGGCCACGCACGCTGGGGGAGACGTAGAGGTCCTCCAGGTAGCAGAAGTCGTTCACGGCCCAGGTCGAGCGATGGAAGACGAAATTGACGAAGCCGAAGATGTGCTCGCCATCCGTGGCGACGGCGGCCTGGACCGGCTCGCGCTCATCGAAGAACCGCGCCCAGGTCATCCGGGTGACCTCCGGGCTCAGGTCCACGCCATAGAACTCTTGGTACTTGCCCCAGTACTCGGCCCATTTGTCGAAATCTTCCGGCTTCACCGGGCGAACCGAGATGAGTTGCTGCACTGCTGTCATTGGAATGCTCCTGTTTTCCATCCGGGGGGCCCTCCCTCCGGCAACTGCCGATCAAGCGCGGGCCCGCGCTCCTGCGCCGACTCCACCAGGCTTGACCGTGGCAGTTTTATAGCGCCCCATTGGTCGGATTATCCCCACCAATACATGCATCAAGAGCAGACCAATTGTTCAAGAACTCCCTGCTGGAATCGGTCAAGGCCCGGCTGGTTCATCCGGAACTCCTGTCATTGCCGCTGCACGCGCGGATCCAGCGCACCCTCCGCCAGCTGATACTGGATGGTGCCCTGGCGCCGGGCACGCCACTGCCCGCTTCGCGCCTGCTGGCCAGCTCCCTCGGTGTCTCCCGGGACACCATCGAGTCCGCCTACGGCCAGTTGCATGCCGAAGGCTTCATCGAACGCCGGGTCGGCAGCGGCAGCTTCGTAGCCGAAGCCACCCGGCTGTTGCCCGGCAGGCCCACCGCGCGGCGCACACGCAGGACAACGGAGGAAGGGCCCGGGCTGAGCAGGCGCGGCCAGGCCATGCTGCGCCAGGGCGGCGTGCGCGAGCACCTCGCACCCCGCCCCTTCGCCCACGGCGTGCCTGAGACGCGCACCTTTCCGCTGCAAACCTGGGAGCGCCTGCAACGCCAGGCGCTGAAGGAGTTCGGCTCGAAAGCCCTGCTGCATGGCGACCCCCAGGGCCTGGAGCCGCTGCGTCGCGCCATCGCCGACTACGTCAACCTGGAACGCGGCGCCCGCACCACGGCGGGCCAGGTACTGGTGCTCACCAGCTCCCAGCAGGCGCTGGGGCTGTGCGCCACCGTGCTGCTGGACGCGGGCGAGCGGATCTTCATCGAAGACCCCGCCTACTACGGTGCCCGCAAGGCCTTCGAAGCCGCGGGGCTCGCCTGCCAGGCCATCCCCGTCGACGCGGACGGCCTACAGGTGGACCAACTGCTGGCCCATCCGCACCCCGCCAAGGCGGTGTACCTGACGCCGTCGCACCAGTTCCCGACGGGTGCGACGCTTTCCCTGGAGCGGCGCCTGGCCCTGATCGAATGGGCCAAGCGGGAACAGGCCTGGATCATCGAGGACGACTACGACAGCGAATTCCATTACGCCGGCCGGCCGACCGCCTGCGTCCAGGGCCTGGATGCGCACGAGCGGACGCTCTATATAGGCACCTTCACCAAGTCGCTGTTTCCGGGATTGCGCATCGGCTACCTGGTGCTGCCGCCTGCACTGGTGGAGCCCATGACCGTCGCCCGCTCCCTGCTGGACGGCCACACCGCGTCCATCTCCCAACTGACCCTGGCGCGGTTCATCAGCGGCGGGCACTTCGGCGCCTACGTCCGCAGCATGCGCGCCCTCTATGCCGAGCGCCTGGCCCTCCTCGCGGAGCTGCTGGAAAAGAGACTGGGCACGCTGATCGAACCCCGCGTTCCGGCCGGCGGACTGCAACTGCCCTGCCTGCTCACCGGGGACCTGTCCGAAGCCACCGCCGTCGCCGCCGCGCACAACTCGGGCATCGAGCTGCTGGGGCTGAGCGGGCTGTATGTCGAACAACCGGCGCAACCGGGCTTCCTCATGGGCTTCGCCGCCTACACCCCGGAAGAGCTCACGCGTGCGGTCGCCACGCTGGAACGGTGCCTGGACGCGGCCAGCAGGAAACGGGCTCCGTAGGTTGGCGCCAAGCGCAGCGCGGCCCAACGGGCGATGCATCGGGATAGAGAAGGAACGAGAAAGGCAAGACACCGGGCAGGCACGACGCCCACCCGGTGCGGGCGATCAACCGCGCTCGGCGAGGGCCGGCTGGTTGTCGAAGGGGCCGCTGCTGCGGCGCTGGTTGCGGTCTTCGCGGGGGGTGACGCCGAAGAAATTGCGGTAGGCGCTGGAGAAGTGCGGGCCGGAGGAGAAGCCGCAGGACAGGCCGATCTGGATGATCGACTTGCTGGTCTGCATCAGCATCTGCCGGGCCTTGTTCAGGCGCAGCTCCAGGTAGTACTGGCTGGGCACCCGGTTGAGGTACTGCTTGAAGATGCGCTCCAGCTGACGACGCGACACGCACACGTGCTGGGCGATCTCGTCGGTGGTCAGCGGCTCCTCGATATTGGCCTCCATCAGCAGCACTGCCTGGGTGAGCTTCGGGTGGCTGGAGCCGAGGCGGTTCTGCAGCGGAATGCGCTGGCGCTCGCCGCCTTCGCGGATGCGCTCCACCACCAGCTCCTCGGACACCGCGCCCGCCAGCTCGGCGCCGTGGTCACGGGCCAGCACCGCCAGCAGCAGGTCGAGAACCGAAAGGCCGCCACAGGCACTGAGGCGATCACGATCCCAGTCGAACAGGTGGCTGGTGGCGATGACCTTGGGGAAGCGCTCGGTGAAATCGTCCTGCCAGCGCCAGTGCACGGCGGCGCGATAGCCGTCGAGCAGGCCGAGCTGGGCCAGCGGATAGACGCCCGCGGAGAGGCCGCCGATCACGCAGCCGGAACGCACCAGTTGCTTGATCGCCGCCGACAGCGCAGCCGACATCGGCGCCGGCGGCTCATCGGCCAGCAGGAACAGCCGCGTGAGGCCTTCGAGCTTGCCGGTCCAGGCTTCGCCGGGCAGGCGCCAGGCGCCCTCCGCAGGTGTTTCGGCCTGGAGGAAGTGCAGCTCGTAAACCACGTCGGAGTGCAGGCGCTGAGCGACGCGAAGTGCTTCCTCGGCCAGCGCCAGGGTCATGGCCTTGGTGCCGGGCCAGAGGAGAAAACCGATTCGATGGGCAGTCATGGCAGGCAGCTTAGCCGCAGTTGGCATTAATTACTTCAGGCTCCCCGAGAGGAACTGCTTGAGGCGCTCGGATTGCGGATTGGCCAGCACTTCGCGCGGGCAGCCGGTCTCTTCGACCACGCCCTTGTGCAGGAAGATCAACTGGTTGGAAACCTCGCGGGCGAAGCCCATCTCGTGGGTCACCACCACCATGGTGCGGCCTTCGGTGGCCAGGTCCTTCATCACCTTGAGCACCTCGCCCACCAGCTCGGGGTCGAGGGCGGAGGTGGGCTCGTCGAAGAGCATCACCTCGGGCTCGACCGCCAGGGCACGGGCGATGGCCACGCGCTGCTGCTCGCCGCCGGACATGTGCGCCGGGTAGGCGTCCTTGCGGTGGGCCACGCCCACCTTGGCCAGGTAATGCTCGGCCTTCTCGATGGCTTCCTTCTTCGGTACGCCGAGCACGTGCACGGGCGCTTCGATGACGTTCTCCAGGGCGCTCATGTGCGACCACAGGTTGAAGTGCTGGAACACCATCGCCAGGCGCGAGCGCATGCGCTGCAGCTGCTTGGGCTCCGCCGCCTTGAGGCCGCCGTCGCGGTTGGCCACCAGCTTCAGCTCTTCGCCGTTGAGCAGGATCTTGCCGCCATGGGGCTGCTCGAGCATGTTGATGCAGCGCAGGAAGGTGCTCTTGCCCGAGCCGCTCGAGCCGATGATGCTGATCACATCACCCGCCTTGGCCGCCAGGGATACGCCCTTGAGGACTTCATGGCTGCCGTAACGCTTGTGCAGGTCTTGGACTTCCAGTTTGTACATGGTCTCGGTCTCGATGCGAATGGATCAGTCGCTCAACAAGCGTCCCTGACGAATAGGTACATGGCCGGCCACCTTGGCCAGCCACAGTCCGGGCTGCGCAAAACGCAGGCGTTCGCGCACATACAGCACACCACCGGTGGAGGCACGCACCACGCTGTGGCGGTCATCCAGGGGGTCGATGACTTCGAACAGCGGCTCACCCGCCTCGACCATCGCCCCCACCGGCTGCAGGAAACTCACCACCCCGGCATGGGGGGCATAGGCATATTCGGCGCCCTCGAAGGGCGTCACCTCGCAACTGGGCGCGGGTGCCGGCGGCCATTCGCCGCTGATCAGCCCCTGCCCGGCGAGGAAGGCGAGGATGGCCTCGCAGCTGGCTTCGGCGCGCTCGCGCTCGGTGTCGGCCATGCCGCCCAGCTCCACCGTCGCCGCGACACAGGCCAGCGGGATGGCGCAATCAGGGAAGCGCCGCTGCAGGCGCAGCCAGGCCATGGAGCAGGCCTCGTCGAACGAGCTGGCGCCGGAATCCTCGGCCACCAGCATGGCGCCGGCCCCGAGGCGCGCGCCCAGCGGGCGGAAGGCATCCGCCTGCTGGGGAATCATGTAGAGGTGCATCACCGCGTCGAAGTCGCAATGCAGGTCGAGCACCAGGTCGGCGTCGCAGGCATGGCGCAGCAGCAGGCGCTGCAGGCCCTGGAGCTCGGAGGCGGCCGGCGCCAGGCCATCGAGGGCCTGGTGCATGGCGCTGCGGATCAATTGCACGTTGGCCGCCACGTCGCTGCCCAGGCGCCCATCGAGGGCGGGCGCCACCAGCTCGGCGAGGTCGGCGAAATCACGGTTGAAGTTCTTGCCGCTGGCCAGTTCGAAACGGCCCTGATGGCTGGCCTGGAGCACCTGCCCCAGGCCGATGGGGTTGGCCACCGGCACCAGCTCGACCACACCGGCCAGGCGCCCTTCGGCTTCCAGCTCGGCCAGGCGCTTCTTCAGCGCCACCGCCACCCGCATGCCCGGCAGCTCGTCGGCATGCAGCGAGGCCTGGATATAGGCCTTGCGCGCGCCGCTGCCGAAACGGAAGACCGTCAGCTCGCGGCGGGTGCCGGGGATGCCCCAGGGCAACAGGTGGTCGATGCGCTGCATGGGGTCAGGCCTTGCGCGGGGCCATATAGGCCAGCCAGCGGCGCTCGGCCAGCTTGAACAGGCGCACCAGGATGAAGGTCAGGCACAGGTAGAACAGGCCGGCGGTGATGAAGGCCTCGAACGGCAGGTAGTACTGCGAGTTCACGGTGCGCGCGGCGCCGGTGATGTCGATCAGGGTGACGATGGAGGCGAGGCTGGTGGTGTGCAGCATCATGATCACCTCGTTGCTGTACTGCGGCAGTGCGCGGCGCAGGGCCGACGGCAGCAGGATGCGGCGGTACAGCTTGGCCCGCGACATGCCGATGGCCTTGGCGGCCTCGATCTCGCCATGGGGCGTGGCCTTGATGCTGCCCGCGAGAATCTCGGCGGTGTAGGCGCTGGTGTTCACGGCGAACGCCAGGCAGGCACAGAAGGTGGCGTTGGACAGGTAGGGCCAGAGTACGCTCTCGCGCACCCAGGCGAACTGCGCCAGGCCGTAGTAGATGAGGAACAGCTGCACCAGCATCGGGGTGCCGCGGATGACGTAGGTGTAGAGCCAGGCGGGGAAGTTCACCGCCGGCTGCTTGGAGACCCGCATCAGCGCCAGCGGCACGGCCGCCAGCAGGCCCAGGGCGAGGGAGATCGCCAGGAGCTTGAGGGTAACCAGCACGCCACCGAAGTAGAGCGGCAGGTTTTCCAGAATGACGTTGTAGTCGAAGATCACGCGTGCGCCCTCTTGATCACAGCTCGGCGGCTTTGATGCCGGCGGAATAGCGTTTTTCCAGGAAGCGCAGGGCCAGCAGGGAAACGCTGGTCAGCACCAGGTAGAGCGCAGCCACGGCCAAGTAGAAGGTGAAGGGCTCGCGGGTCGCGTCCGCAGCGCTCTTGGCCTTGAACATCATGTCTTGCAGGCCGACCACCGACACCAGCGCGGTGGCCTTGGTCAGCACCAGCCAGTTGTTGGTGAAGCCGGGAATGGCCAGGCGGATCATCTGCGGCACCAGTACGCGGAAGAACACCTGGCGGCCGCTCATGCCGTAGGCGAAGCCGGCCTCGCCCTGCCCTTTCGGGATCGCCATGAAGGCGCCACGGAAGGTCTCGGACAGGTAGGCACCGAAGATGAAGCCGAGGGTGAAGACCCCGGACCAGAACGGATCGAGATCGATGTAATCCTCGTAGCCGACCAGGGGCGCGACCATGTTCACCACCTGCTGGCCGCCGTAGAAGATCAGCAGGATCAGCACCAGGTCGGGAATACCGCGGATCACCGTGGCATAGGTCTCGCCCAGCAGCGCCAGCCAGCGCACCGGCGACAGGCGAAACGCCGCGCCGACCAGACCCAGGACGATGGCCATCGACATGGACGACAGGGCCAGCAGAAGGGTGAGCCAGGCACCATCGAGAATGGTCGAGCCGTAGCCGTTGAGCATGTTCAGGTCCTCATGCAGCGCCCCGACTGGAACCGGACAGCACCGCTGCAACGAAAAAGTGGCACAACCTGCAGGTTAGCCGCGAACCATGGAGCCTGGTGTCGCGCCGCTGTGGTCGCCTGCTGGCGACCTCAACATCCTGGTTGTGCCACTTCCGGGGAAAGGCAAGACAACCTATTTCAAAACACCAAAAACGTATTCGAGGCAGGCAGCGCAAGGCAAAAACAGGCGAAAGAGCGGAGTTTACGAGCTGTAAATGAGCATCTTGAGCCTGTTTTTAACGCTGCGATGGCAACGCAGATAGTTTTTGGCGGCTTGATCAGTTGCCGTACACGTCGAACTGGAAGTACTTGTCCTGCACTTCCTTGTACTTGCCGTTGGCGCGGATGGCGGCGATGGCGGCGGTGATCTTGTCGGCCAGGGCCTTGTCGCCCTTGCGCACGGCGATGCCGGCGCCCTCACCGAAGTACTTCGGATCGGTGTAGTCCGGGCCTACCAGGGCGAAGCCCTTGCCGGCTTCGGTCTTGAGGAAACCGTCGTCGATGTTCACGGCATCGGCCAGGGTCGCGTCGAGGCGGCCGGAGGTCATGTCGAGGAAGACTTCGTTCTGCGAGCTGTAGCGCACCACTTCGATGCCGGCCGGGGCGTATACCTCGGTGGCGAAACGGTCGTAGGTGCTGGCGCGCTGCACGCCGACCTTCTTGCCCTTCAGGTCCACCAGCGGGTCGTTGATCACGGTGCCGGTCTTCATCGCCAGCTTGATCGGGGTCTGGTAGTACTTGCCGGTGAAGTCCACGGACTTCTTGCGCTCGTCGGTGATGGTCATCGAGGACAGGATGGCGTCGAACTTGCGCACCTTGAGGGCCGGGATCAGGCCGTCGAATTCCTGTTCGATCCATTTGCACTCGACCTTCATCTCGGCGCACAGGGCGTTGCCGATGTCGTAGTCGAAGCCGGTGATCTTGCCGTCCGGAGTCTTGTAGGCGAAGGGCGGGTAGGCCGCTTCGATACCGATGCGCAGGGGTTTGGCTTCATCGGCCACAGCAGCCAGCGGCGACAACAGGGAAAGCGCCATGGCGCCGAGAAGTGCGATCTTCTTCATCTTTTGACTCCTACGAATGGGTATGGCTTCTGCTGGCAGAGTGAGAAAGTGCCCAGGCCTTCGATGAATTGTAGAAAGAGGCGCCGGGTTTACCTTGATCGATCTCAGGGAAAATGGCCGTGGCCGGGTGAGCGGCATTCTAGCGACAGCCCTAAAGTCGATATTTCTTCAATGCGACAACAAATTACAAAAGGCCAGGACGGCCAGGGCGGGCGGGTTGACAGTCTCCTGCCGATATGCAAGAGCCAGAAAGACGTTAAACCGAATTAGATAGCAATTACCGCGCCAGAAAACAAACCCACCTTTATCCACAAGGCCTGCAGCCTTCCAGAAGTTTTTATCGGGCGCACTTTCATGCACTCATTCGAGGCAGGGTGTTCCCTGTCGCCCCGTTTCGGCGCGGCGCGTAACAGCGCCAACGTTACCCTGACCAGGCAGTCCGGCACTTGGCCGCACAAACTTCTTTCGCCGATATAAATCAGTCGCTTGGCGTCGTCGCCGACACGACCCAGTGACCAGGACACCTCCATCCTCCCCGGAAATGAAAGGCTCTGTCTGCGTTAAGTGTTGCTAGAGGATTTGAGCCCAGCTGATTGCCGAACTCTGGTGATGTTTCTGGTTTCGCCCACCCGGGCAAGTCCCTTTTTTCAGTCGCCAAAAAAGGAACCAAAAACGCTTGCCCCATCATCCGGCCCGACTGCGTCGG
>NZ_JAOTQU010000048.1:0-23416 GCF_025685765.1 Pseudomonas sp. PDM13 | reverse complement strand
CCCGGGTGGGCGAAACCAGAAGCACCAACAAAACTCGGCAATCAGCTGGGCTCAAATCTTCTAGCAACACTTAAAGAGCGGTGGGCTGAAGCCCACCCTACGCCCACCCCACCCTGCAAGGTGCTCGCCGGCGAGGAGTACATAAAAGCGTCATCCATCCTACCCAGTTACCACCCTTGTGCTGGCGTGAGCGGTTTTCGCCGGGCATGAAAAAGGCCGCTTCACGGAGCGGCCTCTTGTCATCGCCTGTCGGGTCAGTCGACCAGGGCCAGGGTGCCCTTCATCATCGAGACGTGGCCGGGGAACGAGCAGAAGAACTCGTAGCTCTCGCCAGCAGCCAGCTTGGATACGTCGATGGTGGTGCTCGCGGTCTCGCCGCCACCGATCAGCTTGGTATGGGCGATGATGCGGGCGTCGTCAGCCTTGATGTAGTCCTTGTCGACACCGGCGGTCATGCCTTCGGTGGCGATGGCCTGGGCATCAGCGGTCTTGCTCAGGACCCAGTTGTGGCCCATCACGTTCTTCGGCAGCTTGCCGACGTGCTTGAGGTTCACGGTGAAGGTCTTGCAGCTTTTGCTGACCTTGATTTCCTTCGTGTTGAAGGTCATCTGATCAGTGCCTTCCACGTCCACCGAACATTCAGCAGCCAGCAGAGGTGCACTGGCCAGGGCCAGCACGGATGCAACGACGAGCTTGCGAATCATTGGAGTCTCCTTGGCAGGTAGGGCCGGATCAGCCCAGATGGGAGACTGCCTGAGTCGGCGCCGAGTTCCCATAACCTGCGTCAACAAACCGCAGGAATTCCATGCCCGGCGCAAGGTCTATCACGGCCATCGAGACAATCTAAGAGCGCCGGTTCCAGGCGGCGCGGAAAATGGCCGCACCCCAACCGAGGAGCGCCACCATGAACTTCCTGCAAAGCCTGCTCGCCGCCTACGCCGCCGGTGCCAGTGGCAACTGCGACGACTGATCGCCCCACCGCGCCCACTACCGTTCGGAAGCTGCGTCCACGCGCCGCTTCCGGGACGCCGCCCGAGCCGCTAATCTTGCCGACTTTTTTCGGGAGTCGACCATGACCTTGCGCTCCGTGTGCGTATTCTGCGGTGCCAGCCC
This sequence comes from Pseudomonas sp. PDM13, assembly GCF_025685765.1. Taxonomy (NCBI): domain Bacteria; kingdom Pseudomonadati; phylum Pseudomonadota; class Gammaproteobacteria; order Pseudomonadales; family Pseudomonadaceae; genus Pseudomonas; species Pseudomonas sp. PDM13. Next base: position 22,303 of record NZ_JAOTQU010000048.1, on the reverse strand, counting down.
CGGCGCCAACCCCATCTACCAACGTGCCGCCAGCGACCTCGGTCGTACCCTGGCCGAGCGCGGCCTGACCCTGGTCTATGGCGGCGGTGCCGTCGGCCTGATGGGCACCGTGGCCGATGCCGCCCTGGCAGCCGGTGGCGAGGTGATCGGCATCATCCCGCAGAGCCTCAAGGAAGCCGAGATCGGCCACACGGGCCTGACCCGTCTGGAAGTGGTGGACGGCATGCACGCGCGCAAGGCCCGCATGGCCGAGCTGGCCGACGCCTTCATCGCCCTGCCCGGCGGCCTCGGCACCCTGGAAGAACTCTTCGAGATCTGGACCTGGGGCCAGCTCGGCTACCACAGCAAGCCCCTGGGCCTGCTGGAAGTGAACAGCTTCTACGGCAAGCTCACCGAGTTCCTCGACCACCTGGTGGAAGAGCGCTTCGTGCGCGACCAGCACCGCGGCATGCTGCAGGTCGGCGGCACCCCGGAAAGCCTGCTGGAACGCCTGGAAGCCTGGCGCCCCACCGTGGCGCCGAAGTGGGTCGACCGCAAAACCCACTGACCCCTCTGGACAGCCTGGACGGCCTTGCCCCAGCATGCCGCCTGGGCTGACCCGGCCCGCCGAACGGACGTGGCCCGCCCCATGAAGAAGCTCTTCATCGCCCTGCTTGTGGGCCTTGCGCTCTATGGCGTGCAACAGCGCCATCCCGGCCTGCTCCAGGGCCTCACCGGCGCGCCCGCCACCACCGCATCCAGCACCAGCGCCCAGCTGCGCCAGGCCTATGAGGATCGCCGCAGCGACCTGCAGGTCGAAGGCCGCGCCGTGGTCACCCGCGTGCTGCGCGACGACCTCAAGGGCAGCCGCCACCAACGCTTCCTGATGCGCACCGACGACGGCCTGAGCCTGCTGGTGGCGCACAACATCGACCTGGCGCCACGGGTCGAGGGCCTGCGCGAGGGCGACGAGATCGAGTTCGCCGGCGAATACGAATGGAACGACAAGGGCGGGGTGATCCACTGGACCCACCACGACCCGCGCGGCCGCCACCCGGGTGGCTGGCTGAAGCACAACGGCAGGACCTATCAATAGGGAGCGGGTGATGAGCGAGGACGAGGCACGCATCAAGGTCTATTACAACAGCGCCTGCCCGGTGTGCCGGGCGGGTATCGACGGGCAGAAGGACAAGACCACCGCCTGCCAGGTGGAATGGGCCGACGTGCACGCCGACAACCAGGCGGTGGAGGAAATAGGCGAGGAGCTGGAGTACGTCCGCGAGCGCCTGCACCTGGTGGACGAGCAGGGCGTGAAGCGCATGGGCGTGGACGCCTTCATCGTGCTCTGGCGCCACTCCCCCAGGGAGCGCTGGAAGGCCCGCCTGCTGTCCCTGCCGCTGATCCACGGGCTGGCGCAACTGGGCTACAAGGCCTTCGCCCGCCTGCTCTATCTCTGGAACCGCTCGAAGCGGCATTGGTGAACATGAAGCACCTCGAACACCTCGAACACCTCGAACAGATCGACGACAGCGACCGCCAGCGCCTGGTGGAGGTCTGGGAGGCCGCCGTGCGCGCCACCCACCACTTTCTCGTCGAAGACGACATCCAGTTCTTCAAGCCCCTGGTGCGCGACGCCTACCTGGACTCGGTGAAGCTGGCCTGCAGCCGCGACGCCGACGGGCGCATCCAGGGCTTCATCGGCACCGCCGGGGGCACGGTGGAGATGCTCTTCGTCGACCCGGCGCAGCACGGCAAGGGCATCGGCCGCACCCTGCTGCTCCACGCCATCGACCACGAAAGTGCGACGACGGTGGACGTGAACGAACAGAACCCGCAGGCGGTTGGCTTCTACCTGCGCATGGGCTTCGAAGTGGCCAGCCGCTCGGCGCTGGACGGCTCGGGCAAGCCGTTTCCCATCCTGCATCTGCGTTTGAAAGGGTCGTAGCGTCGGGAGCAGCAGCGTTCCGTAGGTTGGCGCCGAGCGCAGCGAGGCCCAACGGTGCAGAGTTCAGGTCCGCCAGGCGCTCCCGGGCTGAAGCCCGGGCTACGCTGCTGCGTTCGTCGCGAACGGAGCCCGGCGGGAGCACCGCTGGTGGATGAAAAGAGCGTCATCCACCCTACAAAAACGAGACTCCATGCCGAGCACTTCACTCGCCCGGCCTAGCCCTGCTGCACGATCACCGTCTGCGCCGGCATGGGCGCGGGGAAGTCGGCGCCGAGGGCGTCCTTGATGGTGCGGTTGGTGTCGAAGTACACCTGCCAGTAGTGATCGTTGTGGCAGTAGGGGCGCACCGCCAGCACCGGGCCCACCAGGTTGAATTCGAGGATTTCCACCTCCACCGGCGGCTCGGCCAGCACGTTGGGGATGGCCGCCACCCGCGCCTTGAGCAGGGCCACGGCCGCCGCGTGGTCCGCCGCGCCGGAGAGCTGCGCCTTGAGGTCGACGCGGCGGTAGGCGTTGTGGGTGAAGTTCTGGATGTTGTCGGTGAAGATCTTGTTGTTGCCCACCAGGGTCATCACGTTGTCCGGCGTGTTGATGGCGGTGGCGAACAGGCCGATCTCCTTCACCGTGCCGGTGACACCGCCGGCACTGATGAAGTCGCCCACCTTGAACGGCCGCAGCACGATGATGAAACCGCCCGCCGCCAGGTTGGCCAGCAGCCCCGACCAGGCCATGCCGATGGCCAGGCCGACCGCCGCGATCAGTGCCGCCAGGCTGGTGGTCTGCACGCCGAAGTAGCCGAGGATGCCCACCACCAGCAGCACGTTCAGGGTCACGGTGATGAACGAGCCGACGTAGCGCAGCACCGTGGGGTCGACCCGCTGGCGCTCCAGGGACTTCTGCACCAGGCCCACCGCGAAGCCGATCAGCCAGCGCCCCAGCACCCAGAAGAGGATGGCGACGATGATCTTCACGCCGAAGCTGGTGGCGTATTGCATGACGGTGCTCATGAAGGCGCTGACCTTCTCGGTCCCGACCGTCACTATCGTTGTTTCGTCCATGGCGAGCGCTCCGTGGCAGGTGGCTCGTTTGACGCTAGCAACGCCCGGCCCAAGCGCAACGGCAGACACGCAAAATACCCCGCCCCCGGTACCGCCAGCGGGGCGGGTGTTTCAGCGTTGAGACAGACGTGGGCGCCGGAGCGCCCCTAGGGTTTGTAAAAAAGTCGTCGAGCGCAGGCACTCCTTGCGGAGCCTAGATGGCCATTTCCCACAGCGGCATCACCGTCACCCGCACTTCCGGGTCATGACTGCCGCCGCCGAGGATCACCCCGCGCAAGGGGGATACATCGGAGAAGTCGCGGCCCCAGCCCAGGGTGACGTGCTCGAGATCGGGGAGGATGTTGTTGGTGGGGTCGAAATCCACCCAGCCGTTGCGCGGGCAGTACACCGACACCCAGGCGTGGGAGGCGTCGGCGCCGATCAGCCGGGGCTGGCCGGGGGGCGGCTGGGTCAGCAGGTAGCCGCTGACGTAGCGGGCGGCCAGGCCCTTGGAGCGCAGGCAGGCGAGCATCAGGTGGGCGAAGTCCTGGCACACGCCGCGGCGGCGTTCCAGCACTTCGGTCAGCGGGGTCGCCACCTGAGTGGCCTCGGCGTCGAAGTCGAAGCCGGTGAAGATCTTCTCCATCAGCGCGGCAGCGCAGAGCAGCAGCGGCCGGCCCAGGGGGAAGCAGTCCTCGGCGAAGTCGGCGAACTGGCGCTTGATGCGCACATAGGGCGACTCCACCCGGTAGCGACAGGCCTCCAGCACCTCGGCACCCAGGGGGCGCCCGGTGAAGGCCTGGCCGGCCAGGGCCAGTTCCCAGGGGGGCGAGCTGTCCAGGGCGTGGGGGCCACGGGGCAGCACTTCCACCAGCAACCGCGCGTTGACCTGCAGTTCGTCATGGGGCCGCTCGAAGGCCAGGCGGCACAGGGGATTGCCGAACACGTCCAGCCCGTCGCTGCGGGAAGACGGCGCCGGGTTGATCTCCAGGTCCTGCCCGCTGCACAGCTGCCAGGGGCACTCGCGGGGCCACAGGTGCACCAGTTGCTGGGCCAGCGACACCGGCGCGGCATAGCGGTAGTGGGTGTCGTGGAACACCTGGTAGCGCGCGCCCTGCGGGGCGAGGGAGACGGCTCGGGGTTGCATCACGCGGACACCGTTTGCTGGCTGACGTCGTCGACATGGGCAAAATAGCGCAAAGCGAGACGATCCGAGACCTGGCCGACCATCTGGCCGATGTCGCCGAGCAGTTGCGCCAGCCCTTCCAGCACCTCGTCGAGGCTGTCGCTGCCGAACAAGGGGTTTTCCAGGGTGCCCAGGTCGAAGGCCAGCAGGCGCCCGATCAGGCCGCTGAGCACCAGCTCCTGGGGTGCGCCGAATTCCTCGTGCAGGCGGCCCAGGGAACGCTCCAGGGCCTGCAGCTGGAAGCGCAGGGCGTGGGGGTTCTGCTCGTGCAGCAGGAGCAGGTCGAGCACCGGGATCAGCTGCGGCGAGGCCAGGTAGCGCGAACGGTAGGTGATGGTGCTGTTGCCCAGCTCCAGCAGCCACTCCAGGGCGCCCGGGTCCCAGGCGACACCGCCGCGCAGGAAGCCGGCGATGCTGTCGGCGAAGAAGCGCACGCGCTCGATGCGCCGGCCGATCATCAGGAAACGCCAGCCGTCGTCACGGGTCATGTCGTCGAGGGCGAAGCCGGAGAGCGCGGCCAGGGACATCAGCAGGCGGCCGAGAAAATCCAGGGAGTCGCCCAGGTCCATGCGCGCCGGGTCGAGGCCCTGCACCTCCTGCTGCAGCTCCAGCACCGCGTGCCAGTTCTCCCGCGACAGGCGCCCGCGCACCTGGGCCGCGGCCCAGTGCAGGCGGCGCAGGTTGCTGCGCAGGCTGAAGGGCCACTCGTCATCGAGCAGGGCGTTGAGCAGGCGCCGGTCCAGGGGCTCGTCACCGGCCGGCAGCTGGCCCAGGACCTCGGCCAGCTCCAGGGCGGCCTGCCGGGCCTGCTCGTCACCATCGGCATCGACATAGCGCGACAGCACCACGCGCAGCAGCCGCGCGGCATCGTCGCAGCGCTCGGTGTAGCGACCGAACCAGAACAGGTTTTCCACCACCCGCGACGGCAGGTAGGGGTCCTGGCGGATCAGGTCGCGCACGCCAAGGGTGCGCGGCCGCAGGGGTTCACCGGTCACCGGGCGATCGGCCAGCACCCAGGTGTCCTTGCTGGCACCGCCGCGCTGCATGGAGACCACTTCGGCATTGGCCTCGGAGGCGACCCGGGTCAGCCCGCCGGGCATCACCCAGTAGCCGCCATCGGCGGTGGCCACGGCGAACACGCGCATGCCGATGGCCCGAGAATGCAAGGCACCACGCTCGCCCTCGGCCTGCCACACCGGCGCCTGGGAGAGCTGCGCCTGGCGCTGGGCGACGTAGGCGTGAGGGCGCGCCTGCAGGCGTTTGCGCAGGGCGTCCCGGGCGTGGGGCGGCAGGTTGTGGCCGAACACCGGCTCGAAGCTCTGCGAGGGGAAGGCCGGCTTGATCACCAGGTGGTCCAGGCCGTCGAGGGTTTCCTGCAGCACACCGGGGGTGCCGCACCAGCGGGTGCCGACGGTGGGCAGCAGCAGCTCTTCGCCGAACAGGCGGCGGTTGGCGGCGGGCAGGAAGCCCAGCAGGCCGGGGGACTCCAGCACGCCGCTGCCCAGGGCGTTGGCCACCAGCACGCGGCCACGGCGCACGGCATCCAGCAGGCCGGGCACGCCGAGGGTGGAGTCGGTGCGCAGCTCCAGGGGGTCGCAGAAGTCGTCGTCCAGGCGCCGCAGCACGGCGTGCACGCGCTTCAGGCCGCCCAGGGTCTTGAGGTAGAGGGTGGCGTCGCGCACCGTCAGGTCGTGGCCCTCCACCAGCGGGAAACCCAGCTGGCGCGCCAGGTAGAGGTGCTCGAAGTAGGTTTCGTTGAAGCGCCCGGGGGTGAGCAGCACCACCAGGGGTGTTTCGCCGTCGCTGGGGGCCTGGCGGATCAGGGTTTCCTGCAGGGCACGGAAATAGCCGGCCAGGTATTGCACGCGCAGGTCGCGGTAGAGCTCCGGGAAAGCACGGGAGACGATCTGCCGGTTCTCCAGCACATAGCCGGCACCGGAAGGCGCCTGGGTGCGGTCGGCCAGCACGTGCCAGTGGCCATCGGCGTCGCGCGCCAGGTCCACCGCGTAGCTGTGCAGGTAGGTGCCACCGATGGCCTGCAGGCCCTGGCAGGGCCAGAGGAAGCTGGTGTGGCCGAACACCAGCTCACTGGGCAGCAGGCCTTCGGCGATGAGCTTCTGCTCGCCATAGACATCTGCCAGCACGGCGTTGAGCAGGCGTGCGCGCTGGGCCACGCCATGGGCGATGGGCTGCCACTCCTCGGCGGAGAGCAGATTGGGCAGCAGGTCCAGCTCCCAGGGGCGGTCGGTGCCCTTGGGGTCGGCGTAGACGTTGTAGGTGACGCCGTTTTCCTGGATCTGCCGCGCCAGCAGCTCCTGGCGCTGGCGCAGCTGGGCGGCGCTGCTGCGCTGCAGCTGGCGGTACAGGCGCTGCCAGTGCGGGCGCACGTCGCCGTTGGCGTCGAGCAGCTCGTGGTAGGCCGTGGCGGTCAGGGGGTAGTGGGCAAGCAGGTCGGACATCTGGTACTCGCGAATGGATGCGCCCGTTCTCAACTGTAATCCAAGGTACCGCCGACAGCCGGCCGAATGCCAGCTGCGGCGGCGCCCAGCTTAATGGCGGCGCAGGTCCAGGGTCATGGGCAGCTCGTCGTTCCGTTGCGGCGGCTCCACCTGGAGCGTGCCGGGGCTGTGGCCGAGGCGGAAGAAGCGCGCCAGGCGGCGGCTTTCCGCTTCATAGGCGTTGACCGGGAAGCTGTCGTAGTTGCGCCCGCCGGGGTGGGCGACGTGGTACTGGCAGCCGCCGAGGGAGCGCTGCATCCAGGTGTCCACCAGGTCGAACACCAGGGGCGCGTGCACGCCGATGGTGGGCTGCAGGCAGGAGGCCGGCTGCCAGGCGCGGTAGCGCACGCCGCCGATGAATTCGCCGACCCGGCCGGTGGGCTGCAGGGGTACCGGCTCGCCATTGCAGGTGAGCACGTAGCGGTCCGGCGCCAGGCCGGAGAGCTTGAGCTGCACCCGCTCCAGAGACGAATCCACGTAGCGCACGGTGCCACCGGCGGCGCCCTCCTCGCCCAGCACGTGCCAGGGTTCCAGGGCCTGGCGGAGCTCCAGGTCGATGCCCTTGACCATGAAGTCGCCGTACTTGGGGAAGCGGAATTCGAAGTGCGGCGCGAACCACTCGCCGCGCACCGGGTAGCCGGCCTGGTTGAGCTCGTGCACAACGTCGTCGAAATCCTGCTGGACGAAGTGCGGGAGGAGGAAGCGGTCGTGCAGTTCGGTGCCCCAGCGCGCCAGTTTCGGCGGTGCGTAGGGTTCCTCCCAGAAACGCGCCACCAGGCCGCGCAGCAGCAGTTGCTGGGCCAGGCTCATGCGCGCGTGGGGCGGCATCTCGAAGGCGCGCAGCTCCAGCAGGCCGAGGCGGCCGGAGGCGCTGTCGGGCGAGTAGAGCTTGTCGATGCAGAACTCGGCACGGTGGGTGTTGCCGCTGACGTCCACCAGCAGGTTGCGCAGCAGGCGGTCCACCAGCCAGGGCGGGCATTCGGCGCCCGGCTCGGGCATCTGCGCGAAAGCCACTTCCAGTTCGTAGAGGGCGTCGTTGCGCGCCTCGTCCACCCGCGGTGCCTGGGAGGTGGGGCCGATGAACAGGCCGGAGAACAGATAGGACAGCGAGGGGTGGTTGTGCCAGTAGCTGATCAGGCTGCGCAACAGGTCGGGCCGGCGCAGGAAGGGCGAGTCGCCCGGGGTGGCGCCACCGAGGACGAAGTGGTTGCCGCCGCCGGTGCCGACGTGGCGGCCGTCCACCATGAACTTCTCGCTGGCCAGGCGCGTCTGCCGCGCGGCCTCGTAGAGGAATTCGGTTCGCTCCACCAGTTCGTCCCAGTTGCCGGACGGGTGGATGTTCACTTCGATCACACCCGGGTCGGGGGTGACGCGGAAGTTGTTCAGGCGCGGGTCGCCGGGGGGCTCGTAGCCTTCCAGCAGCACCGGGCATTCCAGCTCGCGAGCGGTGGCTTCGATGGCGGCCACCAGCTCCAGCCAGTTGTCGAGCTCCGCCAGGGGCGGCATGAACAGGTACAGGCGGCCGTCGCGGGGTTCGGCGCACAGGGCGGTGCGGGTGACATCAGCCGCCGACTGATACAGCTCCGGGGCACGCGCGGGCTCGCCCTTGCTCGGGGCAGCACGGCGCTGCTGGGTGCGGATCTCGGCGGCACGGCGCAGCGGCGGGAAGGCCTGGCCGGGGTCGGCGGCGTGGATATAGGGGTAGTCGGCCTCGCTGACCCAGGGTTGCGAGTCCAGCGGCAGGCGGTAGCCCATGGCCGAGTCGCCGGGGAGCAGGCGGCAGTGTTCGTCGCGCAGGAACCAGGACCCGGTCTGCCAGCCGTCGCCTTCGCTGTTGCGGCCCAGGGGCAGCACCTGGCCGACGATTTCGCCAAGCCCCTGCTCGAAGACCTTGCGCAGGCGTTCGCGCTCCAGCGGGTCGGCCAGGCGCGGGTCTTCCGGGGTGACGTTGGTCGGCAGCCGGCGCTCGCGCCAGAGGTAGTAGTACCAGTCTTCGTAGGCCGGGAAGATGCCGTCGTCGGCCAGCCCCAGGCGCTCGGCCAGTTGGGCGAGGAAGCGCCCGGCCAGCTCGGCGCTGGCGTCGTAGCTGCGGGTTTCGTCGGCGAACAGCGCCGGGTCGTTCCAGATCGGCTCGCCGTCACGGCGCCAGAAGCAGTTCAGCGACCAGCGCGGCAGTTGCTCGCCGGGGTACCACTTGCCCTGGCCGAAGTGCACCAGGCCATTGGGGGCGTATTGCCCGCGCAGGCGGTGGAACAGCTCGGCGGCCAGGCGTCGCTTGTTGGGGCCGAGGGCGGCGGTGTTCCACTCTGGGTCATCGGGGTGGTCGATGGAGACGAAGGTGGGTTCGCCCCCCATGGTCAGGCGCACATCACGGGCCTGCAGGTCACGGTCGATGCGCCGGCCGAGGTCGAGGATGGCGTCCCACTGTTCGTCGCTGTAGGGCCGGGTGACCCGGGGCGCTTCCCAGACGCGCTCGATGCGCATCTCGTGGCTGAACTCGCACTCGCACTCCTCCACCGCACCGCTGATGGGCGCAGCCGATGAGGGCTCGGGGCTGCAGGCCAGCGGCACGTGGCCTTCGCCGGCGAACAGGCCGGACGTGGGGTCGAGGCCGATCCAGCCGGCACCGGGCAGGTAGACCTCGCACCAGGCGTGCAGGTCGGTGAAGTCCACTTCGGTGCCGCTGGGGCCGTCGAGGGATTTCTGGTCGGCGGTGAGTTGGATCAGGTAGCCGGAAACGAAGCGTGCGGCCAGGCCGATGTGGCGCAGCAGCTGCACCAGCAGCCAGGCGGAATCACGGCAGGAGCCGGAGCCCAGCTCCAGGCTCTGCTCGGGCGTCTGCACGCCGGGTTCCATGCGGATGAGGTAGCGGATGTCGCGGGAGACGCGCTGGTTGAGCGCCACCAGGAAGTCGACGCTGGCACGCGGCGTGAGGTCGACGGCGGCGAGGTACCTGGCGAACAGCGGCGTGGCCGGCTGGCGGCTGAGGTAGGGCGCCAGCTCGCGTTGCTCGTCGGCGGTGTAGGCGAAGGGCGCCTGCTCGGCATAGGGCTCGAGGAAGAAGTCGAAGGGGTTGAACACCGCCATCTCGACCACCAGGTCCACCTCGACCTTGAGTTCGCGGGTCTTCTCCGGGAACACCAGGCGCGCCAGGTAGTTGCCTTGCGGGTCCTGCTGCCAGTTGATGAAGTGCTTGCCCGGTTCGACCTTCAGCGAATAGCCGAGGACGCGCGTGCGGCTGTGGGGCGCCGGGCGCAGGCGGACGATCTGCGGGCCGAGGGCGACCTCGCGGTCGTAGCGATAGTGGGTGACGTGGTGCAGTGCGACGTGGATCGACACGGCGTGCCTCCTGCGAGCCTGAGCGATGGCCTTGCTGCGCAAGTCTCATGCCAGCGCGCAAGGTGCTGTTTTGTCGATGGGTGCGCCCCGCGCCGGCACTGGAACGGGGCTCGGGCCGCACTGCTTCGAACGGCGCGCACGAAAATGGTTCGTGTCGCGTGCCGACGGCCTTCGGATCAGCGACTGAGCATAGACAGGGAAGATGACGGGGATGGTGCCCTGTGGGAGCGAATTCATTCGCGATCAGCGCCGTGCACGCCCATCGCGGTTGAAACCGCTCCCACAGAAGCCCCGGCGCCCCAAACCACCTGCCGCTAGCTGCGGCAGGCACCGGGCAGGCCGGCGATCCAGCGTTCCAGCAGGTCGAGGCCTTCGCGGTGGACGGCGGAGCGACCGAGCTCGGGCATCATCACGCTGGGGTCGGTGCTTTCGACGCGGTAGGTGAGGACCGACTCCTCGGGCTTGCCCGGGTGGATGTCCACCAGACGGTCGCCGGAGCCCTTGCCGGCGGCCACGGGCTGCTTGCACAGGCCGTAGTTGATGCCCATCTGCGCGGCGGCGTCGAGGAACAGGCCGGAGGTGCGCGCCGGGCCCTTGGGGTTGTGGCAGTGGCCGCAGTTGGCGTCGAGGTAGCTGCGCGCCTGCAGCTCCAGGCTTTCACCGTCACGGGGTTGGCCGAACAGGGCGTTGCGCGGGATGCCGGCCACCTCGGGCAGGCCCATGAGGAAGCCGCGCTTCTGCCAATGGGCGAGCTGGTTGTCGAGGCCATCGGCGTAGGCCAGTTCCTTGTTCAGGTGCCGCGCCTTGGGGCCGAGGGGGCGCACGCCTTCGCCATGGCGCTCTTCATGGCAGCCGGCGCACTGGTTGGCGTCGGGCACCTGGTAGTCGACGGCGAGGCGCTGGCCCTTCTCGTCCAGCAGCTCCAGGTCGAAGCTGGCACCGGCCCATTCCAGGGTGGCCTCCTTCTGCGCTTCGTCCCAGACATAGGGCAGCGCCATCCAGCCGTCCTTCTGCCGCAGCAGGATGCGCGTTTCCACCAGGCGCACACGGTCCAGGGCCAGGCCTTCGCGGGGGTCGCGGTCGTCCTGGCCGTTCTTCAGCAGGCGGCCCTGTTCGTCGCGGGGGTAGTAGAAGGTCTTGGTCAGCACGGTGCCGACGGGGTAGTCGAAGTGGTCTTCGCCGTATTGCGCCGCCTGCCCTTCGGGCATCCACAGGGTGCGCATCTTGTGGGCGTAGTCGGTGAACAGCGGGGTGTTGAGGTCATAGGGCAGCACGGCGGCCGCCGGCTGCAGGTGGCCGTCGGCCAGGCGCAGCATGCCCCATTCGCTGAGTTTCTCGGGGTAGGCGTCACCTTCGGGCATGAACCGCGGCTCCGGCTGCCGGCCGCAAGCGGCCAGCAGCAGGAGGGCGATCAACAGCAGGCCTCGCTTCATGCGCCGGGCGCCTCCTTGGCCGAGCCGAGGACGATTTCCGGCAGCGCCGGCAACTTGCAGCGGTGGTCGGTCATGTCGGTGGTGATGTTCTTGTAGCCGTTGGGGCCGTCGACGTTGATCAGCGTGGCTTCGCCATTGTCGACGCAGATGCCCTGGTCCGCCGGGAGCTTGCCGTCCACCAGCTTGGCGGGGTTGACGTAGCCATCCCAGAGGATGTCGGGCAGGCGCCCGCTGAGGCCGAACTTGGCCACCTTGAGGGCCTTGAGCTCGAGGTTGTCGGGGCTGTCGCCGCCTGGGCCGAAGCGGTTGCCGTGGATGGCGATGCGCTCGGGGTAGGGGTCGAAGTTCTCCGAGGTGGAGAGGTTGGTGTAGCCGGTGCTGAAGTAGCTGCTGACGATGATGTTGGCGGTGCGGTGGCCGCTGATGTCGTTGTCGAAGATTTCCACATCGTCGTTGGAGTTGATCACCACGCCGGAGCCGGCCGGCACGCTGGCCACCGGGGTGCCCTTGTGGCCGAAGTTGTCGTGGCCGTTGTCCTTGACCTGGTTGCGGTAGACGCGGGTGCCGTGCCCCGGTTGCTGCAGGTTGGGCATGTTGAACACGAGGATGCCGCCGGTGTTGCCGGTGGCGAGGTTGTCGTAGACGTCGGCGCCGATGGTGTTTTCGATCTCGATGCCGGCGACGTTGCGTTCGGCGCGGCTGTTGCGCACCACGACGTTGCGCGACTGGCCGACGTAGATGCCGGCGTCGGAGGCGCCGATGGCCACGGCGCCTTCGATCAGGGTGTTTTCGGTCTGCACCGGGTAGATGCCGTAGGCACCGTTCTCGGTGGCCGGGCCGTTGGTCCATTCGGTGCGCACGTTGCGGATGACGATGTTCTTGCCGCCCACCACCTTGAGCGCGTCGCCCTTGGTGTCTTCGAGGGCGAGGTCTTCGATGGTGAAGTCGGAGGCGTCCACCAGCAGCCCTTCGGCACCGGCCTTCTGGCCCTTGAAGTTGAGGATGGTCTTGTCCATCCCGGCGCCCTTGATGGTGACGCCGCTGGCCTTGAGGCTGAGGCTGCGGTCGAGCTGGTAGGTGCCGGCGGGTATTTCGATGACGGTGCCCGGCTTGGCCTTGATCAGCTTGGCCTGCAGTTCTTTCTGGAAATCCACGTGGGTGGTGGGCGTCTTGTCCTGCTCGCCGCAGCCGGCCAGCAGCACCGACAGTGCGAGAAGGGAAAGGGAGGCGATACGCATGGCGGGCTCCGTCGTTGTTTTTATGAGATTGGAACTATAGTGCCAAAAACATTTTGTAACTAGTCCCTTCAGCGAAGCCCATTTCGAATAGAACTGCAGGCGACCGAAGTCGTTCCCACAGGCCTTGGACAGTGACCGGAAATGAAAACGCCAGCTCGAGGCTGGCGTTTTCGCGGGGCAGGTCGATCAGCGCGGTACGGCGGGGCGCTTGCCGGGCTTCTTGCCGCCCTTGCCGGCGCCGCCCTTCTCCGCCTGGCGACGGGCCTGGGCTGCGGCCTTGGCTTCCTCGCGCTTGTCCCAGGGCTTGCTGCCATCGCTGGCGCGGGGCGGCAGGCCGGTGTGCTGGGTGAGCATGGCCTTGCCGACCTTCTTGCTGCCGGCCGGGGTGGAGTTCTTGCGGCGGGCGCTCTGGTAGCTGTCGGTATCCGGCTGGTGGGTAGGAATCAGCTGGTGCTTGCCGTTGCCGATCAGGTCGGCGCGGCCCATGCGCTCCAGCGCGGCACGCAGCATCGGCCAGCCCTTGGGATCGTGGTAGCGCAGGAAGGCCTTGTGCAGGCGGCGCTGCTCCTCGCTCTTGACGATGGTCACGCCGTCGCTCTTGTAGGTGACCTTGCGCAGGGGGTTCTTGCCAGAGTGGTACATGGCGGTGGCGCTGGCCATGGGCGAGGGGTAGAAGGCCTGCACCTGGTCGGCGCGGAAACCATTGCCCTTGAGCCACAAGGCGAGGTTCATCATGTCTTCGTCGGTGGTGCCCGGGTGCGCGGCGATGAAGTAGGGGATCAGGTACTGCTCTTTCCCGGCCTCCTTGGAGTACTTCTCGAACATGCGCTTGAAGCGGTCATAGCTGCCGATGCCCGGCTTCATCATCTGGTTGAGCGGGCCTTCCTCGGTGTGTTCCGGGGCGATCTTCAGGTAGCCACCGACGTGGTGGGTGACCAGCTCCTTGACGTATTCCGGCGACTCGACGGCGAGGTCGTAGCGCAGGCCCGAGGCGATGAGGATCTTCTTCACCCCCGGCAACGCGCGGGCGCTGCGGTACAGCTGGATCAGCGAGGAGTGATCGGTGTTCAGGTTCGGGCAGATGCCGGGGAACACGCAGGACGGCTTGCGGCACGCGGATTCGATTTCCGGGCTCTTGCAGGCGATGCGGTACATGTTGGCGGTGGGGCCGCCGAGGTCGGAAATGACGCCGGTGAAGCCGGGCACCTTGTCACGGATCTCTTCGATCTCGCGGATGATCGACTCTTCCGAACGGTTCTGGATGATGCGGCCTTCGTGCTCGGTGATGGAGCAGAAAGTGCAGCCGCCGAAGCAGCCACGCATGATGTTCACCGAGAAGCGGATCATCTCGTAGGCGGGGATCTTTTCCTTGCCATAGGCCGGGTGCGGCACCCGGGCGTAGGGCATGCCGAACACGTAGTCCATTTCCTCGGTGGTCATGGGGATGGGCGGCGGGTTGAACCACACGTCCGTCTCGCCATGGCGCTGCACCAGCGCACGGGCGTTGCCCGGGTTGGTTTCCAGGTGCAGCACGCGGTTGGCGTGGGCGTAGAGCACCGGGTCGTTGCGCACCTTCTCGAAGGACGGCAGGCGGATCACGGTCTTTTCGCGGGTCATGCGCGGGCTGGCCAGCAGCTGCACGACCTTGGGTTCGTTCGGGTCTTCGACCGGGGCCTTTTCCTGCTCGATGGCGCAGGCTTCGGTGTCCCGGGTGTTGACGTAGGGGTTGATGATCTTGTCGACCTTGCCCGGGCGATCGATGCGCGTGGAGTCGACCTCGTACCAGCCCTCGGGCGTATCGCGGCGGATGAACGCGGTGCCGCGGATGTCGGTGATCGAGTCGATCTTCTCGCCGTAGGCCATGCGCTGGGCGATCTCCACCACGGCGCGCTCGGCGTTGCCGTAGAGCAGGATGTCGGCGCAGGCGTCGATCAGGATCGAGTGGCGGACCTTGTCCTGCCAGTAGTCGTAGTGCGCGATGCGGCGCAGCGAGGCCTCGATGCCACCGAGCACGATGGGCACGTGGGTGTAGGCCTCCTTGCAGCGCTGGCTGTACACCAGGCTGGCGCGATCCGGGCGCTTGCCCGCCAGGCCGCCGGGGGTGTAGGCGTCGTCGGAGCGGATCTTCTTGTCGGCGGTGTAGCGGTTGATCATCGAGTCCATGTTGCCGGCGGCGACGCCGAAGAACAGGTTGGGCTCGCCGAGCTTCATGAAGTCGTCTTTCGAGCGCCAGTCGGGCTGGGCGATGATGCCGACGCGGAAGCCCTGGGCCTCCAGCAGGCGGCCGATGATCGCCATGCCGAACGAAGGATGATCGACGTAGGCATCACCGGTGACGATGATGATGTCGCAGGAATCCCAGCCAAGTTGGTCCATCTCCGCCCGGCTCATTGGCAGGAAAGGTGCAGGACCGAAACACTCGGCCCAGTACTTCTGATAGTCGAACAGCGGCTTGGCGGCTTGCATGGCAGGGACCGTCGGATCTCAGGTGAAAAAGCGGGCGCGAAATATAGCACAAAAAATGAACAAATCCGACTTCCCCGCTGGGTTTTACACAGCCTTTTGCGCCAGGCGACATATAGCTGTCATCACTCTGATACCTAATGGCTATACTCCTGCCGATAACAATACCGCCCGCCCCTCCAGAGGTTACGGGCACAAGGAGCGTGCGGTGCTTCGCCTAATCCATCTGACAGTGTTTCTGCTGGGCATATTCGGCCTTTGCGGCCAGACCAGTGCTGCCCCTTTCCTGTTGCAGGCCGATAGCAGTGGCACGCCCCTGAATACCCATATAGAGCTGCTGGAAGACCCCAGCGGCAGCCTGGGTATCGCCGACATGGCCGACCCGGCCGTGCAATCGCGCTTCGTTCCGGCGAACGGCCGCGCCTCCGTGGGGCAGAGCCGCAGCGCCTGGTGGGTGAAGGTGCAACTGGCCCGCGCTGCCGATTCACCCGCCCAATGGTGGCTGGAGAACTCCGGCATCACCGTGTTCCGCGTGCGCCTCTACCTGCCCGACGGCCAGGGCGGCTGGACCGAGCGCGAGACCAGCGAGAGCGTGCCCTTCGCCGAGGGCCGTGATTTCGACTACCGGCGCATGGTGTTCCGCCTGCCGGATCTCGGCGCGGAGCCCCTGACCTTCTACTTCCGCAGCTACGACCCGGCCGGCAACTCCTTTCCGCTCAAGGCCTGGCAACTGGATGACCTGCAGGACCTGCGCGCCACCGAGGACATGGGCTTCGGCCTGATCTACGGGGTGATCCTGGCGCTGTTCCTCTACAACCTGTTCATCCTCGTGGCCCTGCGCGACAAGGCCTACCTCTGGTACGTGCTGGCCACCGGCTGCGCGCTGGTGTTCATCCTCAGCATGACCGGCCATGGCTTCCAGTATTTCTGGGGCGGCTCGCCGGTGCCCTTCTGGCTCGATCGCATCAGCCTGCCCTCGCTCTGGGGCATCTTCGTCATGCGCTTCACCCAGGAGCTGCTGTACACCCGACGAGGCCTGGTCTGGGCCGACCGCGCCTTCAACGTCAGCTGCGTGCTCTACGCCATCGCCATCCTCATCAACGCCTTCGGCTACCGCGCCGAAGGTGCCCTGCTGATCGCCATCACGCCCATCGTCACCGTGCCCACCGCGCTGGTGAGCGCCGGTGTGCGCTGGTACCAGGGCTTCATCCCGGCGCGCTTCTACCTGGTCGGCTACGGCACCGTGCTGGTCAGCACCGCGGTGCTGGTGATGCGCGCGGCGGGGATCATCCAGCCCACCAACTTCACCGCCTACATGTTCCCCATCGCCGTGGCGGCGGAGTCGATTCTGTTTTCCTTCGCCCTCGCCTACCGCATCCAGATGCTCAAGCAGGAGAAGGCTGCCGCGCTGGAACAGGTGGACCGCGAGAAGACCGCGCGCCTGGCGCAGATGCAGGCCAGCGCCGACGAGCTGCAAGCCGCCGTGGCCAACCGCACCGCCGAGCTGGCAGCCGCCAACCAGCGCCTGTGCGAGCGCGAGCAGGAGCTGGAGCACGCGGCCTTCCATGACGCCCTGACCGACCTGCCCAACCGCCGCTACCTGATCGAGCGCGCCGAGACCGCCCTGGCCAACGCCGGCCGTCGCGGCGAGACGGTGGCGCTGATGCTGATCGACCTGGATCACTTCAAACCGATCAACGACAAGTACGGCCACGACGCCGGTGACGCGATGCTGCGCACCATCGCCCAGCGCCTGCGCGAGCATGTGCGCGGCGGCGACAGCGTGGCGCGGCTGGGCGGCGACGAGTTCGCGGTGCTGATCTGCGGGCCGGATTCCGAGCCCCATGCCCGGGAGATCGCCGAGCGGCTGCTGGCCGAACTGGCGGAGCCGGTGCTCTACGGCACCCAGCGCCTGACGGTGACCATCAGCATTGGCGTCGCGCTCTACCCGCAACACGCACGGCAGTTCGCCGGCCTCTACAAGACCGCCGACCAGGCGATGTACAAGGTCAAGGAAAAGGGCCGCTCGGGCTTCGCGATCTTCGGCGCCGACGGCGAGCTGTCCAGCGAGGCACGCCTGGAGCTGGACGTGCTCAAGGTGCCGAGCGGGCTGGTCTGAGCCTTAGCTCAGGTAGCGCCGCGGCACCCGCGCGGTGACCTTGGTGAGCAACTCGTAGCCGATGGTGCCGCAGGCAGCCGCCAGCTCGTCCACCGGCAACTGCTTGCCCCACAGCTCCACGGCATCGCCTTCGGCGGCTTCCGGCAGGTCGCTGAGGTCCACCGCGAGCATGTCCATCGACACCCTCCCCGCCAGGGGCACGCGCTGGCCACGAATCACCACCGGCGTGCCGCTGGGTGCATTGCGCGGGTAACCGTCGGCATAACCGCAGCTGACGATGCCGATGCGCGAAGGGCGCTCGGCGACCCAGGTGGCGCCATAGCCGACACTTTCCCCCACCGCGACATCACGCACGGCGATCAACTCGGCGGTCAGGCTCATGGCCGGCTTGAGCCCCAGCTCGCGCGCGGTGAGGTCGGCGAAGGGCGTGGCGCCGTAGAGCATGATGCCGGGGCGTACCCAGTCCATGTGCGCGGCGGGAATGGTGAGGATGGCGGCGGAGTTGGCCAGGCTGCGCTGGTCGAAATCCAGGTCCAGCAGGCCGAGGAAGCATTCCACCTGCTGCTCGGTGAGTTCGTGGCCGCGCTCGTCGGCGCAGGCGAAGTGGCTGATCAGGTTGAGTTCGGCGACCTTGCCGGCGCCACGCAGGAGCCCGTGCCACTCGCGCAGGGCCTCGGCGTCGAAACCGAGGCGGTGCATGCCGGAATCCAGCTTCAGCCAGACATTCAGCGGGCGGCTGGTCTCGGCAGCGAGCAGGGCCTCGGCCTGGCGCTCGCCCTGCACCACCACATCCAGCCCGAGCTGGGCGGCGATCAGGTACTCGCGGGGCTCGAAGCAGCCTTCCAGCAACAGGATGCGCGCGCGGTCGTCCATGGCGCGGACTTCCGCCGCCTCTTCCAGGCAGGCCACTGCGTAGCCATCGGCGACGTCGTGCAGCACGCTGACCACTTCACGCACGCCATGCCCATAGGCATTGGCCTTGACCACCGCAAACACCTGGCGCTCCGGCGCACAGCGCTTGGCGACGGCATGGTTGTGGCGGATGGCGGAAAGGTCGACAGCGGCGATCAGCGGGCGCATGGGCATGGCTCAGGAACGAAAACGGGTGCCCATGATAACTGCAAGGAGCGGTGGTTCATTGATGTAGAGCGGCAAGCTGCAAGTTTCAAGCTGCAAGAAACCGCTCACTTGCAGCTTGTGGCTTGCCGCTTGCCGCTTGCCGCTTATAGCTTGCAGCTGCCCTTACTCATCTTCGAAGTTGTAACTGCCCGGCGCGAGGTTTTCGAAGCGCGAGTATTTGCCGAGGAAGGCCAGGCGCGCGGTGCCGAGGGGGCCGTTACGCTGCTTGCCGATGATGATCTCGGCCACGCCCTTGTATTCGGTCTCGGGGTGGTAGACCTCGTCGCGGTAGACGAAGAGGATGATGTCGGCGTCCTGCTCGATGGCCCCGGATTCGCGAAGGTCGGAGTTGATCGGGCGTTTGTTCGGGCGCTGTTCCAGGCCGCGGTTGAGCTGCGACAGGGCGATGACCGGGCAGTTGAATTCCTTGGCCAGCCCCTTGAGCGAGCGGGAGATCTCGGAGATCTCGTTCACTCGGCTGTCACCACTGGAGCCGGGGATCTGCATCAGCTGCAGGTAGTCGACCATGATCAGGCCGATCTCGCCGTGTTCGCGGGCCAGGCGACGGGTGCGCGCGCGCATCTCCGACGGCGAGATGCCGGCGGTGTCGTCGATGAACAGCTTGCGGTCGTTGAGCAGGTTGACCGCGGAGGTGAGGCGCGGCCAGTCGTCGTCGTCCAGGCGGCCGGCGCGGACCTTGGTCTGGTCGATGCGCCCGAGGGACGCGAGCATACGGATGACGATGGATTCGGAGGGCATTTCCAGCGAGTAGACGAGGATCGACTTGTCGCTGCGCATCAGCGCGTTCTCCACCAGGTTCATGGCGAAGGTGGTCTTACCCATGGAGGGACGGCCGGCGACGATGATCATGTCGGCCGGCTGCAGGCCGCTGGTGAGGCTGTCCAGCTCGTCGAAGCCGGTGGACAGGCCGGTGATGGCATCGCCGTTGTTGAACAGCTCGTCGATGCGGTCGATGGCCTTGACCAGGATGTCGTTGATGCCCACCGGGCCGCCGGTCTTCGGCCGCGCCTCGGCGATCTGGAAGATCAGCCGCTCGGCTTCGTCGAGAATCTCTTCGCCCGTGCGCCCCTGCGGCGCGTAGGCGCTGTCGGCGATCTCGGTGCTGATGCCGATCAGCTGGCGCAGGGTGGCGCGCTCGCGAATGATCTGTGCATAAGCCTTGATGTTGGCCACCGAGGGGGTGTTCTTCGCCAGTTCGCCCAGATAGGCGAGGCCGCCGACCTGGGACAGCTGCCCTTCCTTGTCCAGCTGTTCGGACAGGGTCACCACGTCGAAGGGCGCGTTGCGCTCGGCGAGCTTGAAGATGGCGCGGAAGATCAGGCGGTGGTCATGGCGATAGAAGTCGCTATCGGAGACCTGGTCGAGTACCCGCTCCCATGCGTTGTTGTCGAGCATCAGGCCCCCCAGCACTGCCTGCTCGGCCTCGATGGAGTGCGGCGGCACCTTGAGGGCGGAGGTTTCCAGGTCGAACTGTTCGGGAAGGCTGATTTCGTTCATGGGCTCGGGAATGCATGCGGTAGAAAGACAACGGGCACGTCACCGCTCTCGCAATGACGTGCCCGATTGTTAGCGTGCTCGCACCTGAGTGCAAGCACGCTCCGCCTGGACGGCGCGAACGCCGACCAGGCGCGCTGACTTAGGCAGCGATGACGATCAGCTTGACGGTAGCTTCAACGTCGGTGTGCAGGTGCACAGCTACGTCGTACTCGCCAACCTGACGGATGGTGCCGTTCGGCAGACGAACTTCGGCTTTGGCAACCTCAACGCCGGAGGCGGTCAGGGCGTCAGCGATGTCGTGGGTACCGATGGAACCGAACAGCTTGCCTTCGTCACCGGCGGTGGCAGTGATGGTCACTTCCAGCTCAGCCAGTTGGGCAGCGCGAGTTTCAGCCGAAGCTTTCTTCTCGGCAGCCAGTTTTTCCAGCTCAGCGCGGCGAGCTTCGAACGCAGCAACGTTCTCGGCGGTAGCGCGGGTGGCCTTGCCTTGCGGCAGCAGGTAGTTACGACCGTAACCAGCCTTGACGTTCACCTTGTCGCCCAGGTTGCCCAGGTTGGCGATTTTTTCGAGCAGAATGATTTCCATTTGGGAATCCTCTTAACTATTAACCTTCACCGTTCGCGGGACCGGCGCCGTTCTTACGTGCCAGGCGTCCGCGAAAATCAAACAGGCTGTCGATCACAGCCAAAAGACAGATCAAGTTCCCGATCAGCAGCACGGCCAGGTACAGCACTATCAGCCAGCCACCCGACAGGCGCTTCAGGGCGATGAGCCCGTGCCCGAGGGCAGCACCTGCGAACAACAGCGGCACGCTGCACAGCGGCCCAAGCAACGCGGCTCGTGCATCCAGCGCCGGGATCAGAATGCATCCCAGCAGCAGGGCCACGGCAACCGCGGGCCTCAGGCGCAGACTCCGGAATTCGCGACCGAAGCCGCCCGGGTTGTACAACGCCGCTTGCCAATAGCGCGCCAGCACCAGGCAGAGGAGGCAGGTGGCCTGCAGCGAAGACGCCATGACCCCGGTAAGGGTCGGCACCATCGCGGCCTGCAACCTGTCGAGTTCCTCACCCGACAGCTGGGCATCGCCGCGGACCTGGGCCAGCACCTTGGTGACCTCGGTCGCCAGCACCCCGATCATCTCAGAGTAGGCGTTGCCGAGCACCAGTGCGAACACCAGGCCCAATGCCACGCTGCCAATCAGCACATGGCTCCAGGACTCGCTGACACGCAGAATCTGCGCCAGCACCAGGGTCCCGAGCAGGGCCAGAAGGATGCTCGGATCACCCAGGTACCACCAGCACGCAGCCGGCAGTACCGCCCAGGCCAGGATGCCGAAGGCATCACTGAAGCCCCGCCGCAGCAGCACCAGGCTACCTGCGGAGGCACTCAGCCAGAACAACAACGGAACCAGTGCAGCGCCAGCCACGGCCAGCGTTGCCTGCATACGGCCTCGCATGGTGAATTCAGCCAGTGCGCGCATGCGATCTATCCTTTGAAGCGTCGACTACCCGGTCTCAACGGCCGTGGCTGTCGGTGTAGGGCA
Source organism: Pseudomonas sp. PDM13 (assembly GCF_025685765.1). Taxonomy (NCBI): domain Bacteria; kingdom Pseudomonadati; phylum Pseudomonadota; class Gammaproteobacteria; order Pseudomonadales; family Pseudomonadaceae; genus Pseudomonas; species Pseudomonas sp. PDM13. The sequence continues at coordinate 885 of NZ_JAOTQU010000048.1, read as the reverse complement.
GCAGGGCCAGGTAGCGGGCGCGCTTGATAGCGGTAGCCAGCTGACGCTGATACTTGGCTTTGGTACCGGTGATACGGCTAGGAACGATCTTGCCGGTTTCGGAGATGTACGCCTTCAGGGTGTTGAGATCCTTGAAGTCGATCTCTTTCACGCCTTCAGCGGTGAAACGGCAGAACTTACGACGACGGAAGAAACGTGCCATGAACTTGGCTCCTCAATAGATCCGTGGATTACTCGTCAGCGTTGTCGCTGTCGTTGTCGCTGTCATCGCCATCGGTGGCGGAGTCAGTTTCAACGCGCTCACGGCGCTCGCGGCGCTCGTTGCGGTTTTCCTCGGCCTTGAGCATCTCGGACTGACCGGTAACGGCTTCGTCGCGACGGATGACCAGGTTACGCAGGACGGCATCGTTGTAGCGGAAGTTGTCTTCCAGCTCGGCCAGGGCCTTGCCGCTGCACTCGACGTTCAGCATCACGTAGTGAGCCTTGTGAACGTTGTTGATTGCATAGGCCAGTTGACGACGGCCCCAATCTTCCAGGCGATGAATCTTGCCACCGTCTTCTTCGATCAGCTTGGTATAGCGCTCGACCATGCCGCCAACCTGCTCGCTCTGGTCCGGGTGAACCAGGAAGATGATTTCGTAATGACGCATAAATGCTCCTTACGGGTTGTAGCCTGCCAACTATGTGGTCAGGCAAGGAGTGAATGTTTCGTTTTGGCTTGCCGGCGAGGAAGGCGCGCGAGCGCCCGCCGGTGCGGCAAGGGGCGCCATTCTAGAGAAGCGCCCGGGGGCGCGCAAGAAAAACTGGTGAATATTTGAACAGCGCCGGGGGCGCTGCAAGCTGCAAGCTGCAAGCTGCAAGCTGCAAGCTGCAAGCTGCAAGCTG
>NZ_JAOTQU010000047.1:0-24124 GCF_025685765.1 Pseudomonas sp. PDM13 | reverse complement strand
GTTCCTTTTAAGGCGATTGTTAAAAGGGACTCGCCCGGGTGGGCGAAACCAGAAGCATCACCAGAACTCGGCAATCAGCTGGGCTCAAATCCTCTAGCAACACTTAACGCAGACAGAGCCAATTAGTTCGCTCCCACGAAAAGCAGGCCCCTGTAGGTCGGGTGCAACCCGACGGCTCAGAGGCGGAAGCTGCCCACCAGTTGCCGCAGGCGTTCGGCCTGCTGCTCCAGGTCGGAGCAGGCGCGCAGGGTGCTCTGGAGGTTTTCCACGCCTTGTTGGTTGAGGGTGTTGATCTCGGTGATGTCCATGTTCAGGGCTTCGACCACGGCGGTCTGTTCCTCGGTGGCGGTGGCCACGGACTGGTTCATGCCGTCGATCTCGCCGATGCGCCGGGTGACGCCGGAGAGGCTGTCGCCGGCGCGCTGGGCGATCTCCACGCTCTGCTGGCTGTAGCGCTGGCTCTCGGTCATGGTGCCCACCGCTTCGCGGGCGCCGGCTTGCAGCTCTTCGATCATGCGCTGGATTTCCTGTGCCGACACCTGGGTGCGGTGAGCCAGGCTGCGCACCTCGTCGGCCACCACTGCGAAGCCACGGCCCGCCTCGCCGGCACGGGCGGCCTCGATGGCGGCGTTGAGCGCCAGCAGGTTGGTCTGCTCGGAGATGCCCTTGATCACGTCGAGGATCTGGCCGATGTCCACCGTCTTGCCGCTGAGGCTTTCGATGTTGCCGCAGGAGGCCTGGATGCGGGTCGACAGCGCGTTCATCGCCTCCAGGGTCTTGCCCACCACCTGGCGGCCGTCCTCGCTCTGCAGCCGGGCGTCGGAGGCCTGCTGCGAGGCGTCGGCGGCGTTGCGGGCGATCTCCTGGGCGGCGGCGCCCAGCTGGTTGATGGCCGCTGCCACGCTGCTGGTGCGCTGGGCCTGCTCGTCGGAGTTGCGCAGCGAGGCGTTGGAACTGTGCAGCACCTGGCGCGCCACTTCGTTGACCTGCCCGGTGGCCGAGGCCACCTCGCCCAGGGAGGCGTGGATGCGTTCGACGAAGCGGTTGAAGGCGGCGGCGAGCTTGCCCAGCTCGTCACGGGAGTGCACGGCCAGGCGCCGGGTGAGGTCGCCTTCGCCCTGGGCGATGTCTTCCAGCATGCGCGTCAGGCTCTGCAGCGGGCGGGTGATGCGGAAGGCGGCGAACCAGATCAGCAACACGCCGAGCAGGGCGGCGCCGCTGCCAAGGCTGAACTCCAGCGCGGAGCTGGCCAGGCGCTCGGCATCGAGTTCCTTCTGCAAGGCTTCGGCCGGGGCCAGCAGCACCTGCTGCGGCACGTCCACCAGCACGCCCCAGGGCGCGGCGCCGGTGATCGGCGGCAGCGGCTCCAGCACGCGGATGCGCTCGGCGTCCGCCTGGGTGATGGGCTGCCCCTGGCGCAGGGTGGCGAGCAGCGGCTCGGCACCGTTGGGCAGCACCTGGTCGAGGCGCTTGCCCAGTTGCGCGGCATCGGCGCTGTGCCCGGCGACCACGCCGCCCTGGCTGATGATGCTGACCCGGCCGGCGCCGTCGAACAGCTCGCGGCTGCTGTCCAGGCTGTTCTGCTGCAGGGCGTCGAGGCTGATGTCGAGGCCGACCACGGCGATCAGCTTGCCGTCCTCGATCAGCGGGAAGGCGATGCTGGTGACCAGCCGGCGGGTGCCCGAGGCCTCGTCGAAGTAGGGCTCCAGCACGCAGGCGCGGCGGCTGTCGCGGGGGCAGGTGTAGAAGGCGTTGTAGGGGCTGCCGCTGGGGCCGGGGGAGGTGTCGGTGAGGATCTGCTCCGGGCCCACCACCGGTTGCAGTTCGCCCGGCTTGCCCTGCACCCAGTACAGGGAGAAGCGCCCGGCGTCGTTGCCGAAGGCCTGGTCCTGGCCGACGAACTGGCTGTCGGCGCCGTCCAGCGCGTCGCGCTCGAAGATGACGAAAAGCCCGAGCAGGTCGGGCTTGGCGAGGAGGCTGGTGCGCATCTGCTCGGCGACGCGCTGGCGCAATTCGGCGGCCGGCAATTCACCGCTGGCGCCTCGTGCCCGCAGGTAGAGGAGGAAGCGCGACAGGCCCTGGCCGTACTCGTAGGTCTGCAGGAAGGTGCGCTGCAGTTGCAGGGCCTGCACGCGGGCCTGGGCCTGCATGTGGGCTTCGGCGGCGCTGGCCAGCATGCGGCCGCTGGAGGCCTTGACGCGTTCGGTGCTGAGCCGGGTCTGGTACAGCGAAAGCCCCACCAGCAACGCTACTACCAGGATCAGGCAGGCGCTGGCGAGCAGGGTGATCCGGCTCTGGATGCTCAGGGAAGGTGTACGCATGGCGTGCTCGGGGGAAGGGCGGCGGGAGGCCCGCCGCCGGGGGCTCAGAAGTGGCTGGCGAACACCAGCTGGGTATAGAGGTTGCGGTCGTTGCTGCCGATCTGGGTGCCGCCGTTGTCGGCGCTGCGGCTGGGCTCGTACACACCCACCACCGGCATGATCACCAGGTTGTCGTTGACCGCCCACTCGGCGTAGAGGTCCAGCTCGCGGCCGTCGAAGTTGCCCAGGTCGCGGTCGAGGGTGTCGAAGTCGAAGTACAGCGCGCCGATGCTCAGGTTCTCCAGCGGAGTGGTCTTGAGCGCCACGTGGTGGACGCGGGTGTTGCTGTTGAAGGGGCCGGCGTAGTTGGCCGCCACCTCGCCCTGGAACCAGGTGCCGTAGCCGCGGTTGAAGCCGAAGAACAGCGGGTCGAAGGCCTCGGAGAAGCGGCTGTAGCGGTAGCTGACGCTGGGGCTCCAGGGCGCATCGGCGAAGGTCCAGCCGGCTTCCAGGTACCAGGCGTCTTCATTGTCGGCGGTCTTCTTGTCCTGCCAGGCGTATTCGCCGGAGAGGAACAGGTTCTCCACGCCGGCATTGCCCTGGGCGCGCAGGCTGTAGGTCTTCATGCCGTCGCGGTCGAGCTGGATGGGGGAGGCGTATTCCTCGTCGACGTCGCGGATGTCGATCCAGGTCAGGCCGACGGTGCCTTGCTCGGCCACGTGCTCCAGGGTGCCGACGAACAGCTCGGGCTTGGCCTGGGAACGGTTGTCGGACTTCAGCCACATCAGGTCGCCGCGCCAGCCGTCCTTGCCGCCGATGCGCAGCACGGCGGTCTGGTCGAAGGCCTTGCGCGCCGCCAGCCAGTAGGCGCCGCCCCGGTCGAACTCGCCGTCGGCCAGGCCGTTGCCCAGGTTCAGGGCGTCGCCGTTGATCAGGAAGCCGTCGCCCACCGAGATGTTCTGGCGGCCGAAGGAGAAGTCGATGCCGTCCTCGCCCAGGGCCTCGAACAGGGTGCCGGAGCGCCAGCCCAGGTAGGCGTCTTCGATCTTGGTGGTGCGCTCGTCACCGTCGGTGAAGCCCGCCGCGTCGCCATCTCCCCAGGTGGCGGAGCTGAGCAGGTTGAATGCGCCATAGCCGGTACCCGCGCCGCCCAGGCCCTGGTCGCCGCTGATGCCGTACTTGATGTAGCCCTCGCGCCAGCTGGAGGAGCCTTTCGACTTGGTGCCGGTGGTGGCGTAGTTCTCCTGGCTGTGGAAGACGCCGAACACGGCTTCCAGGTCGGCATTGAGGTGGGTGTCTTCGTCGGCGTAGAGCTCGTAGGCCCCGGCCTGGGAGGCGCAGGCCACCAATAAAGCGAGGGTGGACAGCCGGAACAGCGGCGTGACGCGGGTGAGAGTTTGCATGCGTGGGATTCCCGTTGTTGTTGGTGTTGGCGTGGGGGCTCTACGCGGATCGGCCCATGGGGCGATGGTACGTATCGCCCTCGCGCCAGCCTTGTGCCTGCTTGCCAACCGTTTGGCTGTGCATGCCAGATTGCGTGGGAATCGTTCGGGTATCGCGGTGGGGAGGGATTGGCGGAGGTGATGGGTTTCGCTTCGCCCTACCCATCCTACGATTGAGTCCCCGTAGGATGGGTAGAGAGGAACGAAACCCATGCGGTGCAACGCCCGTATCAGGACTCAGGCAGGGCGCTTGAGCACCAGGGTGAGGATGTCGTAGCTGGCCACCAGCTCGCCGTCCTGGTTGGTGACTTCCACGTCCCAGGCCACCACGCCCTGGGGCTCGCCCTTGGCGCTCTTCTTGCCCTGGTCGATCTTGCGCTTGCAGGTCAGGCGCGCCTGGATGGTGTCGCCGATGCCCACCGGGTTGACGAAGCGCAGGGTGTCGAGGCCGTAGTTGGCCAGCACCGGGCCGGGGGCCGGGGAGACGAACAGGCCGGCGGCGGCGGAGAGCACGAAGTAGCCGTGGGCGATGCGCTTGCCGAACTGGGATTCCTTCGCCGCCAGCTCGTCGAAGTGCATGTAGAAGTGGTCGCCCGAGAGGCAGCCGAAGTTGACGATGTCGGCTTCGGTGACGGTGCGGCGGTGGGTGAGCAGGGATTCGCCGATCTGCAGCTCATCGAACCAGCGGCGGAACGGGTGCACCTCGGTTTCGATCACCTTGGCGCCGCGCACGTATTCGCCGGTGACGGCGGCGAGCATGGTGGGCGAGCCCTGCACGGCGGCGCGTTGCAGGTAGTGCTTCACGGCGCGCAGGCCGCCCAGCTCCTCGCCACCGCCGGCGCGGCCGGGGCCGCCGTGCTTGAGCACCGGCAGCGGCGAGCCGTGGCCGGTGGATTCGGCGGCGGACTCGCGGTCGAGGATGTGCAGGCGGCCGTGCAGGGCGGCGGCGCGCGGCACCACGTAAGCGGCGACGGCGGGGTCGCGGGTCACCAGGCTGGCCACCAGGCTGCCCTTGCCACGGGCGGCGAGGGCGATGGCTTCGTCGATGTCGTCATAGGCCATCAGCGTGCTCACCGGGCCGAAGGCCTCGATGTCGTGGGCGCCGCCTTCGGCGTGCGGGTCGCGGGCGCGCAGCAGGGTGGGGGCGAAGAAGGCCCCTTCGGCCACGCCTTCACCTTGCGGGGCGAAGCCGTCGCGGGCACCGAACAGCAGCTCGCTGCCGGCCAGCAGGGTTTCCACCCGCGCGGCGACGTCGGCCTGCTGGGCATGGGAGGCCAGGGCGCCCATCTTCACGCCTTCCACGGCCGGGTCGCCGATCACCACCTTGGCCAGGCGTTCGCGCAGGCGCTCGACCACGGCATCGATGTGTTTCGCCGGCACGATGGCGCGGCGGATGGCGGTGCACTTCTGCCCGGCCTTCACCGTCATCTCCCGGGCCACTTCCTTGACGAAGAGGTCGAACTCCGGGTCGTCCGGGGTGATTTCCGGGGCGAGGATGGCGCAGTTCAGCGAATCCGCCTCGGCGTTGAAGGGGATGGAGTTGCGCACCAGGTTGGCGTTCACCCGCAGCTTGGCGGCGGTGTCGGCGGAGCCGGTGAAGGTCACCACGTCCTGGCCCTGGAGACGGTCGAGCAGATCGCCCGTGCCGCCGATCACCAGCTGCAGGCTGCCCTCTGGGAGCAGGCCGGATTCGTGCATCAGGCGCACGGCGGCTTCGGTGAGGTAGCTGGTGGCGGTGGCCGGCTTGACGATGCAGGGCATGCCGGCGAGGAAGCTCGGCGCGAACTTCTCCAGCATCCCCCAGATGGGGAAGTTGAAGGCGTTGATGTGCACGGCGACGCCGCCGCGCGGCACCAGGATATGGCTGCCGGCGAACAGGCCCTGCTTGCCCAGTTGCATGGCCGGGCCTTCGTGCACCACGTTGCCGGAAGGCAGCTCACGGGCACCGACGCCGGCATAGGCGAACAGGGTGCCGCTGCCGCCCTCGATGTCGATCCAGCTGTCGGCACGGGTGGCGCCGCTGTGGCGCGACAGGGCGTAGAGCTGCTCCTTGCGCTCGTTGAGGTAGAGGCCCAGGGCCTTGAGCCGCGCGGCGCGTTGCTGGAAGTCCAGCGCCATCAGCGCAGGGATGCCGCGACGGCGGCCGAACTCGACGGCTTCGGCGAAATCCAGGTGCTCTTCATGGGTGCGGAACAGCGCGCTGCCGTCGATGGCGCTGCGCAGGGTCTGGGCGCCGTGCTGGCCGATCCAGCGGCCGGCGATCAGGCTCTGCAGGGTGGTGACGTTGCTCATGGTGGTTCTCCTTGAGGCGGTGTTCGAGAGGGTGGGGCCGCCCCCGCTCTCGGGAGAGTCGGGGCGGCCGAGGAGTCAGTGGCGGCTGGCGGCGGCTGCGCCGATGCCGGTCATGGAGCGGATGAACTGGGCCAGGTAGCGGCCGCGTTCCCGGGTGGCGCGCTCGGAGCGGTCGGTGACCGAGAACAGCCAGGCGCTGGAGAAGGCCAGGGTCATGGAGAACAGCGCCGGATTGGCGTAGGGGAACAGCGCCTGCTCGTGGTGCAGCACGTTGACCCACACCGCCGGGCTGGCCACCAGCAGGGCGATGGCCGACGCCAGGCCGGCCAGGCTGCCGGCGACGGCGCCCCGGGTGGTCAGGCCCTTCCAGAACATGGAAAGGAACAGCACCGGGAAGTTGACCGAGGCGGCGATGGCCAGCACCAGGCCGGAGAGGAAGGCGATGTTCTGCGACTCGAAGAGGATGCCGAGAATCACCGCCAGCACGCCGATGCCCAGGGTGGCGAGGCGCGACACGCGCATCTCCTCGCGCTCGCTGGCCTGGCCCTTGCGGATGACGCAGGCGTACAGGTCGTGGGACACCGCCGAGGCACCGGAGAGCGCCAGGCCGGCGACCACCGCGAGGATGGTGGCGAAGGCCACGGCTGAGATGAAGCCGAGGAACAGGCTGCCGCCCACCGCATGGGACAGGTGCACGGCGACCATGTTGCCGCCGCCGATGATGGCGCCGGCGGCGTCGCGGAATTCCGGGTTGGTGCCGACCATGACGATGGAGCCGAAGCCCACCACTATCAGCAGCAGGTAGAAATAGCCGATGAAGCCGGTGGCGTAGAACACGCTCTTGCGTGCTTCCTTGGCGTCGCTGACGGTGAAGAAGCGCATGAGGATGTGCGGCAGGCCGGCGGTGCCGAACATCATGCCGAGCCCGAGGGAGATGGCGTCGACGGGGTTCGACAGCAACCCGCCCGGCGCCATGATCGCGGCGCCCTTGGCGTGCACCGAGGCCGCAGCGGCGAACATCGCCTCGGTGCTGAAGCCGAAGTGGCGCAGCACCATGAAGGCCATGAAGCTGGTGCCCGAGAGCAGCAACACGGCCTTGATGATCTGCACCCAGGTGGTGGCGAGCATGCCGCCGAATGTGACGTAGCAGACCATCAGCACGCCCACCAGCAGCACCGCCTGCAGGTAGCTGAGGCCGAACAGCAGCTCGATCAGCTTGCCGGCGCCGACCATCTGCGCCACCAGGTAGAGCAGTGCCACGGTGAGGGTGCCGAAGGCGGCGGTGATGCGGATCGGGCTCTGGTCGAGGCGGTAGGACACCACGTCGGCGAAGGTGAAGCGGCCCAGGTTGCGCAGGCGCTCGGCGATCAGGAAGAGGATGATCGGCCAGCCGGCGAGCACGCCCAGGGCGTAGAGCAGGCCGTCGTAGCCATTCATGAACATCATCGCCGAGATGCCGAGGAAGGACGCCGCGCTGATCATGTCGCCGGCGATCGCCAGGCCGTTCTGGAAGCCGGTGAGGCCGCCACCGGCGGTATAGAAGTCGGCGGTGGAGCGGGTGCGCAGGGCGGCCCAGCGGGTGATGCCGAGGGTGAACACGACGAACGCCAGGAACATGTAGATGGCGGGCCAGTTCAGCGGCCGCGCGCCGGCATCGGCGGCCAGGGCGCTGCCGGAGGCCAGCAGGGCGGTGAGGGCGAGAAGGGCCTTCATGGTGCGCACTCCTGCTTGAGCTTGTCGTTCAGCGGGTCGAGCACGCGGTTGGTGCGCGTCACGTAGATGCCGGTGAGGCCGAAGGCCAGGATGATGATGACCACGCCCACCAGCATGCCGACGCTGGTGACCCCGCCACTGAGGGAACGACCCAGCAGGCCCGGGGCGAAGGCCACCAGCAGCACGAAGCCGTAGTAGATCGCCAGCATGGCGGCGGTGAGGGACCAGGTCAGGCGCTGCTTGCGCTTGACCAGCTGGATGAAATCCGGGTGCTGCCGGATGCGATCGAGGTCTTGCGGGGTCATGGCTGCTCTCTCTTGTTGTGGTTGTAGAGACGGTGCGGCACGCAGGTGAAGCGGGTGGAACTGGTGGGGCTGGTTTGTAGGAGCGAGCTCTGCTCGCGAAGCCGTGGTCGCGTGCGTGCGTCTGTTCGCGAGCAGAGCTCGCTCCTACGGTTTGTGCTGGCGGGTGGGATCAGAGCTGGTCGAAGTCCAGGGTCACGTTTTCGCTGACGGGATAGGACTGGCACGAGAGCACGTAGCCGGCGGCCACCTCGTAGTCCTCCAGGGCGAAGTTGCTGTCCATCTCCACCTCGCCCTCGACCACCCGGCACTTGCAGGTGGAGCAGACGCCGGCCTTGCAGGAGTAGGGGAGTTCCAGGCCCTGGGCGTTGCCGGCGTCGAGCAGGCTCTGGCTGTTGCGGGCCAGCTCGAAGCTCACTTCGCGGCCGTCGCTGATCACCGTCACCCGGCTTTGCGCAGCGTTCGTTTCGTGGGCAGCCTCGCGGGCTTCGCGCTTGTGCTCACTGCCGGCGGCGGCGAACAGCTCGAAGTGGATGCGCTCGGCCGGCATGCCGTTGGCGCGGAGCTGGTCGCGCACGGTCTCGGTCATCGCCTGTGGGCCGCAGATGAAGGCGGCGTCCAGGGCGCGCACGTCGATCCAGCGCTGGAACAGCTGGCCGCATTTGTCGGCGTCGATGCGGCCGTTGTAGAGGTCCACGTCCTGCTGCTCGCGGCTGAACAGGAAGATCAGGTTGAGGCGCTGCAGGTAGCGGTTCTTCAGGTCTTCCAGCTGCTCGCGGAACAGCGCCGAGGCGCTGGAGCGGTTGCCGTAGAGCAGGGTGACGCGGCTGTTGGGCTCGGTCTCCAGGGTGGTCTTGACGATGGAGAGGATCGGCGTGATGCCGCTGCCGGCGGCGACCGCCAGGTAGTGGCCGTGGCGCACCGGGTCCAGCGGCACGTTGAAGTGGCCGGAGGGCGGCATCACGTCGAGGCTGTGGCCGGCCTTCAGCTGCTCGTTGGCCCAGCTGGAGAAGCGCCCGCCCGCCACGCGCTTGACCGCGACGCGCAGTTCGCCGTCGTTGACGCCGGTGCAGATGGAGTAGGAGCGGCGCACTTCCTCGCCATCCAGCTGGGTGCGCACCACCAGGTGCTGGCCCTGGGTGAAGCGGAAGCTGTCGCTGAGACCCGCGGGGATGTCGAAGGCGATGGACACCGCGTCGCGGGTTTCTGGGCGCACTTCCTTGATGGTCAGGCTATGGAATTTGCTCATTGTTGTTCTCCTGCGGCTTTACCGCATGGAGGACGAATACAACCGGCGCCAGTGGCAACGGCCTGTGTTCGCTCTCCTATATGCACTTGAAGTAATCGAACGGCTCCAGGCACTCCTTGCAACGGTGCAAGGCCTTGCAGGCCGTGGAGCCGAATTCGCTCAACTGTTCGGTATGCACGCTGCCGCACTGCGGGCAGCGGATTTCCGGGGTCTCGCCCAGCAGGGCGCGCTTGCTGGTGCTGCCGCTGGGCGGGGCGATGCCGTAGGCGCGCAGGCGTTCGCGGCCGTCGTCACTGATCCAGTCGGTGGTCCAGGCCGGCGCCAGGCGGCGTTCCAGGTTCGGCGCGGCGAAACCGGCACCTTCCAGCGCCTGCTCGATGTCGCGTTCGATCACCTCGGTGGCCGGGCAACCCGAATAGGTGGGGGTGACCACCACGTGCAGGTGGCCGCCTCGCCAGTCGAGGGCCCGGACGATGCCGAGGTCGACCACGCTGACCACCGGCACTTCCGGGTCCATCACCTCGCCGAGCACCGTCCAGGCGCGGGCCAGGTCGGCGGGCGCGCCGGGGCGGGCGCCACGGTCGCTGGCGATCAGCTCACCAGGACGCATCGGGATGGGCCCTTTGGAGGAACTGCATCTCGGCCAGCAGCAGGCCGAGGTGCTCGGTGTGCAGGCCACGGCGGCCGGAAAGGTAGAAGTAGCTGGCCGGCTCCGGCAGCGGCAGGGTGGCGCTGGCGAAGGTGTCGGCGACCTTGGCCTTCCAGGCAGCGGCGACGTCCTCCGGCGCCGGAGCGATGCCGGCGGCGGCCAGGCGTTGCTCCACCTCGTCGCCGTTCACCAGTTCGACGGTGAAGCGCCAGGTGTCGCGGATGGCCGCCAGCATGCGCCGGTGGCTTTCCTCGGTGCCGTCGCCCAGGCGCTGGATCCATTCGGTGGAGCGGCGCAGGTGGTAGGTGACTTCCTTCAGTGCCTTGGCGGCGATGCCGGCGATGCGTTCGTCGCTGGAGCTGCTGAGGCCGTGCAGCACCTGGAAGTGCCAGGCGTCATAGAGGAACTGCTTGGTGATGGTCACCGCGTAGTCGCCGTTGGGTTGCTCCACCAGCAGCAGGTTGCGGTAGGCGCGCTCGTCGCGGCGGTAGGCCAGGTGGTCGGCGTCGCGGCCGTCGTCCAGCAGCTCGGCGGCGTATTCCAGCCAGTTGCGGGCCTGGCCCACCAGGTCGAGGCCGACGTTCATCAACGCCAGCTCCTCTTCCAGGGCCGGGGCCTTGCCGCACCATTCGCAAAGGCGCTGGCCCTGCACCAGGGCGCTGTCGCCGAGGCGCAGCAGGTATTCGATCAGGTCGTGTTTGGCATTCATGGCGGGCGGCCTCACATGTGGCCGACTTCGGCCGGCAGCTCGTAGAAGCTGGCGTGGCGATAGACCTTGTCTTCGGCCGGGTCGAACAGCGGCTCCTTCTCATCGGGGGAGGAGGCGGTGATCAGCGCCGAGGGCACCACCCAGAGGCTCACGCCCTCGTTGCGACGGGTGTACAGCTCACGGGCGTTCTCGATGGCCATGGCGGCGTCGGCGGCGTGCACGCTGCCGACATGCTTGTGGTTGAGGCCGTGCTTGCTACGTACGAAGACTTCGTAAAGGGTCCACTCACTCATTTGTGTTCTCCTGCTCATCAGGTATGAGCTGCTGCGCGTCGGCATAACGTCGTTGGAAACAGACCCGCGCCTGTTTCCGCCTAGTTCTGCTCTAGCTGGCTAGCTCAGCGGCGGAATCGGGTTTTGGTCAGGCGGCGTCGCGCTTCTGTTGTTGTTTGCGGGCATGGGCCACCGCGGCTTCGCGGACCCAGGCACCGTCTTCTATGGCCTTGCGCCGGGTGGCGACGCGCTCTTGGTTGCAGGGGCCGTTGCCCTTGAGCACCTCGTAGAACTCGTCCCACTGGATGTCGCCGAAGTCGTAGTGGCCGCGCGCCTCGTTCCACTTCAGGTGCGGGTCCGGCGCGGTGCAGCCGAGCAGCTCCAGTTGCGGAACGGTCTGGTCGATGAAGCGCTGGCGCAGCTCGTCGTTGCCCTGGCGCTTGATCTTCCAGGCCATGGACTGGGCGCTGTTGGGGGAGTGTTCGTCGCTGGGGCCGAACATCATCAGCGAAGGCCACCACAGGCGGTTGATGGCGTCCTGGACCATGTCCTTCTGCGCCTGGGTGCCGTTGCGCATCATGTGCAGGAGGATTTCGTAGCCCTGACGCTGGTGGAAGGACTCCTCCTTGCAGATGCGGATCATGGCGCGGGAGTAGGGGCCGTAGGAGGTGCGCTGCAGCACCACCTGGTTGACGATGGCGGCGCCGTCCACCAGCCAGCCCACCGCGCCCATGTCGGCCCAGCTCAGGGTCGGGTAGTTGAAGATGCTCGAGTACTTGGCGCGGCCGCTGTGCAGCTTGGCGACTTCCTCGTCACGGCAGGCGCCGAGGGTTTCCATGGCGCTGTAGAGGTACAGGCCGTGGCCGGCCTCGTCCTGGATCTTCGCCATCAGCTGCAGCTTGCGCTTGAGGGTGGGTGCGCGGGTCACCCAGTTGCCTTCCGGCAGCATGCCGACGATTTCGGAGTGCGCGTGCTGGGAAATCTGCCGGATCAGCGTCTGCCGGTAGGCGTCCGGCATCCAGTTCTTCGGCTCGATCTTGATTTCCGCATCGATCTTTTCCTGGAAGGCGCGCTCTTCCGGGGACATCTCCTCCAGCGCCTTCACGCGCTTCACGCCGGTCTCAACCAATTGTGCGTACATGCCGTTCTCCAGCCATGCGGGTTCGTGGGGTGGCTTGGCCATGGCGCTAGTTTTAAATGATACAAAAACAAATATCAAATTAAAAAATGGGTGTCGGATTGAGAAGGCGGCAAGCGGCAAGCTTCAAGTGGCAAGCTAGGAGCTGGAAGCTGAGAGCCAGAGCCAGAGCCAGAGCCAGAGCAGGGGCGATGGGCTGTGGTTGGGGTTGGGGCGCTTGTTGGCTTTTTCTTCCAGCTTCAGGCTTCAAGCTTCCAGCTAAGGGGAAAGAGATTCAAAATTTCAGGAATGACTACGTTGTTCCGTTCCCTTTACTCTTTTTAACAATTGCCCTCCAAAGCTTAAAAGACCGGCGTGGCGCGCCTTTGCATACTGCTGGCCTGCCATCGGCATTGGAGGCCTTCATGTTCAGGCGCGTGTGTTCATCCTTCTGTTTCCATCCGGGTTCCGGCGCGGCGTTGGTGGCTTGGCGTGGGCCGAGGCCGTGGTCGTTCTCGGCGCCTTCGTCGGAGGCGTTCGGGCACCTGGCTCTGGCGTTGCTGGCCTGCGGGGTGGGTGTGGTGGCGCTGGTGGCCGCGCTGCGCCCGTTCCTCGCCTGCGCCGATGGCGGGCTGTGCCTGCCGCTGTTCTCGGCCGAACTCGGTGAGCTGGTGGGCGTGCTGGTGGCGCTGGAGCTGATGGCCGTCGCCTGGCTGGTGAACTCGCTGCGCGGGCTTGTGCGGGGCTGAACGGCCTCGCATTCCACTCAACCCCATCATTCAGGGATGTTCGAAATGACCACGAAGGCGAAGGGCTGATGGGCGCGGGTCTAGAAGCCATCGAGGTGCTGCTGGTCACCCCGCGCGTCGCAGAACTGCACGCCCAGGCCCTGGCGGAAGGCGCCACTGAACTGGCCGCGCCCGCCCGCGAGGACTCGGGGCGCCTCGCTTCGCGCCTGCGCTGGGCCGACGGCGTGCTGGTGGCGCTGCAATCCCCGGCGCCGTAGCCCTGATCGGGTGGGCTACAGGCGTGGGCGTAGGGTGGGCTTCAGCCCACCGTTCTAGATGCTCCGACTTCTTCGTCCAATGGATGCTGCGCATCGATTCCTTGTGGGAGCGAATTCATTCGCGAAGAAAGCCCCGGGCTGAAGCCCGGGCTACCCGGCATCAGGCGTCGACTATCACTTCGAAGCCGCCGAAGATCATGCGCTGCCCGTCGAAAGGCATCTTTTCGGGATCGGGGTGCAGGCGCGGGTCCTCCATGGATTTCTTCATGCCCTCGTCGCGGGCCTGGCGGGATGGCCAGGTGATCCATGAGAACACCACCGTCTCGTCGTCCTTGCGTTTCACCGCCATGGGGAAGGAGGTCACCTTGCCCTCCGGCACGTCATCGCCCCAGCACTCGACGACGCTGAGGGCGCCATGGTCCTTGAACACCTGGGCGGCGATGCGGGCGATGGCGATATAAGCCTCGCGCTTGGCGGTGGGCACGGGAACGACGAATCCATCTACATAGTTCATGAGCGATCTCCTGGTCGGTGGCGCGTGGCGATCCACGTGCCGGTCTCATCCGGTAGTCGATTCAGGATTGGCGATTGAGACAATTCCTGGGCGAATGCCCGGGCTGTTCCGACGAGCGGCGCGGCGGCTGCAGGTTGTGTATGATCCCATCCTGGGACTAGCATCGCTCGCCATGAGAATCATCGCGATCAGCCAGTTGAAGGCTTTCTGGGAGCGTCATCCCGATGCGCAGCAGCCACTGCTGGCCTGGGTCGATGAGGCCCGGCGGGCCGAGTGGAAAAGCCCGGCGGACATAAAGGACCAGTACCGCAGCGCGAGCGTCCTCAAGAGTCGCCGGGTGGTCTTCAACATCAAGGGCAATGACTATCGGCTGGTGGTGGCGGTTGCCTACCGCTTCGGTGCGCTCTATATCAAGTTCGTCGGCACTCACAGGGAGTACGACGCCATCGATGCCAACACTGTGGAGATGGACCCGGGATCATGAACATCCGCCCGATTCGCACTGACGATGACTACCGCGCGGCGCTCGAGCTGGTGGCGCCGCTGTTCGAGAATGAGCCTGAGCCGGACACGCCCGAAGGCGACTTCTTCGAGGTGATGCTCACCTTGATCGAGGCGTACGAGGCGCGTCACTTCCCGGTCGACCTGCCCGGGCCGGTGGAGGCCATCAAGTTCCGCATGGAGCAGTCCGGGTTGACCGTCGCCGACCTGGTGCCCGCCATCGGGCGCCCGAACCGGGTCTACGAAGTGCTCAATGGCAAGCGCTCCCTCACCTTGCCGATGATCTGGAAGCTGCACGAGATGTTCGGCATTCCCGCAGAAAGCCTGATCAAGCCGCCGACCGCCGTCTGAGTGGTTCCATCACGGCAAAAAGCCCCGCCTCGGCGGGGCTTTTCATTTGAACGTGAGCAGTCACGCCCTTAGGGCGTGGTCATGTGTCATCGGCTTTGCCTGTGACGACTCGAACTGAGGGCACGACAGGATGAGCTCGAGCCGTAGGGTGTGCCGTGCGCACCGCCGCAGGGTGCTTCCGGCGAGCCCAGGTGCGCGCAGCACACCCTGCGTGCGGAGTGAGCGGCGGCCGCAAACTCCGAGGACTGTCTGTGCCCCTCCACGTTCTAAAAGCGTGGGCGGCTCACGCCTTGGCGCGGTTGTCGTAGACGTGGCAGGCCTTGCCCTCGGAGCGCTTCAGGGAGTACGCCGGGCGCAGCACGATGCGCGAGCTGATGCCGATGTAGGTCTTGATGTGGCGGCCCAGCTCGCTGCACAGCGCCAGTTCCTGGGTCTCGTCCAGGGGCTCCAGGCCGTGGCGGGGTTCGACGTGGACTTCCATGCTGTCGAGGTTGCCGTTGCGCGAGAGGTGGATCTCGTAGGTCTCGGCCAGTTGGCGGACCTTGAGCACCTGCTCCTCGATCTGCGTGGGGAAGACGTTGACGCCCCGGATGATCAGCATGTCGTCGCTGCGCCCGGTGATCTTGTCGATGCGCCGCATGGGCCGCGCGGTGCCCGGCAGCAGGCGGGTGAGATCGCGGGTGCGGTAGCGGATCATCGGCAGCGCCTCCTTGGACAGGGAGGTGAACACCAGCTCGCCCATCTGCCCGTCCGGCAGCACCTGGCCGGTCACCGGGTCGATGATCTCGGGGTAGAAGTGGTCTTCCCAGATGGTCGGGCCGTCCTTGGTTTCGGCGCATTCCATGGCTACGCCCGGGCCCATGATTTCCGAGAGGCCGTAGATGTCCAGGGCGGTGATGCCCAGGCGCTCCTCGATGGCACGGCGCAGCTCGGCGGTCCAGGGTTCGGCGCCGAAGATGCCCAGGCGCAGGGCCAGCTTGTGCGGGTCCAGGCCCTGGCGCTCGATCTCGTCGGCCAGGTTCAGCATGTAGGAGGGGGTGACCATGATGATGTCCGGCTGGAAGTCGCGGATCAGCTGGACCTGCTTCTCGGTCTGGCCGCCGGACATGGGGATCACGGTGCAGCCCAGGCGCTCGGCGCCGTAGTGCGCGCCGAGGCCGCCGGTGAACAGGCCGTAGCCGTAGGAGACGTGCACCTTGTCGCCCTTGTGGCCACCGGCGGCGCGGATCGAGCGCGCCACCACGTTGGCCCAGGTGTCGATGTCGTTCTGGGTGTAGCCGACCACGGTGGGCTTGCCGGTGGTGCCGCTGGAGGCGTGGATGCGCACCACCTCTTCCTGGGGCACGGCGAACATGCCGTAGGGGTAGTTGTCGCGCAGGTCGGACTTGCCGGTGAAGGGGAAGCGGGCGAGGTCGTCGTGGCTTTTCAGGTCTTCGGGGTGCACGCCCAGTTCGTCGAAGCGCTGACGGTACAGCGGCACGTTGCGGTAGGCGTGGTCGAGGCTCCAGCGCAGGCGCTCCAGCTGGTGCTGGCGGAGCTGGTCGACGCTGGCGGTTTCCATCGGGTCGAGCAAGGCGGCATTGGCGATCATGTTCATTTCATCACTCGTATTGTTCTTGTGCGTGGCGCTGGGCGCCTGAGTGCAGGAAGGCAGGATACTCCCGGCCTTCCCGGTCCGGTGTGGCGGTTACAGTTTTTCGATGATCAGGGCGATGCCCTGGCCGACGCCGATGCACATGGTGCAGAGGGCGTAGCGGCCTGCGCGGGCTTCCAGTTCGTGCAGCGCGGTGGTGACCAGGCGCGCGCCGCTCATGCCCAGCGGGTGGCCCAGGGCGATGGCGCCGCCATTGGGGTTGACCCGCGGGTCGTCGTCGGCCAGCTCCAGCTCGCGGAGCACGGCCAGGCCCTGGGCGGCGAAGGCTTCGTTGAGTTCGATCACGTCCATGTCGGCGAGCGACAGGCCGGCGAGCGCCAGCACCTTGCGCGTGGCCGGCACCGGGCCGATGCCCATGATGCGCGGCTCGACGCCGGCGCAGGCCATGGCGATCACGCGGGCGCGGGGTTTCAGGCCGAAGCGGCGGGCGGCATCGGTGCTGGCCAGCAGCAGGGCGCAGGCGCCATCGTTGACCCCGGACGCGTTGCCGGCGGTGACGCTGCCGCCCTCGCGGAAGGGCGTGCCGAGGCGCGCCAGCTGTTCCAGGGTGGTGTCGCCGCGCGGGTGCTCGTCCTGCTCGACCCACTTCGACGGCCCCTTGCGCTGGGCAATCTCTACCGGGACGATTTCCTTCGCCAGGCGGCCATTGGCCTGGGCGGCGGCGGCCTTGAGCTGGCTGCGCAGGGCGAAGGCGTCCTGGTCGGCGCGGGAGATGGCGAACTGCTCGGCGACGTTCTCCGCCGTCTCGGGCATGGAGTCGATGCCGTATTGGCGCTTCATCAGGCCGTTGACGAAGCGCCAGCCGATGGTGGTGTCGAACAGCTCCGCGCTGCGGCCGAAGGCCTGCTCGGACTTGCCCATCACGAAGGGCGCGCGGGACATGGATTCCACGCCGCCGGCCAGCATCAGCCCGGCCTCGCCGCAGCGCAGGGCGCGGGCGGCGCTGCCGATGGCGTCCAGTCCCGAGCCGCACAGGCGGTTGAGGGTGGTGCCGGGCACGGTGACCGGTAGGCCGGCGAGCAGGGCGGCCATGCGCGCGACGTTGCGGTTGTCTTCGCCGGCCTGGTTGGCGCAGCCGTAGATCACGTCGTCGATGGCGCCCCAGTCCAGCTCGGGGTGACGCTGCATCAGGGCGCGGATCGGCACCGCGCCGAGGTCGTCGGCGCGAACGGAGGACAGGGCGCCGGCATAGCGCCCGATGGGCGTGCGCACGGCGTCGATGATCAGGGCGTCATTCATGCAGGGATTCCTCGTCGAGCAGGGTGCCGCGCACCTTGTAGGACTTGCCGTGGAACAGGGCGATCAGCTGCCCGTTCTGGTTCTCGATGCGTACGTCGTAGTTGCCGGTGCGGCCGCTGCGGCTCTGTTCGGTGGCCTGGGCGGTGAGGGTGTCCCCCAGGTGCGCCGGGGCCACGTAGTCGATGCTGCAGCCGATGGCCACGGTGACTTCGTTGTAGGTGTTGCAGGCGAAGGCGAAGGCCGAGTCGGCCAGGGCGAACAGGTGGCCGCCATGGCAGGTGCCGACGCCCTGCAGCATGTCGGCGCGCACGCTCATGCCGACCCGCGCGGCGCCGGGCGCCACCGAGAGCAGGCGCATGCCCATGGCCTGGCTGGCGGCGTCGCGTTCGTACAGGGTGCTGGCGCAGGCTTCGGCCAGCGACAGGGCTTCACGGTTGGTCATGCAGCGTCCTCCCTTCGGCCACCCGGCGGCGCAGGGCCAGCGAGGGGCGGTAGCGCGGCTCGCCATAGGCGGCCTGCAGGTTGTCCAGGGTGCGCAGCACCTGCGGCAGGCCGATGGCGTCGGCCCAGGCCAGCGGGCCGCACGGGTAATTGACCCCGGCGCACATGGCCAGGTCGATGTCGGCGGCGCTGGCGACCCCGTGGAGCAGGGCGTCGGCGCCTTCGTTGGCGAGCATGGCCACGGTGCGCAGCACGGCGAGGCCGGGGACGTCGGCCAGCGGGCTGGCGGCGATGCCGGCGCGGGCGAGCAGGGCGACCGCCGCGTCGAGGGCGGCCTGGGTGGTGCCCGTCGCCCAGCTGATGCCGAGGCGTTCGGCGCGGCCGTAGTCGAGGGCCAGGTCCAGCAGCACCAGGTTGTCGAGGCCGTCCTCGCGGGCGCGCTGGGCGGCCAGGCGGCCGTCGCTCAGCGCCAGGGTGGCATCGCCGACCCGCAGCAGCCCGGCGCCGTCACGGCGGGTGACCCGCAAGCCAGCGCTTTCCAGGCGCTGCACCAGCGGGGCGGCGACACCGAGGTCACCTTCGATGGCGCAGGCGTCCACGGTGGCGGTGCTGGCGAGCGTCGCCGCCTGTGGGCGCTCGGCGCCTTCGGCGTAGTCGTAGAAACCCCGGCCGCTCTTGCGCCCGAGGCGGCCGGCTTCCACCAGCTCCTTCTGGATCAGCGAGGGCTGGAAGCGGAAGTCGCCGTAGTAGGCGTCGAACACCGAGCAGGTGACGGCGTAGTTGACGTCATGGCCGATCAGGTCGGTGAGCTCGAAGGCGCCCATGCGGAAGCCGCCGGCCTCGCGCAGCAAGGCGTCCAGGGTGGCGCAGTCGGCGGCGCCTTCCTGCAGCAGGCGCAGGCTTTCGGCATAGAAGGGGCG
Organism: Pseudomonas sp. PDM13; assembly: GCF_025685765.1. Taxonomy (NCBI): domain Bacteria; kingdom Pseudomonadati; phylum Pseudomonadota; class Gammaproteobacteria; order Pseudomonadales; family Pseudomonadaceae; genus Pseudomonas; species Pseudomonas sp. PDM13. The sequence continues at coordinate 5,453 of NZ_JAOTQU010000047.1, read as the reverse complement.
CGCCACGCGGTTGACGATGAAACCTGGGGTGGAGCGCGCGTGCACCGGCTGCTTGCCCCAGGCGCGGGCGGTTGCGAACAGGCGGGCGGCCAGGGTCGGGTCGCTGGCGAGGCCGGAGACGACTTCCACCAGCGCCATCAGCGGTGCGGGGTTGAAGAAGTGCATGCCGAGCACGCGGCCCGGGTGCTGCAGGCCGGCGGCGAGGCTGGTGATGGACAGTGAGGAGGTGTTGCTGGCGAGGATGCAGTCGGGGGCGCACAGGGCTTCCAGGCGCTGCAGCAGCTCGCGCTTGATCTCCAGCTTTTCGACGATCGCCTCGATCACCAGGCCGGCGTCGGCCAGTTCTTCCAGCGCATCGGCCGGGCGCAGGCGGGCGAGGATGGCGGCCTGGGCGGCGGCCTCCAGCTTGCCTTTCTCCACCAGGCGGGCGAGCTGCCGGTCGATGCCGGCGATGGCCTGGGCCGCGGCGCCGGGGCGGGTGTCGTACAGGCGCACCGGGTGCCCGGCCTGGGCGGCGACCTGGGCGATGCCGGCGCCCATGGCACCGGCGCCGATCACGGCCACCGGGGTTTCTCTGTTCAGGGCGTGCATGGGCTCAGCGTCCTTTGAAGCTCGGGGTGCGTTTCTCCATGAAGGCGCCAACGCCTTCGCGGTAGTCCTCGCTGCGGCCGGCGAGGCGCTGCAGGTCGCGCTCCAGTTCCAGCTGCTGGTCAAAGCTGTTGTCCAGGCTGGCGTTGAGGGCGCGCTTGATCAGGGCCAGGCCGTAGGTGGGCTGGGTGGCCAGGTGGCGCGCCAGCTTCAGGGCCTCGTCGCGCAGCTCGGCGTCGTCCACCACGCGGTGGATCAGCCCCCATTGCTCGGCCTGCTCGGCGGTCAGCCGGTCGCCCAGCAGGGCCAGGGCCTTGGCGCGGGCCATGCCGACCAGGCGCGGCAGGCTCCAGGTGCCGCCGGAGTCGGGCACCAGGCCGATCTTGCAGAAGGCCTGGATGAAGCTCGCGGAGCGCGCCGCCAGCACCAGGTCGCAGGCCAGCGGGATGTTGGCGCCGGCACCGGCGGCCACGCCGTTGACCGCGCAGATCACCGGCAGCGGCAGGTCGCGCAGGGCGCGGATCAGCGGGTTGTAGAAGCGCTCGATGGACAGCCCCAGGTCGGGCATTTCGGCGCCCGGTGCGACGTTGCGGTCGGCCAGGTCCTGCCCGGCGCAGAAGCCGCGGCCCTCGCCGGTGAGCAGCAGTACGCGCACCTCCGGGTCCTGGCGCGCGCGCTTGAGGGCCTCGCGGACCTCGCCGTGCATGGCGGCGTTGAAGCTGTTCAGCTGTTCGGGGCGGTTGAGGCTGAGGGTGGCGACCCCGGCCTCGATGGAAAACAGGATGTGCTCGAAATTCATGGCGTGCGCTCTATGGAGTCGACGTTGTGGGCGGCCGGGTCAGCGGCCGGTGAATTCGGGGGTGCGTTTCTCGCGGAAGGCGGCGAGGCCTTCTTCGCGGTCACGGGTGCCGGCCAGCAGGGTGAAGGCGTGGCGCTCGAAGCGCAGGCCGCTGGCGAGGTCGGTGTCCTGCGCCTTGAGCAGCGCCTCCTTGGCCAGGCGCAGCGCCAGGGGCGCCTTGCCGGCGATGACGCGGGCGATGGCCAGGGCGCGCTCGACGGTGAATTCCGGCTGGGTCACTTCGCTGACCAGGCCGGCGCGCAGGGCGTGGCGGGCGTCGACGGCCTCGCCGCTGAGCACCATCTGCATGGCCAGGGACTTGCCCACGGCGCGCAGCAGGCGCTGGGTGCCACCGGCGCCGGGCATGATGCCGAGGTTGATTTCCGGTTGGCCGAAGCGGGCGTCCTCGCCGGCGATGAGGATGTCGGCGTGCATGGCCAGTTCGCAGCCGCCGCCGAGGGCGAAGCCGTTGACCGCGGCGATCAGGGGTTTGGGAAAGCGGGTGATGCGCTGCCAGTGGGCCTGGCGCGGGTCGTCGAGGATGCCCACCAGGTCGCGCTCGGCCATCTCGTTGATGTCGGCGCCGGCGGCGAAGGCCTTGCGGCTGCCGGTGATTACCACCACGCGGGTCTGCGGGTCGTGTTCCGCATCGTCCAGTTCCTGGGCCAGTTCGCCCAGCAGCCGGGTGTTCAGGGCGTTGAGCGCCTCCGGGCGCTGCAGGGTGATCAGGCGCACGCCCCGGTCAGGGGGCAGGACGGCAAGAGTCTCGGGCATGGAACGGGCCCTCACGGTGCACGCACGGCATCTGGGCCGGGCTTTGTTGTTGGATTGCCAGGCGTTCGTCCGTTGGGCGGGCTGGCGGTTTTCCGGAGTATACGCATGAAGCGATACAAAACAATAAGTATTGAATCGTATTTATGTGTCTCTAATGGGGTGACTTTCCATGCTTCGATGGGTATCCGGGTGGTGGCCTGTTGACCTTTTCTAGGAGGCTTGTCCAGTGTTCATGCGGGTTTCGCGAGACAGGCGTGGGCCTCGCGTCAACCGATACGCGATTGCCTGCTTTATCCGATAAAAATGATGTGATACAAGTTGCGTCATCCGTCGCATCGCTTTCCGTTGCGGCATCGCCCTGCGAGGACCGACCATGAGCCGCCTTTCCCCTCTACAGCCCATCGCGCGGAGTGCCGCGCCATGACCTGCTACAGCCTCGACGGCCTGGTTCCGGTGGTGGACCCGAGCGCCTACGTGCACCCTTCGGCGGTTTTGATCGGCGACGTGATCATCGGCCCCCACTGCTATGTGGGCCCGCTGGCCAGCCTGCGTGGCGACTTCGGGCGGATCGTCCTGGAGGAGGGCGCCAACATCCAGGACACCTGCGTGATGCACGGCTTCCCGGAAAGCGACACGGTGGTGGAGCGCAACGGCCATATCGGCCATGGCGCGGTGCTGCACGGTTGCCGCATCGGCGAGGACGCCCTGGTGGGAATGAATGCGGTGGTGATGGATGGTGCGCAGATCGGCGCCCGTTCGTTCGTTTCCGCCGCCGCCTTCGTCAAGGCGCGCTTCGAGTGCCCGGAGCAGTCCCTGGTCATGGGCGCGCCGGCGCAGGTGAAGCGCCGCCTCAGCGACGAGGAAGTGGCCTGGAAGCAGCGCGGCACCCAGGAGTACCAGGCGCTGGCGCGGCGCTGCATGGCGAGCATGGTGGCCTGCGAGCCGTTGGCGGCGGCGGAGGCCGATCGCCCACGCAACCGCGTCGACGGCCTGCGTCCCAAGGGGGAATCGACATGAGTGCGACTGTGGTCAGCGCGCCGATGCGGCGGGTATATTCGGCAACTTTCCAGCGCCCGGTTCGCCCATGACGTCCCTCGCTCCCCTGCAGCACCTCATCACCCGCTTCCAGGAGCAGACGCCGCTGCGCGCCAGCTCGCTGATCATCACCCTCTACGGCGATGCCATCGAACCCCATGGCGGCACCGTGTGGCTGGGCAGCCTGATCCAGCTGCTGGAGCCCATCGGCGTCAACGAGCGGCTGATCCGCACCTCGATCTTTCGCCTGACCAAGGAAGGCTGGCTCACCGCCGAGAAGGTCGGCCGGCGCAGCTACTACAGCCTCACCGGCACCGGGCGGCGGCGTTTCGAGAAGGCCTTCAAGCGCGTGTACAGCTCCAGCCTGCCGGCCTGGGACGGCTCCTGGTGCCTGGTGATGCTCTCGCAGCTGCCCCAGGAAAAGCGCAAACAGGTGCGCGAGGAGCTGGAGTGGCAAGGTTTTGGTGCGATTTCCCCCATCGTGCTGGCCTGCCCGCGCTGCGACCGCATGGACGTGAACGCGACCCTGCAGGACCTCGACGCCCTGGAGGAAACCATCGTCTTCGAGACCACCGCCCAGGACGTCCTGGCGTCCAGGGCCCTGCGCATGCAGGTTCGCGAGAGCTGGAACATCGACGAGCTGGCGACCCACTACAGCGAATTCATCCAGCTGTTCCGCCCGCTCTGGCAGGCGCTGCGGGAACAGGAAGCGCTGCAGCCGCAGGACTGCTTCCTGGCACGAACCCTGCTCATACACGAGTACCGCAAATTGCTGCTGCGCGACCCGCAGCTGCCCGACGAGCTGCTGCCGGGCGACTGGGAAGGCCGTGCGGCGCGCCAGCTGTGCCGCAACATCTATCGCCTGGTGCATGCCAAGGCCGAGGAATGGCTCAATGGCGCCCTGGAAACCGCCGACGGCCCGCTGCCGGATGTCGGCGAAAGTTTCTATCGGCGGTTCGGCGGGCTTAAATAGGGCTCCTGTCTCGAAATGCCCTGGAGGGCGAAGTGCTTGGCGTGATCCGCCGGGCCGCACCGCAGGTTGCGGGATGGCACGGAGGAAGAATGAACGAAGGTCGCCTCGATGCGGCCTTGAATAAAAATAAGAAAGTTAGCCAGAGGCTCCATGGCCATGACTGCACGTGCACTGAGAACCGACCGCTTCGACGAATGGTTGCAGCGGATCAACCAGGTTTGCGGGCGCTTCTGCGCCAAGACCCTCGGGGAGGAATTCTCCGGGGCGGTCCGCGAATACAAATCCGGCGCGATCAAGCTCAGCTTCGTCGACGTCGCCCAGGCCCGGCTTTACCGTACCGAGCATGAGGTGGCGCAGAGCGACAGCCGGCACTTCTTCGCCGCCTTCCAGCTGCAGGGCGAGTCGAACATGGAGCAGGGCGGCAACCGCGTGCGCCTGGCCCCGGGCGACATCACCCTGATCGACTCCTCGCTGCCCAGCGACTTCACCTACGGCGCCAATTCCCGGCAGCTGTCGCTGATCTTGCCGCGCCACCTGGTGGAGCAGAACCTGCGTTACGGCAGTGTGCGCTGCGCGCAGAAGATCGCCGCCACCTCGCCCATCGCGCTGCTCACCCATCGGCTGATCCTCGAGGCCAGCCAGCACGAGTGCCTCAGCCAGCACGAGAGCGAGGCGACCCTGGAGGCGGTGGTCAGCCTGCTGCGCCCGGCCATCAGTGCTGCCGAAGGGGATGCCGATCCCCATGAGCGGGCGTTCCGCAAGACCCTGGACTTCATCGATGCGCACATCCGCTCCGAGGAGCTCTGCCCCGAGTTGCTGGCTCGCGAGGTGGGGGTTTCGGTGCGCGGCCTGTACCGCATGTTCTCGCGCAAGGGGCTGGTGGTGGCGCAGTACATCAAGAACCGCCGGCTGGATTTCTGCGCCGAGTCCCTGCGCCTGGGCGCCGCCGAGCACAAGCTCTCGGCCCTCGGCTACTCCTGGGGCTTCTCGGATTCCAGCTACTTCTCCACCGCCTTCAAGGCGCGCTTCGGCGTCTCCCCTGGCGAATACCGCAAGCGCTACCAGCACTGATTGGCCTGTAGGCGCGACGCTGTAGGGGCGAATTCATTGGCTCTGTCTGCGTTAAGTGTCGCTAGAGGATTTGAGCCCAGCTGATTGCCGAGTTTTGTTGGTACTTCTGGTTTCGCCCACCCGGGCGAGTCCCTTTTTTCAGTCGCCAAAAAAGGAACCAAAAACGCTTGCCCC
>NZ_JAOTQU010000046.1:0-24361 GCF_025685765.1 Pseudomonas sp. PDM13 | reverse complement strand
GAAATAGCCGTGCTTGAGCGCTTGCATTAAAACCACAACAGCTAACGCAGACAGAACCAAGGGATTCGCTCCCCAGGAGCATTGGAATGAAAACGCGGGAGGCCGATCGCTCGGGCTCCCGCGTGGGGGTGGCGGTGGGGATCAGAAGCGGGTGGTGAGGCTGACGCCGACGGTGCGCGGGTCGCCGTAGGTGATCACGTACTGGCCGCTGCCGACGGCGCCGTTGGGGCGGCCGTGGACCTGGTAGCGACGGTCGGTGAGGTTGTTGACGAAGCCGGTGACGCTGATCTTCTCGTCGTGGTTGAACCAGGTCAGGCGGGCGTTGGCCAGGGTGTAGTGGGGCTGGCTCAGGGTGCTGTCGACGCTGCTCTGGCGGTCGGCCAGGAAGTATTCCTTGCCGCGGTAGCTGACGTCGCCGCCGGCCACCAGCTTGCCGCCGATTTCCAGCGGGATGGTGTAGTCGGCGCCCAGGGAGACCACCTGTTCCGGCGAGCGCACGAAGCGGTTGCCGCTGTAGTCGGCGGTGACCACGCCGGTTTGCGGGTTGACGTTCTTGAAGTCGGTGTACTCGGTGTCCAGGTGGGAGAGGGCGGCACGCAGGTGCAGGAACTCGGTGGGCTGGGCCTCGATTTCCAGTTCCGCGCCCTTGACCTCACCGGCGGCGCCGTTGGTCAGGGCGGTGGTGAGCACGCCGTTGCTGACGGTGAGCAGGTTCACCTGGATGTCGGAGTAGTCGTAGTAGAAGACGTTGGCGTTGGCGGTGAGGCGGCCGTCCAGCCACTCCGACTTCAGCCCCAGCTCGTAGGAGTCCAGTTCTTCCGGGTCAACGGTGGTGAGGCCGGAGAGCCCCTGGGACAGGCCGGTGTTGAAGCCGCCGGAGCGGAAGCCGTGGGCGTAGCGGAAGAACACCCGCAGGTTGTCGTTGATGCGGTATTCCGGGGTCAGGTCGTAGGTCCAGGCGTCCCAGGTCTTGTCCTTCTCGCTGGTGCCGTTGTTGTCGGCGCCGGCGATGGGCGCGCCGCTGGCCAGGAGCTGGGTCAGGGCCAGGTCGATGTCCTTCTTCTCCTTGGTCCAGCGCAGGCCGCCGGTCACGCTGAATTTTTCGGTGAAGTCATAGGTGAGGTTGCCGAACAGGGCGATGCTGTCGGTCTTGTGGGTGTAGGCCAGGTCGCGGGAGACGGTGCCGGTCTGGTTGCTGCCGGTGCCGTTGGGCAGCGTGCCGGGGCGCACGTAGCGCAGGGCGTCGCTGTCGAGTTTCTCGTGGAAGTAGTGGCTGCCGGCGAGCCAGCGCAGGGCGTCCTCCTGGGGGGAGGCGATGCGGAATTCCTGGCTGTACTGGTTGTACTCGTTGTCGACGTCGCTGACGCCGTTGACCTCGTAGGGCGTGTAGTCGGCGTCGCTGACGCTCTGGTTGCGGATGTAGTCATAGGCGGTGATGGAGGTGAGTGTGTAGCCGCCCAGGTCCCAGTTGAAGGTCAGCGAGGTGCCGTCGTGGTCGAGCTTGGCGTCCTCGTCGACGTTGAGCTGGATCTTGCTGCCATGGGGGCGCACGTAGCCGACGTTGTAGTAGCGGCCCACCGGCAGCGAGCCGTTGCTGCCGTCGCCCTTGTGCTCGCGGCTGTGGATCTTCCACAGGGCTTCCAGGTCCGGGGTCAGCTGGGCTAGGAACTGCAGGCGCACGGCCTTCTTGTTGACGTCACCGTAGGTGTGGTCGTTGCTGAGGTTCTTGGTGAAGCCGTCGCGCTCCTCGGAGTAGACCGCCACCCGCGCCGCCAGGCGCTCGTCCACCAGGGCGCCGCCGATGGCGCCGTTGAGGATGCGTTCGTTCTTGCTGCCGAAACCGATGGTGCCGTAGCCGTCGGTGTCGAAATCGGGCTTCTTGGAAATGATGTTCACCGCACCGGCGGTGGTGTTCTTGCCGTACAGGGTGCCCTGGGGGCCACGGAGGATTTCGATGCGCTCCAGGTCGTAGAGCGGGCCGCCGCCGGCGATGGGGGCGTTGAGGTAGACGTCGTCGGCGTAGATGCCCACCGGGAATACGGTGGCGGCGCCGGTGTCGCCGGTGCCCAGGCCACGGATGTACCAGCGCGGGCGGCCGTCGCCGTCGGGGTTCTTGGCCGCGGCGTTGGGCACGAAGGTGGTGATGTCGCCGATGGCGCGCACGCCGTCGGTGGTGATGTTGGTGCCATTGATGGCGGAGACGGTGGTGGGCGTCTCCTGCAGGGTTTCTTCACGGTGCTGGGCGGTGACGGTGACCGTCTTCAGCGCGGTGGTCGGCTGGGCCTTGGCGGCCGCTTCGGCCTTCTTCGCATCGGTCTGTTCGGCGGCCACCAGCGAGCCGCTGGCGGCCAGCAACAAGGCCAGCCAGATGCCTCGGGTAATCGGATTGGGTGTGTGCATGTTCTCTCCCCTTTATATGTAAGGCACGGGTCGCCAAGTGGGCGGTCGCAAGGCGTGCCATGAATAAGCCAAGAGGGTGAGAGCAGGAGTCGTGCCAGTCTTTTGTTGGGCGGAACGGTTATTTCGTTAAATTCGCAAATTACTGTTTATAAAGGATTTTAATGTTTTTTTTGGCGCGGATTTGTAACAACTAAGGGCGCGTGGGAGTTGGCCGAATCGAGGGCCGGGAGAGGGGCTGGAAAGTGTGCGTTGTCGGCAGCAGGAAGTTGCTGGGAAGTTGCTGCTGGGGAAGCAGTCGCCCGGGCATTGCTGCCCGGGCAGCAGCCTTATACGGCGACCCGCGAGGTGGAGCCGATGACCTTCTCCAGTACGCTGAAATCGATCCAGTCGCGCACGTCGAAACGGCGCGGGATGAAGTCCCAGCGGTGGAGGAAATCGGTGAAGTCCTGCAGCGCGGCGATCGAGCGTTCGTCGAGGGTGGTGCGCAGGCGCCGGTGGGCATCCTCGCCGTAGGCGGCGGCGACCCAGTACTCGCTGGTGTTGAGTTCGCGGGCGAGGAAGCGCCGGGTCTCGTCCGGGTTGGCCCAGGCCCATTGCTCGGTGCGCAGCACGGTGTCGACGATGCGCACCGAGGCATCGAAGTGCTCGTGCAGCAGGTGGGTGTCGACGGTCAGGGTACGCGGCGTGCCGTTGTTGGAGCGGATCAGCGGGTCGGGGTGCGAGCCGGTGTCCACCACCACCTGCAGGCCGAACTCGTTGGCCAGGTGGGCGGCGTGGGCGCCCTTGAGGAAGATGGCGTCGATGTCGCCGCGCAGCAGGCCGATCAGCTCGTTGTTGCGGCGTTTGACGCGGTCCACCCCGAGGCTGACTTCGGCGCCATGCAGGTGGTGCTTCTGCTCGTCGCTGTAGGTGCCGCCGTAGGGATAGTCCACCAGCTCGACGTCCTGCACGGAGAGGCCTTCCAGGCGCAGGGCGTTCTCCAGGCCGCGCAGGGCCTGGGCGCGGGTGAAGTCGATCTGCACGTTGGCCCACTTGGGCAGGCCGAAGCGGCGGTTCTTCAGGTCGCGGATGCTGTTCACCCCGGATTCCGGCGTGGTCAGGATCAGCTGCACCTCGTCGCTCCAGGACAGCCCGACGACGCGGGTCTGCACGCCGCTGGCGTAGGCCCAGATGGCCGGGATGTTGCCGCCGTGGCGTACCGAGTTGGGCAGGTGGTGGTCGTAATGGGCTTCGCGCACCTCGCGCTCGCTGGATTCGCGCAGCGACTGGATGCTGGTGCCGAAGGGGCGGAAGGCCTCGGCCAGGCGGCCGGACTGCACCGCGATGCCGAGCCCGGTGGGGACCGGGCTGTGGGTGTACCAGAGGGTGTCGAGTGGCTTGCTCATAAGTGGCTCGGTTGAGGTCAGTAGAGCCCGGCCGATCAGCCTGCCAGCGCAGTGGCTGCGCGCAGGGAATCCAGCGGTCGGGTATCGATCCAGTCACGCACGTCGAACAGCTGCGGGATGAAGCCCCAGCGGTGCAGGAAGGCGGTGAAGTCCTGCAGCGCGGCGATGGCCTGTTCGTCCAGTTCGGTGCGCAGGCGGCGGTGGGCGTCCTCGCCATAGGCCACGGTCACCCAGTACTCGCTGCTGTTGGTTTCGCGGGCGAGGTAGCGGCGGGTGTCGTCGGGGTGGGCGTGGGCCCATTCCTCGGCGCGCAGTACCGCGTCGAGGATGCCGGCGGCGGCTTGCGGGTGCTGCTCCAGCAGGTGGGCGTCGACGGTCAGGGTGCGCGGCGTGCCGTTGTTCGAGCGCACCAGCGGCTCGGGGTGCGAACCGGTGTCGATCACCGTGCGCAGGCCGAAGTCATGGGCCAGCTGGGCGGCACTGGCGCCCTTGAGGAAGATGGCGTCCACCTCGCCGCGCAGCAGGCCCACCAGCTCGGCGTTGCGCCCTTCGGCACGCCGCGAACTCACCGGGGTGCCGGCCACCGCCTGCACCGGCTCGTCACTGAAGGTGCCGCCGTAGCGGTAGTCGACGCGCTCCACGTCGGCCACTTCCAGGCCCTCCAGGCGCAGGGCGTTTTCCAGGCCGCGCAGGGCCTGGGCGCGGGTGAAGTCGATCTGTGCGCCGTGCCAGTCGGGCAGGCCGAAGCGGCGACCCTTGAGGTCCTTGACGCTTTTGATGCCGCTGTCCGGGCGGGTGAGAATCAGCTGCACCTCGTCCGCCCAGGACAGGCCGATGACGCGGGTGTCGCGGCCCTGGGAGCGCGCCCAGATCGCCGGGATGTTGCCGCCGTGGCGTACCGAGTTCTGCAGGCTGTGGTCGAAGTGCGACTCGCGCACCGCCTGCTCGGTGGATTCGCGCAGGGACTGGATGCGCGTGCCCTGGCTGGCCAGGGTCTGCTCCAGCCAGCCTTTCTGCACGGCGATGCCGAGCCCGGTGGGAACCGGGCAGCGGGTGTACCAGAGGGTGTCCAGTTGGCTCATGGTAGGGCTCCGGTCAGGCACTTTGCTTGAGGGTGGCGGCGGGGCTGGCGGCGCTGCGCTGGTGCACCAGCGGCAGCACTTCCTGGCCGATGCGCAGGGCTTCTTCCAGGTGCGGGTTGCCGGCGAGGATGAAGGTGGAGAAGCCGGCGTCGCGGTATTCCACCAGGCGTTCGGCGATGTTTTCGTGGCTGCCCACCAGGCCCACGGTCGGGCCGGGCTTGGCCTTGGCGAAGCCGGCCCAGAGGTTGGGGCCGAGGATCAGGTCGTCGAAACGGTCGATGTTCTGGTGGTAGGCGGTCTGGCGCGCGCCGCCCACCGAGTCGGAGCCGCTGGTGAAGTTCTTCACCAGGGAGCTGGGCTTGCCTTCGAGGCGGTCGAACTGGGCACGCAGGTCGCGCCAGGCGGCTTCCTCGGTCTCGCGGGCGAAGAGGTCCACGCGCAGGCCGAAGCGCACGGTGCGGCCCTGCTTGTCGGCCAGCTCGCGCACGCGCTCGATGTGTGGCTTGAGCTTGTCCACCGGCTCGGCCCAGTTGAGGTAGACGTCGGCGTGGCGCGCGGCCACTTCCAGGGCGGCGTCGGAGAAGCCGGAGAAGTACACGCCGGGCTTGCGCTCGTCATGCAGGCCGGGCGGCAGCGCGCCGTTCTCCAGCTGGTAGATGTCGCCGTCGTAGGAGAAGCGTTCGTTCTCCCAGAGGCCCTGGATGATGTCGAGGAACTCGCCGGTGCGCTTGTAGCGCAGGTCGTGTTCGAGGAAGTCGCCATTGGCGCGCTGGCTGGCCGGGTTGCCGCCGGTGATGATGTTCCACTCCAGGCGGCCGCGGCTGAGGTTCTGCAGGATGGCCGCCTGCTGCGCGGCGTAGGCGGGCAGGGTCCAGGTGGCCTGGAAGGCGATGAGGAACTTGATGCGACGGGTCTCCCGCGCCAGGGCCGAGGCCACCACCCACGGCTCGGGGCCGGTGGGCAGCAGGGCGCCTTCGAAACCGGCCAGCTCGGCGGCCTTGGCCACCTGGGCGATGTAGTCGATGTAGCCGAAACCGTCGGGCTCGCCGTTGGGCAGGCGGCCGGGGGCGATGTTGCCCGGGCGGTGCGCGTGGCTGCCACGGTTGTGCTTGTCGGTGGACAGCTGCGGTCCGTCGGTGCCCAGCGGCAGGCGCCAGAAGAATTCAGTGCTCATATTCGCTCCTGATGAGATGGCCGTGGTTCCCGCCGGGGCCGGCGAGCCACGCTGGGAAGGAGCGAGTGCAACCGCCATGCCACGGCCTGCCGGCGGGCCTGTACGCCAGGCGTGGCAAGGGCTGCGTGGGCGTCGGGCGAGGGTGTGGTGCGCTGGGGTGCGTCTCCAGCAACACCCCGCCAGCAGCCGGCTGTTGGGGGCGCAACAGAATCGCCCGCAGTGGGCCGGCGGATGGCCTGGCCGCTGCCGCCAGGCCTTGTGTTTCAAGGGGTTGAAGGAGTCGGCACAAGTCCTGCTCTGCATCGCTGCAACCGCACACCGCGGCGGCAACGGAGCTTCGTTGCAAGACCCCTTGAAGGACGGACAACACCATGACCCAGACCAGCACCACCCTCGGAAACGCCATCCTCGAACAGGTGGAGCAGGCCAAGCGCGATTTCGCCAAGGCCTTCCGCGTGCTCCAGGAGACCCGCACCCTGACCGCCACCAACACCCTGCAGGCCTACCTGCGGGTCCCCGGCACCGACCTGGTGATCGCCCTGCGCGCGCCCTCGCCCTGGGACGACGAGCCGGGCATCCGCGCCTCGGTGGTCAGCTACGACGGCGTGGTCCACCTCGACGAGACCCTGGGCCGCGCCCAGACCCTGAGCGAAAGCCGCGAGGCCGGCAGCGGCAAGCGCTACGCCCAGGTGCTGCGCGAGCGCGCCGAGGTGAATGTGGTGATCCACGTGCACACGCCCTACCTGGGTGGCTGGGCCGGCACCCACCGCGTGCTGCCGCTGCGCTACGCCGCCTCGCAACGGGTGACCCTGGCCCGCGAGCTGCCGGTGTACATCGACCGCCGCCAGCCGGAGCCGGCCTTCATCGTCGACGCCATCAAGGTCAACCCGCATACGCCGGGGCTGCTGGAGGCCAACGGCGGGGCGACCTTCTGGGGCACCGGCATCCTCCAGGTGGCCAAGCTGGTCCTGCTGGTGGAAGAGGGCGCCTACTTCCAGGCACTGGCGGAAAACCTCGGCGGCTCCAAGGAGTTCGGCCCCGGCGTGCTGGAGCAGCAATGGAAGATGACCGGCCTCTGGGCCGAGGGGCAGAAGCTGCTGGGCGAGGTGGCCTGACGCGGGCGGCGCGGTGCCCGTTACTGCGCGGGCACCGTGGGCGTTGCGGGCGCGACGGTGGCGGCACCGATGGACTCGCTGAACTCGGTGTCGATGAGCACCGTGCGCACCTTGTAGCTGTCGAATTTGCGCGCCTTCACCGGCACCGAGAAGCGCCACGCCTGGCCACCCTCGATGCCCTTGGCACGGAAGGTCTCGGTGTCCACCAGCTTGTCGCCCTGGTAGATGTCGAACACCACCGTGACGGTGGAGAAGGACTTCTCCGAGGTATTGGCGGCGGTGCCGTTGATGTAGCTGTCGTGCCCGGAACGGGTAAGGGCGAGGTTGCGCACCTTGACGTCATCGGCGAGGGCGCACAGCGGAACGAGGGCCAGCAGGGCGAGGCAGGATTTACGCAACATGGCGAACGACTCGAAGGCCTTAACCTGCCGTTGATACATCGGCGCAAAATCCTTGTCGACTACCGCTCGGCGCCACGTAATCCGAGGCTTACGGCGGCGACCCACGGATGTGCCGGCAGCGTAGGGTGGACCCCGTTTTATCGGTCCACCTTTCGTGCTTGCCGGCTGCTCCGCTGGTGGATGAAAAGAGCGTCATCCACCCTACGGGCGTGCCACCGCGAGGTGGCGGAGACGGGGCTGTGCCAATGGCCCCGTTCGCCTGGCTCAGGCCACGCCAAGAGTGAGGTGAACCCGTCGCCCCAGGGCGGTGGCGATGTTCACCAAGGCATCCAGGGAGAAGCGCGAGATGCGCCCGCGCAGCAGGTCGTTGATCCGAGGTTGGGTCACACCGCAGCGAGCTGCGGCTTCCGCCTGTTTCCAGCCGTTCTCTTCGATGAGGGCCGCGATCTGCTGCATCAGCTCGGCGCGTGCCTGCAGGTTGGCTGCCTGTTCGGGCGTGTCAGCGATGGCATCCCATACGCTGTCGAAGCTTGCGATCTCGCTCATTTCAAACCTCGCATCAGTTCCTGGTAACGGGCCTTGGCCAGTTCGATGTCGCGCTTGGGTGTGGCCTGGGTCTTCTTCTGGAAGGCATGCAGAACCCAGATGGCATCGGCCACCCGGGTGGTGTAGATCACCCGGTAGGCTCCGGACTCGTCCCTGATCCGTATCTCTTCCACGCCGGCACCGATGCTTGGCATCGGCTTGAAATCCATCGGCATGCAACCGCGTTGCAGCCTGTCCAACTGGTAGCCAGCGTCCTGTTTTGCCGCACTGGGAAAGCCGCGCAGGCACTTCAAGGCATCGCCCAGAAAGCGTAGTGGTTTCATCATCGAAAATATACTGGTTTGGATATATTTCCGGAGGCCTAGCCTTGCACCCGGCTCCTCCGGCGCCAACACGACGAAGTACCGCTGGAGCGTGTAGGGCCGCAAGGCGGAAGGGCTGTGAGGATGTTCGGAGCGGCGGGTGAGCGTAGGCGCGGAGCATGATCCGGCCTGCTGTCGCTACGTAGGGGCGAATTCATTCGCCCGCTTCTGGGGGGCGGGCGAATCCGCTCGTGAGGCCTTCGCCGAGCTGCCAGCCGCGTAGGGTGGACCCCGCTTTATCGGTCCACCTTTCGTGCTTGCCGGCTGCTCCGCTGGTGGATGAAAAGAGCGTCATCCACCCTACGGGCGTGCCACCGCGAGGCCTTGGAGAGGGGCCGTGGGAGCGAATTCATTCGCGAATCTCTTCGCGGTTGAAACCGCTCCCACGGGCTGTGTGTTGCCTGGCGTGCATCACCCCTCCGCGCCGGCTTTTTCCAGGATGGTGTCGATGGAGGCGCTGGTTTCGGCGCTGCGCAGGTAGGTCTGGTAGAGGGCGGCGTAGGCGCCGTTCTGCTCGATGAGCTGGCTGTGGGGGCCGAGTTCGACGAGCTGGCCGTTGCGGATCACGGCGATACGGTCGGCGTCGCGGATGGTGGCCAGTCGGTGGGCGATGATGATCGCCGTGCGGCCTTCGCAGAGGCGGCGCAGGGCGCGCTGGATGCGGCGTTCGGTGTGCACGTCCACCGCCGAGGTGGCTTCGTCGAGGACCAGCACCGCCGGGTCGGCGAGGTAGGCGCGCACCAGGCACACCAGCTGGCGCTGGCCGTGGCTGAGCTGTGCGCCGAGGGGGCCGACTTCGCTGTGGTACTGGTGGGGCAGGCGCTCCAGCACCTCGTCGGCGCCCAGTTCGCGGGCGGCGGCGATCAGTTCGTCGTCGCTGGCGCCGGGGGCGGCCAGGCGCAGGTTGTCGAGGATGCTGCCGCTGAACAGCACGTTGTCCTGCAGCACCACGGCGACACGGCGGCGCAACTGGTGCTGGGCGACGTCGCGCACGTCCACGCCGTCGATGCGTACGCTGCCGCCCTGCACGTCGTAGAAGCGCGTGAGCAGTTGCACCAGGGTGCTCTTGCCGTGGCCCGAGGGGCCGACGATGGCCAGCACCTCGCCGGCGTGGATGTGCAGGTCCAGATCCTTGATCACCGGTTGCGCGGCCTTGGGGTCGTAGGCGAAGCGCACGGCGTCGAAACGCACCTCGCCACGGGCCTCGGGCAGGGCCTGGGGCGCGTGGCGGTCGGTGATTTCGGGTTGGGTGTCGAGCAGCAGGAAGATGCGCTGGGCCGAGGCGGAGCCGGTGGCGTAGCGCTCGAAGAGGTCCGACAGCTCCTGCAGCGGGCCGAGGAACATCATCACGTAGAACAGGCTTTCCGCCACCTGGCCGACGCTCACCGTGCCGTTGGCCAGGCCGTGGCCGCCCACCAGCAACAGTGCGGCCATGCCGCCGGCGGAGAGCAGCGCGGTGAAGGGGGCGAACCAGCCGGAGCGCAGGCTGCCGCGGATCAGCGCCTGGTTGAAGTCCAGCAGCAGGCGCCGGTAGCGCGCGCGGTTGGGGGCTTCCTGCACGCATTGCTGGATCATCCGCGCGCCGCTGACGCTTTCCACCAGGTGCGCGGTGAAGCGGCTGCGGTTCTCCGCCACCCGTGCCCAGTTGCGCTGGGAGATGCGCTTGAACGCCCAGGTGGCGGCGAACAGCAACGGCACGGTGCCCACCAGGGCGAGGAAGAACAGCGGCGAGATCAGCCACAGCAGCACCCCGGCCACGGCGCAGCGCAGCAGGGCGCCGAGCAGTTCCGGCGGGCCCTGGATCAGCAGCGGTTCGAGGCTGTCCACGTCGCGGTCGGCGCGGGAGATGATGCGCCCAGCCTTGGTCCGGTCGAAGTAGCCGACGCTCAGCGCCTGGACGTGGGCGAACACGCGCACGCGCAGGTCGTTGAGCACGCGGATGGCGGCGCTGCCGGCGATGAACTGGGAAATCCCCGCGAGCAGGAAGCGCCCCAGCCAGCTGGCCGCCAGGCCCAGGCCGAGCAGCGCCACCAGGCGCTCGTCGAGCAGCCAGTGGTCGCCCTGCGGCACCAGGCCGTGGTCCAGCAGCTCGCGCACGAACAGCGGCCGCAGGAACACGGTGAACACCAGCACCACCTCCAGGGCGATGACCGTGAGGATGGCGCCGCGTATCGGCCGCAGCAGCGGCAGCAGGCGGTGCAGCATGCTGCGGTCCAGCGCCTTGCGGGCGAGCATTTCCTCGATCTCGATATCCGAGAGCGCCTTGCCCGGTAGCGGGTTAGCCATGGTCGATCCCCAGCAGGTCGCGGTAGATGGGATTGCGTTGCAGCAGCTCGGCGTGGGTGCCGGCGTCGGCGATGGCACCCTGGTCGAGCAGCAGCACGCGGTCGGCCAGGAGGATGGTGGAGAGCCGGCTGGAGATGACCAGCAGGGTGGTGCCGCGCAGTGCGCGGATATTGCCCAGCACGCGGCGTTCGCTGATGGCGTCGAGGGCGCTGGTGGCGTCGTCGAGGCAGAGGATGTCCGGCTGGCCGAGCAGCGCGCGGGCCAGGTTGAGGCGCTGGCGCTGGCCGCCGGAGAGGGTCACGCCACGGTCGCCCAGGGGCGTGTCCAGGCCCCGGGGCAGGCGCTCCAGCACGTCGTCGGCGGCGGCCCTGTGCAGGGCCTGGAGCAGTTCGGCATCGTCGGCCCCGGGGGCGGCCAGGCGCAGGTTGGCGGCGAGGGTGTCGGAGAACAGGAAGCTTTCCTGGGGCACCACGTGCACGCGGCGGCGCAGCTGGGCCAGGTCGAGCTGGCGCACGTCCTGCCAGCCGGCGGCGTCGGAGCCCAGCAGCAGGCGCCCGGCGCTGACGTCCACCAGGCGCGGCAGCAGGCTGGCCAGCAGGCTCTTGCCGGTGCCGGTGGCGCCGACCAGGGCGACGGTTTCGCCGGGCTCGATGCGCAGCGAGCAGGCGCGGAGGATTTCGCGGCCACCCTCGGCGGCGCTGACGCCGACCTCTTCGAGCCTCAGCCCCAGCGGGCCGTCGGGCAGGGGCGCCTGGCCGCTGCGGATGGCCGGCTGTTCGTCGAGCAACTGCCAGATGCGTTCGGCGGAGGAACGGGCGTCGGCGAAGGTCTGCATGACCCGGCCGATGCCTTCGATGCGGAACACCAGGGTGGTGGCGATCAGCAGCGAGGTGACCAGCTCGCCGATGCCGATGCGCCCGTCGGCCACCAGGTGGGCGCCGTAGACCAGGATCCACACATGGCCCAGGGCGACCACCGCCTGGGGCAGGGGAATGCGCGAGGCGGCGTAGGCGAGGGCGCTGCGGGCGTGGTCGGCGAACAGGCCGACCTGGCTGGCGAAGCCCTGGATGCGGCTGGCTTCCAGGGCGAAGGATTTGATCACGCGGACGCCGCCGATACCTTCGCTGAGGTCCTGGGCGACGCGGTCATAGGCGGCGCCCACGGCGCGGTCGAGGCTGACCAGGCGCTCGGTCTGCACCACGAAGATGGCCAGCCCCAGCGCAGTGAGCAGCAGCGGCACCAGGCCCAGCAAGGGGTGGTACCAGCACAGCAGGCCGACGGCGGCGAGCACCACCAGCGGGGTTTCCACCAGTTGGCGCCAGAAGCTGATCAGCGCGTCGCGCACCTTGTCGGCATCGCGGGTGGTGCGGGTGATCATCTCGCCCATGCCGTGTTGCCAGTGGTAGCCCAGGTGCAGGCCCTGGACCTGGCCGAGGATGCGTTCGCGCAGGCGCGTCAGCAGCTCCTGGCTGAGCACCAGGGAGAGCACGCCGGCGGCGTATTGCAGCACGCCCCGGCCCAGGGCCACGCCGACGATCAGGGCGAACCAGTACCAGCCCAGGGAGGCGTCGAGGCTGCCGTCGGCCTGGCGCACCACGGCGTTGCCGGCGCTGACGTCGTTGACCGCGTGCCCCACCAGCCATTGCTGCCAGGCCAGGCCCAGGTTGACGGCGATGAACAGCAGCGCGGTGAGGGCGAAGCGCCAGGGCATCTCGCGGTAGATGGCCAGACAGCGGAGCAGGGGGTGACGGTGGGGCATCGGTGGGGCTCGTGGTCGAAGGGGGAGGCGTTGGGGCGGGGGCGCCCCGACGCGTGTGTGCACGGGTGGGGTTACGGGTTGCCTTGCAGCTCGTCCTTGTAGATCACCCCGCCCTTCATCACCCACTGCACCTTCTCCAGCACCTTGATGTCGGCGAGGGGGTCGTCCTTGACGGCGATGATGTCGGCGTAGCGGCCGGCTTCGATGCTGCCGATGCTGTCGCTGGCTTCCAGCCACTTGGCCGGGGTGATGGTGGCGGCCTGGATGGCCTGCAGGGGCGTGAGGCCGGCCTCCACCAGGTAGTGGAATTCCACCGCATTGGTGCCGTGTGGGGTGATGGGCGCATCGGTGCCGTAGATGATCGGGATGCCGGCCTTGATCGCCTTGGCGATGTTCTGCCGGTGGATGATGCCGGTCTGCTTGAGGATCGCCAGGGTGTAGGGGCTGGCGCCGGCCTCGATGGCGTGGTCCAGGGCCAGGCCGCCGATGGCCAGGGTGGGCACGATGGGCAGGTTCTTCTGCTTGAGCAGCTTGAGGCCCTCGTCGTCCACCAGGGAGGCGTGCTCGATGGTGTCGGCGCCCAGCTGCGCGGCCAGGCGGATGCCGTCGGCACCGTGGGCGTGCACCGCGACCTTCTTGCGGTAGCGGTGGGCGGTGTCGATCACGGCTTTCAATTCCTCTTCGCTGAACTGGGTGACGCGCGGGTCGGTGCCGCTCATGAAGCCGCCGGTGATGCACACCTTGATGAAGTCGGCGCCGTACTTGAATTGCTGACGCACCTTGCGCTCGAAGGCGTCCGCGCCGTTGGCCACGCCGGCGCCGTCCTTGTCGTCCTCGGGGGTGGTGGGCTGGCCGGAGCAGTGGCCGCCGGTGGTGGTGAGCAGGGTGCCTGCGTCGTAGATGCGCGGGCCGGGGATGTCGCCTTCGTTGATGGCGTCGCGCAGGGCGATGCCGGTGAAGGCGCGGCCGCCCATGTTGCGCAGGGTGGTGAAGCCGGCCTTGAGGGTGTCCAGCGCCTGCTTGGCGCCGGCCAGGGCGCCACGGGCGGTGCCGAAGCGCGGGCCGAAGCCGCCGAGGTGCACGTGGGAGTCGATCAGCCCCGGCAGCAGGGTGCTGGTGCCGAGGTCGACGATGCGGGCCTCGGCGGGGATGACGACGTCCGGGCCGACGGCCTTGATCTTCTCGCCTTCGATGAGCACCACCGGGTTCTTGACCACCTTGCCGCTGGTGACGTCGATCAGCCGTGCGGCCTTGAGGGCGACCAGCTGCGGCGGTTGCGCGGGGGCGGCGGCCTTGGGCGCTTCGGCGGCGAGGGCGAAGGGGGCGGCGCCGAGCAGCAGGGCGGTGCCGGAGGCGAGGGCCAGGCGGTTGCCCTGGCGGAGGATGCGGGTGATGGGCGTCATTTTCGATATCCATGAAAAAGCCCGCACGCCCTGGCATGAACAGGGCGCCGGGAAATGGAACGCGGGTGGGTGAGGTTCAGCGCGTGGTGGCGCCTTCGCTCTGCTTGGCGTTGAGGATGGCGGTGTATTCGCCCGGGTCGATGCCGTTGAGGTAGTAGTTGCCGACGTGGTGCAGGCGCCAGCGGATCGGGTCGTGGGTGGTGTGCACCCGCGCATTGCGCCAGAAGCGGTCGAGGTTCCACTTGGTCAGCGAGGCGCTGGCGCCGAGCAGCGAGAAGATGTCGCTGGAGATCTTCAGCGAGGCACCGTCGGAGTGGGCACGGGCGGTGGCCACCGAGAGGATCAGCTCGTCCTGCAGTTCCTTGTTGTCCGGGTCGTGCTCGTGCTGGTCGAACACCCGCGCGGCATCGCGCAGCAGGGATTCGGCGGCGCGCAGGGCCACGGCGTATTCGCCGATCTGGCGGATGATGTGCGGCTCTTCGTTGGCGCGCTCGACGCCGCTTTCCACCCAGGGGCGGGAATGGTGGTTGAGGTAGTGCACGCCGGCCTGCAGCGCGCCGGCGGCGATGCCGGTGTCGATGGCGGCGTGGAGGATCTGCGGGAAGGTCAGCCCGGTGCGCTTCATCGGGCCCTGGCGGCGGGAGACGAAGCGCTCGTCCAGTTCGATGTTGTCGAAGATCACCGTGCCGCTGACCGAGTTGTTCTGGCCGAAGGCGTCCCAGTCGTCCACCAGGGTCAGGCCGGGGGTGTCGCGGTTGAGCAGCACGCCCACGCCGCCGTCGTCGGAGCCGGCGGTGAGGGAGATCCACTCGGCCAGGTAGGAGCCGGTGGAGTAGAACTTGCTGCCGTTGAGGATCAGCTTGCCGTCGGCGCGGCGCTCGACGCGGGTCTTGAGGGCGAACTTGTTCTTGCCACCGACTTCGGCCAGGGCATTGCCGAAGCGCTTGCCGGCCAGCACGTCGGCCACCAGGCGGTCGCGCACCTCGTCCGGGTAGCCGTTGAAGATGCCGCGCAGCATCACGTTGTGGATCTGCAGCAGCTGGCCGACACCGCCGTCGGCCACGGAGATCAGGCGCACCGTCTCGACGATGGTTTCCACCGAGGCGCCCAGGCCGCCGAAGGCCTTGGGCACGCCGATGGCGGTGAGCCCGCTGTCGGACAGCAGTTGCGCCTGGCGCCTGGGCAGCTCGCGGTTCTGCGAGCTGTCGGCGGCGATCTCGGCGATCTCCCTGGCCACTTCCTTCGCCACCGCGATGGCATCCGCCTCGCTGCGCAGGATGTTCACCGCCGCGTGCGGCTGCTCCGTGGCGAAATTGCGTTCGGCCGTACTCATGGTTCACCTCTGTGGATTCAAACGTCGCGATGCCAGGCCTGTGCCGGGCGCTGTGGGGGCTTGAGCAGGTTCTATGCCAGAGGTTTTCCAACGGCCGCCGAGGCCTTGCGCGGCGCGGCCTGCAGGGGATGAGCGGGGGCGCACCCGGGCGGGCTGTTGCTGCTGGGGCAGCAGCGGCGCGGGGGCGGTTGCTCGGCAGGCAGCAATCGCCGCGCAACCCTGCTGGCTGGCCAGCAGAACGGCGGCCGGGTTTTCCATGCGCTCCGCTGCAGGCCACGGAGCATGGGGCTTGCGGGCATTGGCACGGGCATTGCGATGGCAGGGCAAACGGCCTGTTCCGGCCGCCATGACTCGTTTGAATGGAGCGCCCCATGACCCTAGCCGCCACCGCCCCTGCGCAGCCGACCTTCACCGGGAAGGCCCCGCTGGAACAGATCTGGTTCACCCGTTGCCCGGTGCCCACCGCTTCCGGCATCGCCTACAAGCTCGGTTGGCTGACCGAGGAATTCGCCGCCGACGGCCTGCCGGTGTCCACCCTGCAGGAGGCCCGCCAGCTCGGCCGCCACCATTACGACCACGAGCTGCCCGGGCTCTTCCGCGAGGGCGGCAACGTGCCGGCCCTGGCCGCCCGCGCCGCCGGGGCGCCGAGCCGCCTGATCGGCCTGACCTGGATCGAGGAGTGGCAGACTATCCTGGTCCGCCCCGACTCGGGCATCCGCAGCCCCGCCGATCTCAAGGGCAAGCGCCTGGCGCTGCCGGCCTGGGGTGACAGCCGCCCCGGCAGCATCGCCCGGGCCATGAGCCTGCACGGCTACAAGGGCGCCCTGGCCCTGGCCGGGCTGGGCTTCGATGACGTGCAGCTGGTTGAGGTGCCGTTGCTGGACCAGGCCGCCGCGCGCACCCCGGAGGAGGGCCTGCAACGCCTCTGGTCGGGCCTCGAACCCCTGGCCCGTGGCGAGCTGGACGCCGTCTACGTCAAGGGCGCCGCCGCTGCCGATGCGGCCCGCCGCCTGGGCCTGGTGGTGGGTGTCGACCTCGACCTGGTGGACCCGCGTCATCGCGTCAACAACGGCACGCCCCGGCCGATCACCGTGCACCAGGAGCTGCTCGACGACCATTTCGACCTGGTGGTGCGCTTCCTCGCCCAGACCCTGCGCGCCGCCGAATGGGCCGCCGACAACCGCGACGACCTGTACGCCATTCTCGAAGTGGAAACCCGTGCCGGCCGCGAGGGCGTGGCCGAAGCCTACCGCGGTGATTTCCACACCACCCTGGCACCGGACCTCTCCGCCCAGCGCCTGGAATTCCTCGGCATCCAGAAGAACTTCCTCAACCTGCACGGCTTCCTCGAGCGCGATTTCGACATCGCCGACTGGGTCGACGCCCGTCCCCTGCAAGCCGCCCACGAACTGCTGGCCCAGCGCCGCGCCTGATCCGGAGATTCCGCACATGACCATCCTGGTTAACGAGCAGCACATCAGCGACGAGCTGCGCGCCTTCGTCGACAACGTCGTTC
Source organism: Pseudomonas sp. PDM13 (assembly GCF_025685765.1). Taxonomy (NCBI): domain Bacteria; kingdom Pseudomonadati; phylum Pseudomonadota; class Gammaproteobacteria; order Pseudomonadales; family Pseudomonadaceae; genus Pseudomonas; species Pseudomonas sp. PDM13. The sequence goes on along the minus strand of NZ_JAOTQU010000046.1, from coordinate 7,599 downwards.
TCGAAGCCGGCGAAGCCTTCGCCGTGTACCGCGAGACCGGCACCATCACCGCCAACGGCACCGTCGGCTTCATCGAACGGGTGCCGGGGCAGGAGCTGCTGGTCTCGGTCAACTACCCGGGCCCCTGGAACCACCGCAAGCCGTTGCAGGCGGTGGTCACCGACTTCGCCGGCAACGTGGTGTTCGGCCATGGCCGTGGCGGTGCCGGGCGCTACACCAAGCTGTTCCAGCAGCACGCCGACATCACCACCGTGTCCCACGTGCATACGCCCTACCTCGGCGCCTGGGCGCAGACCCAGCGCAGCCTGCCGTTCCACTACGTGCCGGTGCAGCGCTACCAGCTGGCCCGCGAGCTGCCGGTGTACATCGACCGCCGCCAGCAGGAAGTGGATTTCATCCTCGAGCGCATCGCCGAGAACCCCTACACGCCGGCCATCCTCGAGGCCAACGGCGGCTCCACCGTGTGGGGCAAGCAGGGCCTGCGCGCCACCGCCGAATTCATCCTGCTGCTGGAGGAGGGCGCGCAGCTGCAGCTGCTCGCCGAAGCCATCGGCGGCTCCCGTGCCTACGGGCCGGGCGTGCTGACCCAGCAATGGAAGATGAGCGGCCTGTACGACAAGGCCACCGAGCTGGGCCTGGTGCCCGCCATCGACCGCCGCTGAATCCATTCCAAGGCTCCGTGCGAGAGCCCCGGCCGCCACCCGTGCCGCTGCGTGCGCCCCCTCAATCCGTTCAAGGACACCGAACATGGCTGTGAAGATTCTCTGGTACCTCACCACCCCCGATGGCCCCTATCCCTGGGAAGCCGAAGGCCGCTGGAAGAGTGATTTCCAACACCTCAAGCAGATCGCCGTGACCGCCGATCGCCTCGGCTACTACGGCTCCCTGCTGGGCTCCAGCCCAAACGAGAGCCTGGCGGTTTCCGCCGCGCTGATCGACGCCACCGAGCGCCTGCGCTTCCTCGTCGCCCAGCACCCGGGCGAGCTGTCGCCGGCGGTGCTGGCGAAGTGGGCGCTGACCTTCGACCAGTTCTCCAACGGCCGCCTGCTGTTCAACGTGGTCAATGGCAACGACGCCAGCCTGGCCACCTACGGCATCCACTACGGGCATGACGAGCGCTACGACTTCAGCCTGGAATACTGGCGTGCCTTCCAGAGCATCTACGCCGGCGAGACCGCGGGTTACGACGGCCGCTACGTCAAGCTCGCACCGCGCCAGCCGGGGGCCGCCAGCCACCCGCTGGGCGGCTGGCACCCGCCGAAGCAGAAACCGGGCATCCCGCTCTGGGGCGCCGGTACTTCCGGCCCGGGCGTGGCCCATTCGGTGCAGTTGCTGGACGTCTACCTGAGCTTCGCCAACACCCCGCCGAAGCTGGGCGAGAAGTTCGCCAAGGTGGCCGCCGAGGCGGCGAAGATCGGTCGCGAGCTGACCTTCGGCACGCGCCTGCAGGTGATCGTCCGCGAGACCGAGGAAGAGGCTTGGGCCCATGCCGAGAAGCTGCTGCAGCGCACCTCCATCGAGACCGCGCGCAACGCCATCCTGCGCCAGCTGCCGCCCGGCGAGACCCTGGACAGCTTCGTCAGCGACGACCCGCAGATCCAGCGCAACCTGGAGAGCATCCGCGCCGGGCGCCTGCCCAAGGCCCGCGACCTGGAGATCTACCCCAACGTGTGGGTCGGCCCCAGCCTGTTCGGCTTCAACATCCTCGGCCCGGCCGCCGGCACCTACCTGGTGGGCAGCGCCGAGCAGGTGGCGGAGCGCATCCGCGAGTACGAGCGCCATGGCACCTCGGCCTTCATCCTCTCGGGCTTCCCGCTGATCGACGAGGCCCAGCGCGTGGCCGACCTGCTGTTCCCGCTGCTGGACCTGGACCACGGCTTCGAAGTGCCGCAACTGGGCGTGACCGCACGGGCGCCGAAGGCGGCGCTGGCCTGATGCAACCCGGCGCCCCCGCGTACCGGCGGGGGCCGCCGAACCGGCAACGCATAGCACGTGACAAACGGAGTGCGACGAGCAATGGAATCCTGGATCAAGCGTGAACTCTCCCGCCGGCATTTCCTCGGCGGCAGCGCGGCCCTGGGCGGCGGCCTGCTGTTGGGCGGCGGGCTGCTGGCCGGCTGCGACGGCGGGGCACCGGCCCCCTCGGCGGGGTTGATCGTGCCCGGCGAGCCGGTGCACGGCGGGCGCCTGCGGGTGGGCATCATCGACGGCGACCAGGCCGGCAACCTCGATGCCCACAAGCCGGTGGGCGGCGGCATCATCCGCGGCTGGGCGCTGTACGCCAAGTTCTGGGAATGGAACCCGGACGTCAGCACGCGCCTGGCCCTGGCCGAGTTCGCCGAACCCAATGCCGATGCCAGTGCCTGGACCATCCGCATCCAGCCGGGCCTGGAGTTCCACCACGGCAAGACCATCAGCGCCGATGACATGGTCTTCTCCATCCTGCGCCTCACCGACCCGCAACTGGCCTCGCCCTTCGCCGGGCTGGTGGGGGCCATCGACCGCAATGCGGTGCGCAAGCTGGATGCGCGCACCATCGAGATCCGCTTCAAGGAAGGCCAGAGCTTCTACCCCCTGGACGAGACCCTGATCAGCTTCGGCGGCATCGTCCCCACCGATTACGACCCGGTGACCAACCCCGTGGGCGCCGGCCCTTACCGGCTGAAGAAGTTCGTGCCCGGGCAGCGCTCGCTCTACACGCGCTTCGAGAACTACTACAAGCCCGGCCAGCCCTACGCCGACGAGCTGGAGATCATCGAATTCAAGGACCAGGTATCCCGCGCGGCGGCCCTGCGTGCCGGGCAGATAGACGTGGCCAGCGGCGTGCAGGCCGAGCACAGCGCGCTGCTCAAGGCCGACCCGCGCCTGCAGCTGTTCGCCTCGCCGAGCACCGCCTTCACCGGCTTTAACATCAATGTCGCCAAGGCGCCCTTCGACGATGTGCGGGTGCGCCAGGCCCTGCGCCTGCTGGCGGACCGCGAGGAGCTGGTGGCGCGGGCGCTGAACGGTTTCGGCCGGGTGGCCAACGACCTCTATTCGCCCCACGATCCCACCTACAACCACGGCATCGCCCAGCGCCCCCACGACCCCGAACAGGCCCGTTCGCTGCTGCGCCAGGCCGGGCAGGAGAACCTGCAGGTGGAGCTGACCACCACCCCGGGCGCCGGCGCCAACGCCGCGCTGGTGTTCGCCCAGCAGGCGCGTAAGGCCGGCGTCGAGGTCAAGGTGACCCAGGTGGACGGCTCGGTGTTCAACGGCCCGCAGCGGGAGAACTGGCTGCTGTCGCCGGGCTCGACGCCGGCCCGTGGCTTCCTCGCCTCGGCCCTGCACAACGATGCACCGACGGCCATCTACAACCGCAGCAACTTCCGCGACCCACGCTTCAGCGAACTGTTCCTGCAGGCCCTGGCGCAGCCGGACCTGGAACAGCGCAAGGCGCTGGTGCACGAGGCCCAGGCCATCCAGCACGAACGCGGCGGCCTGCTGATCTGGGGCTTCAGTGATGTGCTCGACGCCGCCTCGGTGCGGGTCGGCGGCCTGACGCCGGAGCAGACCACCTTCGCCTCCTGGCGCTTCGACAGCCTGTGGCTCGCCGATGTCTGAGCCCCTCGCCCATTGCGCCCCGCGCCAGCACCGCCGTCGCGCGCCGGCCTGGCTGTCGTGGTTCATCGGCCGCCTTGGCGCCGGCCTGCTCACCGCTTGGGTGATCACCCTGGTGGTGTTCATCGCCACCCAGGCGCTGCCGTCGGACCCGGCGCGGGTGATCCTCGGCCCCGACGCGCCGCTGGAGAGCATCCTCACCCTGCAGCGCCAGCTGGGGCTGGACCGGCCGATCCTCGAGCAGTACCTGCGCTGGCTGGGCAATGCCCTGCAGGGCGACCTGGGCCGCTCGCTGGACTCCAGCGCGCCGGTGAGCGAAATCCTCGGGGCGCGCTTCGGCAATACCCTGGCGCTGATCGCCGGGGTGTTCGCCTGGGTGGTGCCCCTGGCGTTGCTGCTGGGCGTGACCCTGGCACTGCGCCGCGACAGCCGCCTGGACCGTTGGGGCCTGTCGGCGCTGATCCTGCTCAAGGCGACGCCGGGCTTCCTCCTGGCCATCGCCCTGGTGCTGCTGTTCTCCATGCCCCAGGTGAGCCTGCTGCCGGCGGTGTCGATCCTCGACCCGGAGCGGCCGCTGCTGGCGCAGCTGGAGTACCTGGTGCTGCCGGTGTTCGCCCTGGGCCTGTCCGCCTTGCCCTACCTGGCGCGCATGGTGCGGGCCTCGATGATCGAGGCGCTGGAATCCGACTACGTGATCGCCGCGCGCCTGCGCGGCATCCCCGAGCGGCGCATCGTCTGGCGCCACACGCTGCCCAACGCGCTGGTGCCGGCGATCCAGGGCGTGGCCCTGACCCTGCGCGTGCTGGTGGGCGGCGCGCTGCTGGCGGAGGTGATCTTCAGCTACCCCGGCATCGGCACCACGCTCAACTCGGCGATCCAGATGCGCGACCTGCCGCTGATCCAGGCCATCGTCCTGGTCACCACCCTGGGCGTGGTGCTGATCAACCTGCTGGCCGACCTGCTCACCGTGCTGCTCACCCCGAAACTCCGCACCGCGCGCCGCGTGCGGATGATCCAGCGCAACCGCCGCGGCATCCTGCCCTGGTGGCGGCGGCAACCGGCCAAGGCGCCGTGAGGACCCTTCCATGACCGCGACTTCTTCCTCCTGGCGCCGCCTGCTGCGCGAACCCCAGACCCGCAAGGGCGCGGTGGTGACGGCGCTGGTGTTCGCCCTGGCGCTGCTCGGCCCGCTGCTGGCGCCCCACGCGCCCACCGACATGGTCGGGCCGGTGTACGGCGCGCCCAGTGCCGCCGCGCCGCTGGGCCATGACTTTCTCGGCCACGACGTGCTCTCGCGCCTGCTGGCCGGCGGTCTTTCGGTGCTGTGGATGTCCCTCGCGGCGGCCTTCCTGGCCCTGGCCGTGGGCAGTGCGCTGGGCTTGCTGGCGGGCTTTTCCCGGCGTCGGCTGGACCAGGCGATCATGTGGGCCACCGATGTGGCGCTGGCCTTCCCGGATCTGATCCTGGTGCTGCTGATCGTCTCCATGCTCGGCCGCCAGAGCTGGCTGATCGTGATCACCGTGGCCATTGCCTTCATCCCCAGCGTGGTGCGCCTGGCCCGTGGCAGCACGGTGGCGGTGGCGGGGCAGGAGTTCGTCGAGGCGGCGGAGATGATGGGCTACTCGCGCTCGCGCATCCTCTTCCGCGAGATCCTGCCGAACATCCTCACGCCGCTGCTGGTGCACTTCGGCAACATGCTGACCTGGGGCGTGGGCATTCTTTCCGGCCTCAGCTTCCTCGGTTACGGCGTGGCGCCCCCGGCCGCCGACTGGGGGCTGATGATCAACGAGAACCAGGCGGGCCTGCTGATCCAGCCCTGGGCGGTGCTGGTGCCGGCGCTGCTGATCGCGGTGTTCGCCTATGGCACCAACATCCTCGCCGAGGGCATCGGCCGCAGCAGTGCGCAGATCGGCGAGAAGCAGCCATGAGCGCCCTGGCCGAACTGCAGGTGGAACCGGTGCTGCCCCTGGCCGAGCCCTTGGCGCCGGCGCTGCGGGTCAGCGAGTTGCGGGTGGAGCTGGCCAGCGGCGCCGATGTGGTGGAGGGCATTTCCTTCAGTCTGGCGCCGGGGGAGATTCTCGGCCTCGTGGGCGAGTCCGGTTCCGGCAAGACCACCCTGGCCACCGCGCTGCTGGGCCATGCCCGGCGCGGTGCGCGCATCGCCTCCGGGCGGGTGGAAGTGGCCGGGCATTCATTGCTGGAGCTGCGTGGCGAGGCGCTGCGCCGTGCCCGTGGCGGGCTGATCGGCTACGTGCCCCAGGACCCGGCTACGGCGCTGAATCCGGCGCTGCGCATCGGTGCGCTGCTGGGCGAGACCCTGGCCGCCCACGAGCGCTTGCCGGCGGATGCGCAGCAGCAGCGCCTGGGCGAGACCCTGCGCGATGTGGGTTTGCCGGATGATGCCGAGTTCCTCCGGCGCTTCCCCCATCAGTTGTCCGGCGGCCAACAGCAGCGGGTGTTGCTGGCCCTGGCCTTCGTCCTGCGGCCGAAACTGGTGGTGCTCGACGAGCCGACCACGGCGCTGGACGTGGCCACCCAGGCGCACATCCTCGAAACCCTGCGGCGCTTGTGCAAACGCCAGGGCGTGGCGGCGGTCTACGTCTCCCACGACCTGGCGGTGATCAAGGACCTGGTGGACCGGGTGGTGGTGATGTACGCGGGGCGCATCGTCGAGGCGGCGCCCCGTGAGCGCTTGTTCGAGCGGCCGGCGCACCCCTACAGCCTGGGGCTGCTGGCGGCGATTCCGGATGTGGCCCGGCGCCTGGCGCTGCGGGCCATTCCCGGCCACGCGCCGGCACCGGGGCAGCGGCCCCAGGGCTGTGCCTTCGCTGCGCGCTGCCCGCGTCGGCAAAGCGCCTGCGAGCGGGCCGAGCCGCCCCTGCGCGGCCTCGACCCGGTGCAGCGGGTGGCCTGCCTGGAGCCCCATCGCGAGCCCCTGGCGCTGGTCGAGGAGGCGCCGCTGGCTGCGGGTGCGCTGGAGGCGCGGCCGCTGCTGCTGGAGGTGCAGGGGCTGAACGTGGCCTACGACCGCCAGGTGCTGTTCGATGTGTCGCTGCAACTGGCGCGGGGCGAGTGCCTGGCGCTGGTGGGCGAGTCCGGCTCCGGCAAGACCAGCCTGGCCCGTGCCCTGGCCGGCCTGGGCGAGAACGCCCAGGGCGAGGTGCACTACGCCGGCGAGCCGCTGGACCTGCGCGCACGCAACCGCTCCACGGCGCTGCGCCACCAGGTGCAGTACATCTTCCAAAACCCTTACCGCGCGCTGAACCCGCGCCACAGCGTGGGCGAGACCCTGGCCGCGCCCCTGGAGCACTTCTTCGGCCTGCGCGGCGAAGCCTGCCGCGCGCGCATCGAGGCGGTGCTGGCGCGGGTGTCGTTGCCGCCTTCGGTGGCGGACCTCCATCCCCACAGCCTGTCTGGCGGCGAACGCCAGCGCGTGGCCATCGCCCGTGCCCTGGTGTGCCAGCCGAAGCTGCTGATCTGCGACGAGATCACCTCGGCGCTGGACGTGTCGGTGCAGGCCTCGATCCTCGCCCTGTTGCGCGAGCTGCAGGCGGACGGGCTGACCCTGCTCTTCGTCACCCACGACCTCGGCGTGGTCCGCGCCATCGCCGACCGCGTGGTGGTGTTGCACCGGGGCCGGGTGATCGAGGAAGGCGCCGTGGACGCGGTGCTCGACCAGCCGCGCACCGAATACACCCGCACCCTCGTGGCGCATTCGCCGAGCCTGTTCGTCCCGGGCTGAGGCCCGGGGTGCGGGTGGGTCGTGGGAGCGGATTAATCCGCGATGGGGCGTCGGGGCGTTGCATGGCGGAATGTAGGGGCAATTTCAATGGCTCTGTTTGCGTTAGCTGTTGTGGTTTTAATGCAAGCGCTCAAGCACGGCCATTTCCGGGCGCCCAAGAGTTCGTGCCACCTCCACCGCATGGGTTTCGCTTCGCTCTACACCATCCTACGAAAGCCCGTGCGCACCACGTGGCGATGCGCTGGACGAAGAAAGGT
>NZ_JAOTQU010000045.1:0-28357 GCF_025685765.1 Pseudomonas sp. PDM13 | reverse complement strand
AACGACTGCGTTCAGCCTCCTGGAGGGGCGTTGGCGGCTGCTCCAACTTTCTTCGCTCAAATCCACACATTGATGTGCGCACCAACCCAACGTGCACGTAGCGGCGGCTTTCGTAGGATGGCGTAGAGCGAAGCGAAACCCATGCGGTGGCGGTGGCAGAAATCCTTTGGTGCCCGGAAAGCACCGTGTTTGAGCTCCTGCATTAAAACCACAACAGCTAACGCACACATAGCCAATTCATTCGCCAAGCAGGCCGCAGAGCTGCCACCACAGATGCTCCCGGACGCATCGCCGCGCACGGCTTCCTAGGTTGGTATCGAGCGCAGCGAGGCCCAACGCAGTCCTATTCGGCATCGCTGCGGGCAATCCTGTGGGAGCGGCTTCAGCCGCGAAAGACCCGCCGCCGGCACTGAGCTACGCGTGGCCGGACATTCCATCGCGAATGAATTCGCTCCCACCAGGCGGTGCGGGACTCGACATCGCCTGGTGGATGAAAAGAGCGTCATCCACCCGAGGCGCATCGCCGCGCGGGGTTCCGAGCGCATCTACAGCCGCTTCAGCGCATCGAGGATCTTGGCGGCGGGGACTTTCTGCAGGCTGCAGAACAGCTCGTGGGAGATCCGTTGCACGCCGTGGCGGTCACGCAGGCGCTCGGCGATGAAGAGGGTGAGGTTGGCCGCCATCTCGGCATCGGCCAGCGCCCGGTGGGCCTGGCCCTTGTGAGGCAGGCGCGCCCAGCTGTTGAGGGTGCCGAGCTTGTGGTTGGGCGCCTCCGGCAGCAGGCGACGCGACAACAGCAGGGAGCAGGCGAAGGCCTGCCGGCGACGGCGGCCGAGGCGCGCCAGCTCGGCGTCCCAGAACTTCTGGTCGAAGGAGGCGTTGTGCGCCAGCAACGGGATGTCGCCGACGAAATCCGCCACCTCGCCCATCACCTGGGCCGCCGGCGGTGCGGCACGGACCATAGCGTTGCTGATGCCGGTGAGGCTCTCGATGAAGGGCGGCACCCAGACGCCGGCGTTCATCAGGCTCTGGTAGCGGTCGACGATGCGGCCCTGCTCGAGGATGACCACGCCTATCTCGGTGGCGCGGCAGTTGTCCCCCGGCGTGACGCCGGTGGTTTCGAAGTCGATGACGGCTATGGGGTCCACGGGATTTCCAGTGTTTCGCGGGGGCGGCGCGCTGTCACTTGAGCAGCAGGCCACCCTCGATGGGTACGTAACGGCTGGCGGCGCGCACCAGCGATTGAGCGGTGAGGCCGGGTACGCCATAGGCGACGGCTTCGACGCCATGATCGCGAACGCGGTCCAGCAGCAGGTCGAAGTCGCCATCGCCGGAGGCCAGGACGATCTCGTCCACCCGCGCGGCGGCGTCGAGGATGTCGATGGTGATGCCCACATCCCAGTCGCCCTTGGCCGAGCCGTCGGCACGCTGGATGAAGGGTTTGAGCTTCACGGTGAAGCCGAGGTTGCGCAGGATCTGCTGGAACTGCTGCTGGCGGGCGTCGCCCCGGTCGATGGCGTAGGCATAGGCTTCGACGATCTCGCCACGGGCGGCGATGTCCTTCCACAGCGCGGTGTAGTTGAAGTGGCAACCATAGGCCTGGCGCACCGTGTAGTAGAGGTTCTGGACATCGGCGAACACTGCGATCTTCTTCACCGGTTTTCCTCGGGTGGCGGGCGTGGGTTTAAAGCTGCGAAAAAACGTAAACGAGGCAGCCAGCGCAAGGCAAGAACAGGCGAAAAAAGCGGAGTCTACGCGCTGTAAATGAGCATTTTGATCGGACTCGCGCACGAGACTGTTCTTAACGCAGCGATGGCAACGCAGTCAGTTTTTTCAACGGTCTGCTAGAGTCGGCGCACAGTATGCCAGCACCGAGGAAAGGACACCCGATATGCCGCTGAACGACCCTCTCCACGCGCCTCCCGCCCTGATCATCATCGATATGCAGCAGGGCATCGCCCGCGTCACCACGCCACGCAACAACCCCCAGGCCGAAGCACGCATCGCCGCCCTGCTCGCCCACTGGCGCGAGCACGGCTGGCCGCTGGTGCACGTGCGCCACATGTCCCGCGAGCCGGGCTCGGTGTTCGCCCCGGGGCAGGACGGCGCGCTGTTCCAGCCGGCGCTGGCGCCGGCACCTGGCGAGCAGGTGCTGGAGAAGAACGTCACCGATGCCTTTACCCACAGCGCCCTGGAGCGCTGGCTGCATGTGCGCGGCATCCGCCGCGTGGTGATCACCGGGGTCGCCAGCGAGAACTCGGTGGAGGCCACCGCGCGCAGCGCCAGCAACCTGGGCTTCGCCACCACAGTAGTAGCCGACGCCTGCTACACCTTCGCCAAGGCCGACTGGGCCGGCCGCCCGCGCAGCGCCGAAGAAGTGCACGACATGGCCATGGCCAACCTCGCCGGCGAGTACGCCGAGGTGCTGGAGAGCGAGGCCCTGCTGGCCGGACTGGCATCGTGATCGTCGCCCACCTGCCCACGGGCTACCTGATCGGCGCCCTGCTGGAACGTCGCTTCCGCCCCGCTGCCTGCAGCCCGCGCCTGTGGCTGGCGGTGGCGCTGCTCGGGGCCTTCGCCCCGGACCTGGACATGCTCTATTTCCACCTGGTGGATGGTCGCCAGCATCACCACCACAGCTACTGGAGCCACTGGCCTGTGGTGTGGTTCGGCGCCCTGGCGCTGGCCCTCGCCTGGCAGCGTCTGGCGCAGCGCACCTGGGTGCCGGTGCTGCTCGTGCTCTTTACTCTCAACGGTTGCGTGCACCTGCTGCTGGACAGCGTGGTGGGCGATATCTGGTGGCTGGCGCCCTGGGTCGACCAGGCCTTCTCCCTGGCCACCGTGACGCCGCGCTACCAGCCCTGGTGGCTGAACTTCATCCTGCACTGGTCGTTCCTGCTGGAACTCAGCCTGCTGGGTGCGGCGCTCTGGCTGGCGCGCTTCCGGCGGCGAGGCGGATCGACGCAGGCCGCCCTCTAGCACGTGCGGCGCCTTGGAGATGGTGCGAGGCATCGACTAGAGTTGCCTCATTGCCCTGCATTCCTATGGCGCCGTCGATGAACCCCCTGCTGCTGCTGCGCGACTCCTGGTACTTCTTCAGCCGTCACTTCGGCATGATCGCCTCGCTCTGCCTGCCGGTGATCCTGCTGGAGGCACTGGCCCTGCAACTGGCCTCCGCCTGGATGGGCGAGACGCCTTCGGCGGCCTCAGACCTGCTCATCCGCCTGGTGTTCTACCCGCTCTACACCGGCGCGCTGATCGTTTTCCTCGACAGCCGCAGCAGCCGCGTGAGCCTGAAGAAGAAGCAGATATGGGGCCTGGCGCTGCTGCGCTGGCCGTCCTTCGCGGTGCTGGCGGCCTTCAGTACGCTGCTGATCATGCTCGGCGCCTCGCTGCTGATCCTGCCGGGGCTGTGGGTCATGAGCCGGCTGGCATTCGCCGAGTACCTGCTGGTGCTGGACGGCATGTCGCCGATGGACGCCATGAAGCAGAGCTTCCGCATGAGTGACGGGCACTTCCTCACCATCCTCTGCTGCATCCTCCTGGCGATGGGGCCGGTGTGGCTCTTCGAGTGGTGGGCCTATGGCGAGCTGGGCGAACGCCCGGACACCGTCGCCAGCATCTTCGTCGACTGCCTGGACGGCTTCCTGCAACTGTTCACCAGCGTGCTGATCTTCCGCCTGTTCAGCCTGCTGGGGGAGCCGGCAGCGGAACACTGAAAGCCGGCTAATCTTGTCCGGGCCATTGCACAGGGAGATTCATTCCATGGCCGAAAACCCCAGCATCCTTTCCCATATCTCGCTCGGCACCAACGACTTCGACCGCGCCCTCGCCTTCTACGACAAGGTGCTGCCGACCCTCGGCTGCCGCCGCGTACTGGAGCACCCCGGCGCCGTGGCCTATGGCCGCGAGTACCCGGAGTTCTGGGTGCAGAAGCCCATCGACGGCAAGCCCGCCAGCACCGGCAACGGCACCCACATCGGCTTCTTCGCGGCGGACAAGGACGCGGTGCAGGCCTTCTACCAGGCGGCCCTGGCCGGCGGCGGCAGTTCCGATGGCGAGCCGGGGCCCCGCGCGGAATACGGCGCGCCCTACTTCGGCTGCTTCGTGCGGGACCCGGACGGGCACAAGATCGAGGCGGCGTTCTGGGACACCAGCCTGGACTACGAACTGGTGGTCGAACCCCACGCTCACTGAGTGGCGGGCTGGTAGCGCTTGGCGGCCTCGGCCACCCAGCCCTCGTCGAGCATCTGCTGCAGGGCGGTGGCGATCCGCTTCTTTTCCTCGGTGAGCGGGTGCTGCTGGGTGAAGCCGATGAACAGCTCGGTGCGGGTCTGCGGCTGGTAGCCGGTCTTGACGATGCGCCCGGCCAGGCGCGGGTCGCGCAGCTCGTAGTCCACCTGGCAATCGGTGCCGATCACCAGTTGCAGGCGCCCGCGCATGAGCATCTCCAGCAGCTGCTGCTCGTTGTTGACCCCTGATTTGCGCAAGCCGGCATCGGAATCGAAGGGCTGGAAGTACACCGACTCCAGCACGTAGCCGATGGTGGGGCCGCGCAGCTGCTCGTAGCGGGTGATGCTCGCCGCCAGCTCCGGCGTGCCGTACAGGCGCGGTGCGCAGGCGTAATAGGGAATGGGCAGGTAGTCGATGTAGCGCTCGCGGTCGGGGGTGCGCGCCAGGCCCGTCATCAGGTCCGCCGAGCCGCTCTGCAAGGCAGCCAGGCCACGGGCCCAGGGCGCGCGCTGCACATCGAAGCGCAGCCCGGTGCGATGCTCCAGCTCGGCCAGCAGGTCGATGTCCAGGCCATGCAGGGCACCGCGCTCGCCCTCCATGCGGAAGGGTGGCCAATAATCGGTCATCACCCGCAGCGGCGCGCGTTCCTCGGCCAGCGCCGCGGTGGCGCCGAGCAACCACCCCAGCACCACGAACAGCCACGGGCCAACACGGCGAAGGGCCGGCGGCTCGGCGGGACTGACCACTATCTGGCGATGCATGCCTGCTCCTGGAAGTCGGGACTGTCGGGTCGATCCTGCAAGACCCTTGCCTACGGGGCCGGGAATGTTAGGGCAACCCGAGGAATGCGCAAACCGGCTTTACCGGACTGCTCTGCGATCCATCGCGACAAGACAAGAATAGCGTCGCTCACGCGTCCTGGCCGCTTCGCTTGGCCATGGGTTTTGGCCAGGCCGCCCGCTCGGGTATGCTCGGCCATTCCCGGTTCCAGCCAAGCCCAGCTCCCAGCCGATGCCACCCTTACTGCGCCGCCTCCTGCTTTGCCTGCTGATCATCGCCGTCGCCCTGGTTGCGCTGGTCTACAGCCTGACCTGGCACCCCGCCGCACGCGAGGAGGAGCGGGTGAGCTGCGTGGCCGAAGCGCCGCTGCTGCAACCCGGCCAGGCCTTGAAGGTGATGACCTGGAACCTGCAGTACCTGGCCGGAAAGCGCTACGTCTTCTACTACGACCTGCCTGACCGCGAAGGCCCGGACGAACGCCCGACGGCCGCCGACGTGGCCTACAGCCTGGACGAGGTCGTGCGCGTGCTGCGCGACGAGCAACCGGACCTGGTGTTCCTCCAGGAACTGGACGAAGGCGCCCGCGCCACCGACTACCAGGACCAGCTGGCCCTGCTGCGCGAGCGCCTCGCCGACGTCTATCCCTGCAGCACCCAGGCGTTCTACCGGAAGGCCGCCTTCGTGCCGCAGCCGCACATCCTCGGCAGCGTCGGCATGAAGCTGGCGACCCTCAGCCGCCTGCGCATGGACAGTGCTGAACGCCTGCAATTGCCCCTCGCCGAAGGCGACCTGCTGCAGCGCCCCTTCGAACGCAAGCCGGCGCTGCTGGTGAGCTACCTGCCGGTGCGCGAAGGCGGGCGCCTGGCGGCGATCAACACCCACCTGGACCCCTGGGTGCCAGGCCAGGACACCGCACAGCGCCAGTTGGCGATGACCCGCAGCCTGCTCGACGAACTGGAGCGGGAGCGCACGCCCTGGGTACTGGGCGGCGACTTCAACCAGTTGCCACCCGGCCAGTACCCGCACCTGGACGCGGTGCAACGCAGCCGCTTCGCCCCGGACAGCGAGCTGGACGCGCTGAAGGCCTATCCGAGGGTGCCCGCCGCCGAGGAAACCGACGGCACCGAGCGCCAGCGCTGGTTCACCCAGTTCCCCAACGACCCGCGCGTGACGGGGCCGGACCGCACCCTCGACTACGTATTCCACAGCCCCCGCCTGACCCGCATCGACGCACGCGTGCGCCAACTCGATACCCTGCGCATCTCCGACCACCTGCCCCTGATCGCACGCTTCCTGCTGCCGCCGGTGCATTGAAGCCGGGCGGCGCGCTGCACCGATGGACTCCTCGCCGCCTCACCCACAGCTGACCCAGGTCAGGGCGCGCTTCGCGGTACGCGGCATGATCGGCAACGGGCTTAGTGCCCGCCGCCATCCGCCGTTCGGGAGCCCGCCATGCATTACCTGCTGCTCAAGTTCATCCACCTGACCGCCGCTGCCTTTTTCATTGGCGGGGTGTTTTTCGAGGTGATGATTCTCAGCCGCGCCACCCCGATGCTGGAGCAGGAGCCGCGCGAGCGCTTCTCCAAGGCGCTGGGGCAGCGCGCACGCAAGGTGATGCACTGGGTGGTGCTGGCACTGTTCGGTGCCGGGCTGGGGCTGGCCATGCACTATCGGGCGGCGTTGCATGCACCGCTGTCCAGCAGCTTCGGCACCCTGCTGACGCTGAAGATCATCCTGGCGCTGAGCATCCTCGGGCACTTCCTGCTGGTGGTGGTGCTGATGCGCCGTGGGCAGATGACGCCGCAGCGTTCGCGGCGCATCCACATCAGCGTGCTGGTGCACATGCTGGGGGTGATCTTCCTGGCCAAGGCGATGTTCCTCCTCAGCTGGTAAGCCACCCCCTCACTTGCGCGGCTTGGCCCGGGCAGTGGGCTCGGCGATCAGCGGGTCGTCCGGCCAGTAGTGCTTCGGGTAGCGGCCCTTGAGGTCCTTCTTCACCTCGATATAGGTGTTGGCCCAGAAGCTGGCCAGGTCCTGGGTGACCTGCACCGGGCGGCGCGCGGGAGACAGCAGGTGCAGCTTGACCACCTGGCGGCCCTCGGCGATGCGCGGCGTGTCGGCCAGGCCGAACAGCTCCTGCAGGCGCACCGCGAGCACGGGGGTGTCTTCGCTGTAGTCGAGGCGGATGGCCGAGCCGGACGGCACGGTGATCGCGCGCGGCGCCAGCTCGTCGAGGCGCTGGGGCAGCGGCCAGGGCAGCAGGCCGGCGAGGATGCCCGGCAGCTCCAGGGCGGAGAAGTGGCTGAGACGGCTGACCTTGCCCAGCCAGGGTGCGAGCCAGTCTTCCAGGGAATCGAGCAGCGCGGCATCGGAGAGGTCCGGCCAGTCGCTGCTGCCCTGACGGGCCAGGTCGAGACGCCGCAGCAGCGCCACGCGGGCCTGCCACTGGCGCAGGTCCGGCGTCCAGCTCAACAGCTCCAGGCCCTTGCGCCGCACCAACCCCACCAGGGCGCGGGTGCGCGCGGCTTCGTCCAGGCTGGCCAGGGGTTCGCGATCCAGCACCAGCTCGCCGATGCGCCGCTGGCGTTCGGCCCGCAGCACGCCTTCGCGCTCGTCCCAATCCAGCAGCTCCTGGGCGCTGACCTGTTCGGCCAGGGGGCCTTCGAACAGCGTCGGGTCGAGGTCGGTGGCGAGGTAGATGCGCTCCTCGCGCTGGCCCTGGCGGCTGCCCAGGTCGGCGATTACCAACCAGGGCTCCTTCATCAGCGCATCGGGCTCGGCGAACAGCGCGGCACGGCCGTTGGCCAGGCGGTATTCGGCGCCACCGGGACGGCGTTGCTGGGCGATGCGGTCGGGGTAGGCGAAGGCCAGCAGGCAGCCGAGCCAGCGCGGGTGGTCCGGGTCGGCCACGGCTTCGCTGGCGGTGCCACGCAGGTAGGAGCGGAACTGTCGGGCCAGTTGGCGGGCACGCTGCACGCCGCCCTTGGCGCCACGGGCGGCGCCTGCCTCGCCGGTGAGCAGGGCGATGCGGCTGTGCAGGTCGGCGCCGCCACCCCGGAGGATGTCGCGCTCGCCCAGCAGCGCAGCGAGGTCGCAGGCCAGGCTGCCGAGCCCCAGCGCCTGCCCGCGCAGCAACAGGTGGGCGATGCGCGGGTGCGCCGGCAGCTCGGCCATGGCCTGGCCGTGGGCGGTGAGCGTCAGGCCGCCGCTGTCGCGCGGGGCCAGGGCGCCCAGGCGGCGCAGCAGGTCACGGGCCTGGCCGTGGGCGGCGGCGGGCGGCGGGTCGAGCCAGGCCAGTTCGCCGGGCTCCACGCCCCAGCGCGCCAGTTGCAGGGCCAGGCCGGCGAGGTCGGCCTGGAGGATTTCAGCACTGCCGTGGGCGGCCAGCTGCTGGTGCTGGGCCTCGGACCAGAGGCGGTAGCAGGCGCCCGGCTCCAGGCGCCCGGCGCGGCCGGCACGCTGGGTGGCAGAGGCGCGGGAGATGCGCTGGGTGTCGAGGCGGGTCATGCCACTGGCCGGGTCGAAACAGGGCACCCGCTCCAGGCCGGCGTCCACCACCACGCGCACGCCGTCGATGGTCAGGCTGGTTTCGGCAATATTGGTGGCCAGCACCACCTTGCGCTTGCCGGCCGGCGCGGGCTCGATGGCGGCGCGCTGGGCGGCCAGGTCGAGCTCGCCGTGCAGCGGGCAGAGCAGGACGTCGCTGCGCCCCTGCAGCTGTTCGCCGAGCTGCTCGGCGACGCGGCGGATCTCGGCCTGGCCGGGGAGGAACACGAGGATGCTGCCCGGCTGGTCGGCCAGGGCCAGGAGCACCGTCTGCAGCACCCGCGGCTCGATGTATTCGCCAGCCTGGAAGGGCCGCCCCCAGTGGATATCCACAGGGAACATGCGCCCCTCGCTGCGCACCGCGGGCGCCGCGTCCAGCAGGCTGGAAAGGCGCTCGCCCTCCAGGGTGGCGGACATCAGCAGCACCTTCAGCGGCGGCTCGTCACGCAGCAGCGCGCGACCGTTGAGGGTCAGCGCCAGGGCCAGGTCGGCGTCGAGGCTGCGTTCATGGAATTCGTCGAAGATCACCAGGCCGACGCCTTCCAGCGCCGGATCGTCCTGCAAACGACGGGCGAGGATGCCTTCGGTGACCACTTCGATGCGCGTGCGCGGGCCGACCTTCGACTCCAGGCGGATGCGGTAGCCCACGGTCTCGCCGACCTTTTCGCCCAGCTCGTCGGCCAGGCGCTCGGCGGCGGCCCGGGCGGCCAGGCGACGGGGTTCGAGCATGAGGATGGACTGCCCGGCGAGCCAGGGTTCGCCCAGCAGCGCCAGGGGGACGCGGGTGGTCTTGCCGGCGCCGGGGGGCGCTTCGAGCACCGCTTCGTGGCGCTGCGCAAGGGCCTCGCGCAGGGCGGGCAGGACGGCATCGATGGGTAGCGGATTCATGGGGGCTCCAACGCGGGGTGGCGATTATAGCGGCGAACTGCCAGCCCTTTCGTGTGGTCTCAACACTGCCGTGCGTTTTGCAATGAACGCCTTGGTATAGTGACGCCACTTTCTCGCCTGGAGCCGCATATGCGCATGTCTTCCCGTTTGATCGGTGGTGCCGTCGCCGCCGCCCTGCTGACCCAGCTGACCGCTTGCGGCACGCTGTTCTTCCCTGACCGCCGTGGCCAGATCGAAGGCAAGATCGACCCCGTGGTCGCCGCCCTCAACGCCGTCGGCATCCTCTTCTATGTGATCCCCGGCCTGATCGCCTTCGGCGTCGACTTCGCCACCGGTGCCATCTACCTGCCGGACAACGAGACCGCCCAGGTCGACCCGGCGCTGCTGAAAGACGCCATCGGCACCGACGGCAAGATCGACAACGCCCGCCTCAAGGCGATCATCGAGCGTGAAACCGGCCGCAACCTGCCGCTGGACGACCCGCGCCTGATCCAGCACAGCGGCAGCCTCGAGCAACTGGCCGCCTATGGCCTGAAACCGGCCGCCTGATGCGTGCGCTCGCCAGCCATTTCGACAGACTCCTGGCCTACCACGGCTGGGCCTACCGGCAATTGCTGGCGAGCCTCGCGCCCCTCGACGACACCCGCTACCGGGCCGATCGCGGCCTGTTCTTCGGCTCAATCCACGGCACCCTGAACCACCTGGCCGTGGTGGACCGCATCTGGTTCTCCCGCCTGCTGCACCTGCCCCGCCCCTTCGAGCGGCTGGACGCCGAGGCCGCGCCGGACCGCGCCGCCCTGGCCGCCGTGCTGGCCGAAGGCATCGGCCTGTGGCGTGCCTGGCTGGCCGGCCAGGACGACGACGCCCTGGCCGCGCCCCTGGAGTACCAGAACATGAAGGGCGAGCCCTTCCGCCGCCCCCATGCGGAAATCATCACCCACCTGGTGAACCACGGCACCCACCACCGGGGCCAGGTGACCGCAGCGATGACGGCGATGGGCCTGGAAAGCCCGCCGCTGGATTTCATCTACTACCAGCCCAGCCGTTCATGAGCACTTCAGCGCAGCACGCGCGCCTGTTGCGCCTGGCCACCAGTGCCTCGCTGTGCGTCGCCCTGACCCTGGTGCTGGCCAAGGCCGTCGCCTGGTGGTTGAGCGGCTCGGTCAGCCTGCTGGCGGGCCTGACCGACTCGCTGCTGGACAGCGCCGCCTCCCTGCTCAACCTGCTGGCCGTGCGTTTCGCCCTGAAGCCGGCGGACGATGACCATCGCTTCGGCCACGGCAAGGCGGAATCCCTCGCCGGGCTGGCCCAGGCCATGTTCATCGCCGCCAGCGCCGTGCTGGTGGGCGTGCAGGCGGTCGAGCACCTGCGCGAGCCGGAGCCCCTGGGCAGCCAGGGCCTGGGCATCGCGGTGATGGTGCTGTCCCTGGTGCTGACCCTCGCCCTGCTGGCCTTCCAACGCCATGTGGTGCAGGTCACCCACTCCACCGCGGTGCGAGCCGATTCCCTGCACTACCGCTCGGACCTGCTGCTCAACACCAGCATCCTCATCGCCCTGGCGCTGGCCAGCCAGGGCTGGGACCGGGTAGACGGCTTCTTCGGCCTGGGCATCGCCGCCTACATCCTCTGGAGCGCCATCAGCATCGCCCGGGAATCGGTGGCAGTGCTGATGGACGAGGAAGTCTCCGCGGAAGTGGGTGAGCGCATGCACCAGCTCGCCTGCGCGGTGCCCGGGGTGCTGGGCGCCCATGACCTGCGCACGCGCATTTCCGGCAGCCACTGGTATGTGCAACTGCACCTGGAGCTGCCGGGCGAGTTGCCGCTGTCCCAGGCCCATGCGCTGTGCGTGCGGGTGGAGCAGGCGATCATCGCGGCCTACCCTCGGGCCGAGGTGCTGGTGCACGCCGACCCCATCGAGGTGGTCCAGGTCGCACGCAGCTAAACCGCCCTCCCGGTATTCCTCCCCATTGTTGGTTGGCTTCGCAGATTTAGAGCAATTGCTCTATATTCGCCACGCGTCATCCCACAACAACAATTCGAGGAGCCTTTCCCATGTCGCAATCCCCCACTGCCATCGCGTTGCTCGGCCTGATCGCCTGGAGCCTGCTGCTGGTCTTTTTGCTGGTGAATCAGCGCGGCCTGCTGGTGCTCGGCGGGCGGATGAAGGTCAACGCCTTCGCCCCCGATGGCAGCAACACGCCCGGTGCGCTCGGCCAGCGCCTGGTGCGTGCCCACGCCAACTGCCTGGAAAACCTGCCGATGCAGGCGGCGGTGCTGCTGTTCGCCCTGGTCACCGCGCAAACCGCCATAACCGACCCGCTGGCCCTGGTGCTGCTGGGCGCGCGCATCTTCCAGAGCCTGATGCACCTGATCAGCACCAGCGCGCTGTTCGTCTGGCTGCGCTTCGCCGGCTTCTTCGTGCAGCTGGCGGTGCTGGCCTGGTGGCTGCTGCGCCTGGCCAATCTGGTCTGAGATATCCACAGCTACCGCAGGATGGGCCAGACGGCGTTCCGCGAGCGTGGCGGAACCCATCATGGGCATGCGCATCAGCATGGGTTTCGCTTCGCTCTACCCATCCTACGAATCAAACCCGTGCATCACGGGTTTTTCTCGCGGGCAATAAAAAAGGGGGGCCCCTATTTCGGGCCCCCCTTTGGGGAATCTGTCCTGTGCTGGCAATTGTGTCGCCGCTTTCATCGCCTGCCTGATTGGGCAGCGCGGACCCGGGGGCCGACTCGAACCGGTGGGTTCGGCGGCGCCGACGCGCCTGATTGGGCGGGTCGGGTGGACATGCTGTCCGGGCCGTGAAACTGAGAAGAATCTTAAGCTGCCAAGCGCGACAGATGATTGCAAAGATTGCTCTGTAGATTGCAACTTGCGCAATTTTTCACTAATCGCGCATTATTTCTGGCAATCCATATGGAATCCGGGTGCAAAGATGGAAAAACTTGACCGCTACGACCTGAAGATCCTCGCCGAACTGCAGCGCGATGCGCGCATCTCCAACCAGGAGCTGGCCGAGCGCATCGGCCTGTCGCCCTCGCCCTGCTCGCGGCGGGTGAAGCAGCTGGAAGATGACGGCTACATCGTGCGCCAGGTGGCGCTGCTCGACCGCAAGAAGCTGGGGCTGAGCCTGACCGCCTATGTGCTGATCGGCATGGACCGCCACACCCCGGAGCGCTTCGAGCACTTCCAGTCGGTGATCGGCCAGTGCCCGGAGGTGCTGGAGTGCTGCCTGGTGACGGGCATGGAGGCGGACTACCAGCTCAAGGTGGTGGTGCCGGACATGGACCACTACCAGCAGTTCCTGCTGGGCCAGTTGACCCGCATCGAGGGCGTGACCAGCGTGCGTTCGAGCTTCGTGCTCAACCAGGTGCTGAGCACCACGGAGCTGCCGCTGACCCACCTGCGCGGCTAATACGTAGGTGGTACTGGCGAGCACCGGAGCGCGGCGTATAATCGCCGCGCCTTTGCTGTGCCCCGCGTGGTTTCGCCAATAAGAGCCCCAGGCTCGCAGAACAACAACCGCAGCCCCCGCCCTCACGGCATCACTGCCCGGCGCATTCCCGCGCCGGGTCTGATTCGTTTCGCTGCTAGAGGTTGAGAATGAGCCCCGAGAAATTCGAAGAGTGGATGATGACCGCGATGATCGCCGGTCTCGTGCTGTTCATGGCGTTCATCGTCTGGGACCTCGCGAAGAAGTCCAAGGCCGGTCGCTTCGGCACCTTCATTCTGTTCCTCGCCCTGGGTCTCGGCGTACTCGGCTTCGTCATCAAGTCCCTGGTGATCGGCGGCCTCGAAGGCATGTAAAAAACCTCCCCCGTGCTACCCGTGCCGGCAAGGTCGCCTGCGCGGGCGGCTTCGTTTTTTCTGCCTGGAGACAACATGAACGCAACTGATCGCGTCATGCAGAGCTATGGACGCTGCTGTGCCAACCCCGATTTCTTCGATGCCTTCTATCGCCGCTTTCTCGACAGCTCGCCGCAGATCCGCGCCAAGTTCGTCGACACCGACATGCCCGCGCAAAAGGCGCTGCTGCGCCAGGGCATCCTCAACCTGGTGATGTTCGCCCGCGGCATGCCCGATACCAAGTTGCGTGCACTCGGCGCCACCCACTCCCGCGAGGGCTTCGACATCCGCCCCGAGATGTACGACCTGTGGATGGAGTCGCTGCTGCTGACCATCGCCGAGCACGACAAGGAACACAGCACCGAGGTGCGCGCCGCCTGGCGCGAGGTGCTGAACAAGGGCATCGAAGTGATCAAGTCCTTCTACTGATCCAGCCGCCGGCGCTCAATCCAGACGCGCCGGCACTTCCCTCCATTGCCCCAGACCCAGCCCATCCAGGGCGAAGGGGCCGATGCGCACGCGCACCAGGCGCAGGGTCGGCAGGCCGACGGCGGCCGTCATGCGCCGCACCTGACGGTTGCGCCCCTCACGGATCACCAGTTCCAGCCAGGCCGTGGGTACGCTCTTGCGGAAGCGCACCGGCGGGTCGCGCTCCCACAGTTGCGGCGCCTCCAGCAGGCGCGCCTCGGCCGGCAGGGTCGGGCCGTCGTTGAGTTCGACGCCGTCCCGCAGGCGCTGCAGCTGTTCTTCGTTGGGCTCCCCTTCCACCTGCACCCAGTAGGTCTTGGCCAGCTTGTGCTTGGGATCGGCGATGCGCGACTGCAAGCGGCCGTCATTGGTCAACAGCAGCAGGCCCTCGCTGTCACGGTCGAGACGCCCGGCGGGGTAGATGCCGGGGATGTCGATGAAGTCCTTGAGGGTGGCGCGCCCTTCCCCATCGCTGAACTGGGTGAGCACGTCGAACGGCTTGTTGAACAGCACCAGGCGCGGCTCGGTCGGCGGCGCCTTGGCCACGCGGCGGGGAGCGGCGGGCTGGGGGCGGCGGGAAGAGGGACGTGGAGAGCGCGGCGGGCGGGACGACATGGCTGGTTACGAGCGGCAGTGGACAGGGTATCGGAAGCGCATGCTAGGTTGAGCGCCCCACCACCGCAAGAGCGAGGACCACCATGCCCCGTGCGTTACGCCCCACCTGGCTGATCAGCCTGATGACCCTGGCCGGCTGCGCGGGCACGCCCTACCAGGGGCCGGCCTCGGACCATTTCGACGGCCAGCGTTTCCACAATATCGAGCCCAAGCCGCACAAGGACCTGTGGTCGGTGCTGAAGTGGCAGTTCAACCGCGAGAAGCAGGCGCCCTGGGTGGAAGAGCCCGCCGTCGCCGCGCCCGAGGTCGTCGAGCGGGTGCAGGGCGACGAGCTGCGCATCACCTACATCAACCACGCCACCGTGCTGATCCAGCACCGCGGGCTGAACATCGTTACCGACCCGGTGTGGTCCCAGCGCGCCAGCCCCTTCAGCTTCATCGGCCCGCGCCGCCACCAGCAGCCGGGCCTGAGCCTCAACCAGCTGCCGCCCATCGACCTGATCCTGGTCAGCCACAACCATTACGACCACCTGGACCTGGAAAGCCTGCGCGGCCTGGCCGAGCGCTTCCCCCTGGCCACGGTCGCCACCGGGCTGGGCAACGGCCCGCTGATCCGTGAGACCGGTTTCGCCCGCGTGGTGGAGCTGGACTGGTGGCAGGAACTGCCGCTGAACGACGAGCTCACCCTGCACTCGGTGCCGGTGCAGCACTGGTCGGCGCGCACCCGCAGCGACACCAATCAGACCCTATGGATGGGCTTCGTGGTCACCTCGCCGGACGGCCCGCTGCTGTTCCCCGGCGATACCGGGCTGGGGCCGGAGTTCCGCCTGATCCACGAGCGCTTCGGGCCCATGCGCTTCGCCGCCCTGCCCATCGGCGCCTATGCGCCACGCTGGTTCATGCGCGACAACCACATGAACCCGGACGATGCCGTGCAGGCCCACAAGCAGCTGGATTCGCGCAACAGCCTGGCCATCCACTTCGGCACCTTCAACCTCACCGACGAAGGCCAGTACACCCCGCCCAAGGACCTGGCCAAGGCGCTGGCGGACTGGAACGTGGCGGCCGACAACTTCCGCGTGCCGACGCCGGGCTACCAGTGGCAGGTGCCCGCCCTGGACCGCGACGTCGCAACCGGCCTCGCCGAGGCCAGCGGCAACTGAGCCACCGCCCGTAACCAAACGGGCCGCATCACGCGGCCCGCTTGGTTACGGAGCCCCCAGCCTCAGGCCAGTGCGACCGGCTCCGCCAGGGCGGCGGACGGGATCTGGCGGAGCCAGCGTGAAACACCCCACTCCCCGGCGATTAAAACCAGGAGCAGGCCGAGCTGCAGCAGCAGCGCGATGTAAAACGGCTTGAACACATGGCCGACCTGGCGCTTCAGCAGGTCCAGCAGGAACTCGGCCTGGAACAGTTGCTCCACCCGCGCATCGAGCACCCCGGCCAGCACCTTCTTGTTGAGCCCGCTGTAGCTCGCCGCCTCGCTCACCGCCACCTCGCCCAAGGCCTTGCCAAGCAGGCTCGCTCGCAGACGATCGAGCAGGTCGAAGGCCACGCGCTCGGCCAGCGACGCCTCGGCTCGCGCGTCGGCCTCCTGCTGCCGCTCGCCGCGCAGGTAATCCAGCGCCAGTTGATTGAGCGCCGCTTGCACGCTGGCGCCGCGCAAGGCCTGCAGTCGCTGCTCGTCCTGAGCCTGGACATAAGCCTGGAAGTCCTGCCAGGTGTCATCGGCCAGCCGCTGCACGGCCGGCGCGTAGCTGTCCAGGTGCCGGTTGATCTGTTGCTGTCCGCTGTACAGCATCCCGCCCTGGAATCCCAGCACACCTCCGGCCAGCGGCAGCAGCAGGAAATACAGCTTGAGCGTCCAGTGATGCCAGCGCTTGCTGCGGGCCAGCCAACCGCCACGGTGCAACTGGATGGCCAGCACCAGGCCGGCGATCGTGCCTAACAGCAGCGCGCCGCTGATCCAGGCGAAAAGGTTCAGGAAGCTGAACGGCTCCCAGAATGCCGTGAGTAAGTGGCGGGCCTGCTCCATCGATGTCACCTCGTTCGTCCTTGAAGGCCGCAGCTTAAATCGAAACCCGAGTGCACGGCTGCCGAGCAGCTCACCAAAGGACGTACGATCGTTCAGCCCCACAAGAAAAAGGGCCGCATCAAGCGGCCCTTCTCTTCATCAACGGACGATCAACGGAACGGCGGCTCGTCGAAGCTGCGCAGCTTGCGCGAGTGCAGCGAGTTGAGCTGGGTGCGCAGCAGGTCCAGCGCGGCGATGCCGATGCGCAGGTGCTGGCTGACGGCGCGCTGGTAGAAGGCGCTGGCCGAGCCCGGCAGCTTGATCTCGCTGTGCAGGGGCTTGTCGGAGACGCACAGCAACGTGCCGTAGGGCACCCGCAGGCGATAGCCCTGGGCGGCGATGGTGCCGCTTTCCATGTCCACCGCCACCGCCCGCGAGAGGTTGATCAGCGGGCGCTCCTGGGCCCAGCGCAGCTCCCAGTTGCGGTCGTCGTAGGTGAGCACGGTGCCGGTGCGCAGGCGCCGCTTGAGGTCTTCGCCGTGTTCGCCGGTAACCAGCGCCGCCGCGTCCTGCAGGGCCTGCTGCACTTCGGCCAGGGCCGGCAGCGGAATGTGCGGCGGCAGCACCCGGTCGAGGATGCCGTCACGGCGCATGTAGGCGTGGGCCAGCACGTAGTCGCCGATGGTCTGCGACTGCCGGAGCCCGCCGCAGTGGCCGATCATCAGCCAGCAGTGAGGGCGCAGCACCGCCAGGTGGTCGGTGATGTTCTTGGCGTTGGACGGGCCGACGCCGATGTTGACCAGGGTGACGCCATGGCCGTCGGCAGCGATCAGGTGATAGGCCGGCATCTGGTAGCGGTGCCAGACCACGCTGTCGATCACCGCCTGCATGGTCTCCTCATTCATGTCCCGTTCCACCAGCACGTTGCCGGGCAGGACCATGCGCACGAAGCGCGGGTCTTCGCGCAGCTGGGTGAGGCCGTGCTGGATGAACTGGTCGACGTAGCGGTGGTAGTTGGTCAGCAGGATCCAGGGCTGCACATGGCGCCAGTCGCTGCCGGTGTAGTGCACCAGGCGACGCAGGGAGAAATCCACCCGCGCGGCGTCGAACAGCGCCAGGGGCAGCGGGTCGGCCTGCTCCCAGTCGCAGAGCCCGTCGGCGACGCCATCGGTGGCGGCGGACAGGTCGGTGCTGGGGAACACCCGCGCCAGGGCGGCAGCGGTCACGTCGGTGCCGGCCAGCTCATCGCCCTGCTCGACCACATAGGGATAGGGGATGTTCTGCTGGCTCACGCCCACCTCCACCTGCACGGTGAAGTCGCTCATCAGCGGGCGCAGTTGCTCCAGCAGGTATTTGCGGAAGGCCGCGGGGTGGGTGACGGTGACGGCGTAGGTGCCGGGCACCTGGATCTTGGCGTAGGCGCGGACGGTGGACGGCACCTCGCCCTGGCAGCGGTAGGTGATGCGCAACTCCGGGTAGCGGAACAGCGCGCGCTGGTCGGCATCCGGCTCGACCCGTTCCTTGAGGTAGAGCTTGAGGGCCTGGCTCAACGCAGAGGTGGCGCGGCCATGCAGCTCGGCCAGACGGTCGACCGCCTCTTCGGCGGTGCTGGCGATGAGAAACTCGGGGGTATCCTGGGTCACGATCGGCATCCTGTCTGTGCGAACAGGTTCTATCTTGCCGCTGTCCGGGCCCGCGGCATAGAGCCTTCGGTGCATTGCGCGACGATTGTCCCGGCAATGGCAGCCTGCACGCCCTGCGGCTAGGCTTGGGCGACCCCAACGACGAGTCCTCCGCCATGGCCCGCCTTCTCTGCCTGCTACCCGCCCTCTACTGCTGCTCCCTGCTGGCCGGCGAACTCGACGGCCGCTACCAGGCCAACCTCGACGGCCAGCCCACCGAACTGGTGCTGCGCCAGGACGGCCAGGCGGTGAGTGGCCAGTACATCGAGAACGGCAGCCTGCGCCTCGACCTCAAGGGCAGCTTCGACGGCCAGGTGCTGCGGGCGGAGATCAGCGTGCCGCAATCCGGCCAGGTGGTCGCCACCCTCGCCGCCAGCTACGCCGACGCCCAACTCGCCACCCGCATCGCCGCCCGGGACCCGCGCAACGGCCAGGTGCTGGAACGCCAGGCGCTGTTCCTGCGCGCCGGCCAGGCGAGCGCACAGGCACAGCCCCAAAGCACGGGCGGCGGCCTGGACCCGGCCCTGGTGGGCAACTGGGTGCACGAGAAGATCATCAACAGCAGCGGCGGCACCGGCTTCGCCTCCTTCAACACCCTGATGACCCTGCGCCTCGGCGCCGATGGCAGCGTGGCGCAATGGACCCGCTCCGCCGGCGGTGGCGGCGACTGGAGCTACGACAGCCCCGGCCAGCTCCAATACAGCGGCCAATGGCGCAGCGATAACGGCGTGCTGCTGGTGCGCCAGCAAGGCGCCGCCGACTACCAGCCCGCCGCCCGTTACCGCTTCAGCGACCCCTACCTGGTCACCGAGGGCACGGGCGGGAAGATGATCTGGCAGCGGCGTTGAAAGCAGCGAACGGTCGATGCCCAAACCCGAGGCGGGCTTCCCGGGCTATGAACGGACCAACCAGCGGACTAAGCTGAGGCGCACCCCATCCAGGAGGTCGTCATGCAGACCCACAACATCCACGATGCCAAGACCCACCTGAGCCGCCTGGTGGAACTCGCGGCTAGTGGCGAGACCATCATCATCGCCAAGGCGGGCAAGCCCATGGCCAAGCTCGTACCGCTCGACGCGCAACCAGCCCCGATAATCGGCGCCCTCGCGGGCATGGGCACGCTCGACCTGGAAGCCTCCGAAGCGCTGGACGAGGAAGTCGCCGCGCTGTTCAGCGGGCGGGAATGATGCATCTGCTGCTCGATACCCACGTCGTCATCTGGGCGCTGACCGACGACCCGAGGTTGCGACCCCACGTGCGGGATATGCTCCTGAACCCGGAGAACGAACGCTATTACAGCGCAGCGGTGCTCTGGGAAATCGCCATCAAAACACCGCAGCGCATGGGTTTGAAGGTCTCGGTCGAGACACTGGCCCGGGCGTTACGCGACGCCGGTTATCACGAAGTCCCCATCAGCGCAGCACACGCGTTGGGCATAGCCCGGCTGCCGGCCATCCATAGCGACCCCTTCGACCGCATCCAGTACTGCCAGGCAATCGAGATGGGCGCCCTGCTGCTGACAGCCGACGCCACGTTGCTGCGCTATGGCTTCCCCTGCACGGACGCCCGTCGCGACCCGCCTCCTGGCACCACAGGCCGTTAACCCGCCCCACCGCCCCAGCCATCAAGCCCGAGCGGCCGCCCCTCAAACGAGGTGCGGCGTGCTGCGCGCCACCAGAGCTTCGACATCCGCGCCGCGCGGCAGGGTGCCGTAGACGCGGCCGCCGTGGCCGAGGCGGCTGGCGATGAAGGCGTCGGAGACGGTGGCGTTGCCGGCTTCCAGCAGCAGCTTGGCCTGCAGGCCCACGGCAACATCTTCGGTGAGCTGGCGGGCGCGGTACTGGATGTCGGCGGTGTCGTGGAAGGCGGCCTTGAGGTTGCCGATGTGGGCGGCCAGGCGGGCGTCGCCGTGGCCATCGCCCAGTTCGGCGAACAGGGCGTCGAGCACGCCGGGCTCCTTGGACAGGGCGCGCAGCACGTCCAGGCACTGGACGTTGCCGGAGCCTTCCCAGATGGAGTTGACCGGCGCTTCGCGGTAGAGGCGCGGGAGGATGGTTTCCTCGACGTAGCCGGCGCCGCCCATGCATTCCTGGGCCTCGTTGATCATCGCGGGGGCGCGTTTGCAGATCCAGTACTTGCCCACGGCTGTGACCAGGCGGGCGAACTTGTCTTCCTGCTCGTCGTGGGCATGGTCCAGGGCGCGGCCCATGCGCATGGTCAGGGCCAGCGCGGCTTCGCTTTCCAGGGCCAGGTCGGCCAGCACATTCTGCATCAGCGGCTGGTCGGCCAGCACGCGCCCGCCGACCTTGCGGTGGGCGCAGTGGTGCGCGGCCTGGGTCAGCGCCTGACGCATCAGCGAGCTGGAGCCGATCATGCAGTCGAAGCGGGTCAGGGAGACCATCTCGATGATGGTGGGCACGCCGCGCCCTTCCTCACCGATCATCCAGGCCAGGGCGCCACGGTATTCCACCTCGCTGGAGGCGTTGGCCCAGTTGCCCAGCTTGTTCTTCAGGCGCTGGATGTAGAACTGGTTGCGGGTGCCGTCCGGGCGGTGGCGCGGCAGCAGGAAGCAGGACAGGCCCTTGTCGGTGTAAGCCAGGGTGAGGAAGGCATCGCACATGGGCGCCGAGCAGAACCACTTGTGGCCGACCAGCTCGTAGGCCTGGCCCGGACCGGGTATGCCGACGGGATGAGCGCGGGTGGTGTTGGCGCGCACGTCGGTGCCGCCCTGCTTCTCGGTCATCGCCATGCCGATGGTGACGCCGCTCTTCTGCTCCATGGGCAGGTTGCGCGGGTCGTACTGGGTGGAGAGGATCTTCGGCAGCCACTTCTCGGCGATATCCGGCTGCAGCTTGAGGGCCGGGACGCTGGCGTAGGTCATGGTCAGCGGGCAGGCGTTGCCGGCTTCCGGCTGGTTGTGCAGGTAGTTGAGGGCCGCACGCGCCACCTGGGCGCCGGGGCGCGGGTCGGTCCAGGGCAGCGAGGGGATGCCGGCGGCGATGGCCGAGGCCATCAGCTCGTGGTAGGCGGGGTGGAACTCCACCAGGTCGACGCGGTTGCCGTAGCGGTCATGGCTCTTGAATACCGGCTTGTTCTCGTTGGCCAGGAAACCCGCCGCCATCAGCGCGCCGCCGGCCGCAGCACCGTAGCGGTCGAGCTGCGCCTCGGCCCAGCCGCCGTCGTAGCGGCGGGTCCATTCCTGCAGGGGCAGGTCGACGCGGTAGAGGTTGGCGCCGTCCAGGGACGGCACCTGATTGAGCACGTCATGGGTCTCGGCGAACTGATGCAGGTTCATGGCGGTTCTCCTAGGCAGGGGTGGCGGCGCCAACGGCGCGCAGGCAGAAGAAAACGAGGTTGCGGCTGACCAGTTCGAGGTCGGCCTGGGATTGCCCGGGCTCGCGGGCGGCACGGGCGGGCGGCGACAGCGGGCCGACCAGGGCTTCGGCGATGGCCCCCACCAGGCAGGCGGCGGTGAGGGGCGTGGAGAGGAGGTCGAATTCGCCGCTGGCGCGCCCTTCCTCCAGCAGCTCGATGAACAGCTCGGCGTAGGACTCGCGATAGAGCAGGCGCTGTTCGTCCACTTCCTGGTCCACCGGTTCGGCGATGAGGGCGAAGGCCAGCCGGCGGCTGCTCCAGGCGCGGGCGGCGAACTGGTTCAGGCCTTCGGCCAGGCGCCAGGTGGGGGTGCCTGGGCCGCGCAACAACTGGGCCAGGGTGTCCACTTCCACCTGGCTGGCGCGGGCGAAGACTTCGGCCGCGAGCTCGCCCTTGTTGCGGAAGTGCCGGTACAGGCTGCCGGTGGCGACGCCGGCGTCCTCGGCCAGGGCCTGCATGGTGAGTGCGGCGAAACCGCCCTCGGCAACGCGGGCCAGGGCGCAATCGAGAATACGCCGGCGCAGTTCCTGGTCACGGTCGATTCGGGTGGCGGTGACTCGGTAGGACATGGTCTGAATCCTGATTCATCTTTTCTCAGTGAATCAGGATTCAGACTTTGCAGAAAGCGGGATTAACGCCGTCGAAAAGGGGAAAAACGCCGCCTGCCGGGGCTATTCAGGCGCTGGTTTCCACCGGCCGGCATAGCAGCCAGTCGTGCAGCAGGGTGCGCAACTCTTCGAACTTGACCGGCTTGGCCAGGTAGTCGCTCATGCCCGCCGCCAGGCAGCGCTCGCGGTCGCCACTGTGGCTGTGGGCGGTGATCGCCAGCACCGGCAGGTCGGCATAGGTGGGCATGCCGCGCAAGGCACGGCAGGTGGCGAAGCCGTCCATCACCGGCATCTGGCAGTCCATCAGGACGCCGTCCACCGACTCGCGACGCAGCAGCTCCAGGGCCTCGGCACCGTTGTCGGCGGTGCGCACGCGGTAGCCGAGCTTGAGCAGCATGCCGCGGGTCACCAACTGGTTGATGGCGTTGTCTTCCACCACCAGCACGGTGCATTGCTCGGGCCGACGCTGGGCCTGGCCGGCGGCGCGGCGCGGGGGCGTGGCCGGCAGCTGCGGCTGGGCGGGCCGGGTCAGCTGCACGTCGAGACGGAAGCAGCTGCCCTGGCCGGGCTCGGATTCATGGGTGAGGTCGCCACCCAGCAGCTCCACCAGCTGCCGCGCCAGGGCCAGGCCGATGCCCAGGCCGCCGTATTCGCGGGTCATGGAGCCGTCGATCTGGCGGAAGCGGCGGTAGAGCGAGCCATCCGCCGGGGTCTGGAAGCCGATGCCGGTGTCTTCCACTTCCACGCGCAGGCCCAGGTCATCGCCGCTGGACTCCAGGCGCAACACACGCAGGGTGACACTGCCCCGGGGGGTGAACTTGATGGCGTTGTCCAGCAGGTAGCCGAGGGACTGGGAGAGCTTGCCGGCGTCGCCTTCGAGCATGTCGGGCAGGCTTTCATCCAGTTCCAGGGAGAAGCGCAGGCCCTTGTCTTCGGCACGCGGGGCGTACTGGGCGCGCAGGCTGTCGAACAGGCCGCGCAGGCTGAAGGGCTCGCGCCGGGGGTAGAGCTTGCCGGCCTGGAGTTCGGTCATGGCGAGAATGTCGTTGACCAGGCGCATCATGTCCCGCGCCGAGCTGGCGGCGGTCTTCTGGTACTGCTCCAGCTCGACGTCGAGCTTGACCGTCTGCATCAGCTCCAGGGAGCCGATCACGCCGTTCATCGGGGTGCGCAGCTCGTGGGTGACGGTGGCGAGGAATTCGTCCTTCAGGCGGTTGCTGTTGGCCAGTTCCTGGTTGAGCGTCTCCAGCTTGCGCCCGGCTTCCTGGAGGATGCGCGTGCGCTCTTCCTTCATGGCGTTGATGCGGTCGGCCAGGGCCAGGGACAGCAGCCCGACCTCCAGCGCGGAGCCGATCTGGCTGGCGTACATGGTGAGGAAGACGTTGGGCAGGTAGCCCAGCACCATCAGGGTGTTGATGGCGCCGCCGATGAGGAAGGTGGTCCAGGCGAAGATGAAGTAGCGCGCCACCCGCATGCCCCGCAGCCAGGCGAGAACGCCGGCGGTGAAGATCACCACCGTGAAGATCAGTGCCAGGGAGGTGGCCAGACGCAGGGCCACGCCGTAGCTGGCGGCCAGCGACAGCACCATCACCAGGCCACCCATGGCCATCAGCCCGAGCAGGGTGCGGTCCATCCACGGGCTGTGTTCGGCGGTGTGCAGGAAGCTGCGGGCGAACTGGCTGCCGAACAGTGAGGCCGAGCCGATCAGGAAGGGCGTCGCGGCGTTGGCCCACCAGGGGCTGTCGGGCCAGAAGAATTCGATGCCGGCACCGTTCACCGAGATCTGGTAGAGCCCGAACGAGGCGATATAGAGGATGTAGTAGAGGTAGCTGGTGTCGCGGACGCTGAGGAAGATGAACAGGTTGTAGATCAGCATCACCAGCAGCACGCCGTAGATGATGCCGAGCACGTAGATGCGCCCGGGCTGCTCCTCCAGGTAGGCCTGCGGCGACCACAGGGCCAACGGCGCCTGGATCGAGCCCTGGCTCTGCAGCCTCAGGTAGAGGCGCTGGGGCTGGTTGGGCTGCAGGTTGAGGCTGAACAGGTAGTTGTTCTGCTTGATCTCACGGCTGGAGAAGGGCAAGGCGTCGCCGGTGCGCTGGGCCAGACGGTAGCCGCCCAGGCTGTCGGGCAGGTAGAGCTCGAGGTGATCCAGCGGCGGGTAGGCGAGTTCCAGCAACCAGGGCTGCTGGCCGCCCAGCGTGCGCGGGCGGTAGTCGAGGTCCACCCGCAGCCAGAACACCGAGCGCGAGTAGCCGGCGTTGAGCACGGGCTTGTCGTGGCGGCGGAAGCTGCTTTCCAGGGCGGGAGAGGTGATATCGGCCAGGCTGGCGTCGCCGCGTACGTCCTCGAATACGTCCATGTGCCGCCCGAGGGGCAGCTGGCGGGTCTGCTCGTCGAATTCGACCGCCAGCACGGACGTGGAAACCAGAAGGAGAAGAAGCAGAAGGACGCGCCGCATGAGGCCCCGCAAAGGCCTGTTGTGCGCGTCGGGAAGTCCCTTCTTCCCCTGCTGACGCGCCACACGGGGCCTGGTTGTTCGAATTCGCTCACTTTAGCACAGCCGAAGGCCGCACGAAGAGGCACATCGCCATAAGCCACCAGCCGCTCTAGAACGGCACTTTCAAGGCATACCGCAGGAAGACGCAACGGCGTGTTCCTGCGCCACCCTGGGGCAGGTTGTCGCAGAGGCCTTTTGTCCGACAATGCGCACGGGCCAGCCGGGCTCCGGGCGCTGGAAAAGTGATAAGCTCGCGCACCATGAAAAAGCCCATCTCCCGCCCCATCGTCCTCTGTCTTTCCGGCCACGACCCCAGTGGCGGCGCCGGTCTTCAGGCGGACATCGAAGCCCTGATCGCCCAGGGTTGCCATGCCGCCCCTGCCGTGACCGCCCTCACCGTGCAGGACACCGTCAACGTTTCCGACTTCCGCGTGCTCGACCGCGAGTGGGTGCTGGCCCAGGCCCATGCGGTGATCGCCGACCTGCCGGTTTCGGCCATCAAGCTGGGCATGCTCGGCTCGGTGGAAATGGTCGAGACGGTCCTGGAAATCATGCAGTCCCTGCCGGGCGTGCCGCTGGTCTGCGACCCGGTGCTGCGCGCGGGCGGCGGTGGTGCCCTGGGCAAGGACGAAGTCGGCTTCGCCATGCGCGAGCGCCTGCTGCCGGTCGCCACCCTGGCCACCCCTAACCTGCCGGAAGCACGCATCCTCGCCGAACTGCCCGAAGGCACCGCCGACCAGTGCGCCGAGAAGCTGCTGCCGTTCGTCCGCCACCTGCTGATCACCGGCGGCCATGGCGACGAGACCGAAGTGCACAACCGCCTTTATTCCCGCGATGGCAGCCAGCACACCTTCACCTGCCAACGCCTGCCGGGCAGCTATCACGGCTCCGGCTGCACCCTGGCCAGCACCCTCGCCGGCCGCCTGGCCCTCGGCCAGGACCTGGTCAGCGCCGTGGAAACCGCCCTCGATTACACCTGGCGCACCCTGCGTGACGCCGAGCAGCCCGGCCAGGGTCAGTTCGTGCCGCGCCGCCTGCCCCTGGACTTCTGCTCATGAAGCTGCGCGGCCTCTATGCCATCACCGACAGCGCCCTGCTCGCCGACGGCCGCCTGCTGCCCTACGTCGAGGCGGCGCTCAAGGGCGGCGCCCGACTGTTGCAGTACCGCGACAAGTCCGGTGACGACGCCCGCCGCCTGCGCGAAGCCGACGCCCTGCGCGAGTTGTGCGCGCGCCACGGCGCGCAGCTGATCATCAATGACGATGCCGAACTGGCCGCACGCCTGAGCGTTGGCGTGCACCTGGGCCAGGGCGACGGCTCCCTCGCCGCTGCCCGCGCCCTGCTCGGCCGCAACGCCATCATCGGCGGCACCTGCCACGCCAACGTGGAGTTCGCCGAGGCCGCAGTGCGCGAAGGCGCCAGCTACATCGCCTTCGGCCGCTTCTTCAACTCCAACACCAAGCCCGGCGCCCCTGCCGCCACGCCCGAGCTGCTGGACGAGGCCAAGCGCCGCTTCGCCCTGCCGCTGGTGGCCATCGGCGGCGTGACCCAGGACAACGCCCCCGAGCTGATCGCCCGTGGCGCCGACCTGATCGCCGTGATCCACGCCCTGTTTGCCGCCGACAGCCCCGCCGAAGTGGAGCGCCGCGCGCGTGCCTTCAGCGCCCTGTTCGATCCGGCCTGAGCCCCGTACACCCGTTTTCAGAGAGAGCCTGACATGTCCCGTTCCGAAACCCTGTTCGCCAACGCCCAGAAACACATCCCCGGTGGCGTCAACTCGCCGGTCCGCGCCTTCAAGAGCGTCGGCGGCACGCCGCTGTTCTTCAAGCACGCTGCGGGCGCCTACGTAACGGACGAGGACGACAAGCGCTACGTGGACTACGTCGGCTCCTGGGGCCCGATGATCCTCGGCCACAGCCACCCGGACGTGCTCGACGCCGTGCGCCGCCAGCTGGAGCACGGCCTCTCCTACGGCGCCCCGACCGCCATGGAAACCGAGATGGCCGACCTGGTCTGCTCCCTGGTGCCGTCCATGGAGATGGTGCGCATGGTCAGCTCCGGCACCGAGGCGACCATGAGCGCCATCCGCCTGGCCCGTGGCTACACCGGCCGCGACAGCATCATCAAGTTCGAAGGCTGCTACCACGGCCACTCCGACAGCCTGCTGGTGAAGGCCGGCTCCGGCCTGCTGACCCAGGGCGTGCCGAGCTCCGCCGGCGTGCCCGCAGCCTTCGCCAAGCACACCCTGACGCTGCCCTTCAACGACATCGACGCCGTCGAGAAGATGCTCGGCGAAGTGGGCCAGGACGTGGCCTGCATCATCGTCGAGCCGGTGGCCGGCAACATGAACTGCGTTCCCCCGGCCCCGGGCTTCCTCGAAGGCCTGCGCCGCCTGTGCGACCAGCACGGCGTGGTGCTGATCTTCGACGAGGTGATGACCGGCTTCCGCGTCGCCCTCGGCGGCGCCCAGGGCCACTACGGCGTGACCCCGGACCTGTCCACCTTCGGCAAGATCGTCGGTGGCGGCATGCCCGTGGGCTGCTTCGGCGGCAAGCGCGAAATCATGTCGCAGATCGCCCCGCTGGGCCCGGTCTACCAGGCCGGCACCCTCTCGGGTAATCCGCTGGCCATGGCCGCCGGCCTGACCACCCTGAAGCTGATCAGCCGCCCCGGCTTCCACGCCGAGCTGAGCGACTACACCAGCCGCATGCTCGACGGCCTGCAACAACGCGCCGATGCCGCCGGCATCCCCTTCGTCACCACCCAGGCGGGTGGCATGTTCGGCCTCTACTTCAGCGGCGCCGACGACATCGTCACCTTCGACGACGTGATGGCCAGCGACGCCGAGCGCTTCAAGCACTTCTTCCACCTGATGCTGCAGGGTGGCGTGTACCTGGCGCCCAGCGCTTTCGAGGCCGGTTTCACCTCCATCGCCCACGGCAATGCCGAACTGGCCATCACCCTGGACGCCGCCGAGCGCGCGTTCGCCGAGCTGAAAAGGGCCTGACCGGCTTTACGCGGACGTTGCATCCGGGAGCTGCGCCCACGGGCCAGCGCCCGGATGCAAGGAAATCCGCGCAAAGACTTTGTAAGAAGCGCCTTGCTTATTTCATAATGTGACGGTCGGCGCGTTTCGCCGGCCGGGCCCGTCGCCCGCACTGCTTTTCGAGGCGCTGTGATTTCATGAACCGCACCGGCCGCATCCTGACCCTGGGCAGCCTGTTGCTCCTCTCCCCACTGCTGGCCGAAGCCGGCGGTAACTCCCTGCTGATCCCGGCCACCGGGCGCTGCAGCCTGAATACGCAACCCGAAGACCAGCAGGAAGCCCTCTCCAACTGCCAGCAGGCCGCCAAGGCCGGCGACACCGAGGCGCAGTACGAGCTGGGCGAGTTCTACTACGACGGCAAGCGCACCCCCCGCGACCTGCACCAGGCGCTCAACTGGTTCGAGCAAGCTTCCCTGAAAGGCAACGCCCAGGCGCAGTTCCGCCTCGGCAACATGTTCTTCCGTGGCGAAGGCGTGCCGGCCAGCAACGTGCAGGCCTATATCGTGCTGAAGATGGCCGCGGTGAACGGCTCGGACGAGGCGATGGACACCGCCGACATGGTCTCCGGCCAGATGCGCGCCGACGAACTCGAGATCGCCACCCAGGTGCTGGGGCAGATCTTCCGCAACTACCTGATCGAACTGCAGACCGCCGACGGCGGCTCGCCTTTCTCGCCGTTGCCTTAGCGGCTGCGCCGCAGCGGCAAGCGGCAAGCGGCAAGCGGCAAGCGGCAAGCGGCAAGCGGCAAGCGGC
>NZ_JAOTQU010000044.1:0-28924 GCF_025685765.1 Pseudomonas sp. PDM13 | reverse complement strand
CCCACAGCCTGTTCGGCAGCCTCGACTACCAGTACGACGCCCTCGATCGCCTGACTGAGGAAAAGGCCGCCTCCAGCCGCCAGGCCTACGCCTACGACGCCACCGGCAACCGCACTTCGCGCACCACCTATGCCAGCAGCAACGGCACCGAAACGCAGATCACCAAGCAGACCCTGCACTACGCCACCGACAGCAACCGCCTCATCCAGCAGAGCACTCTGTACCCCTTCCAAGCCGATGCCGCCGGCAACTACACCCGCTACAGCCCGCTCAAACGCTACACATACGACGATCAGGGCCGCCTAAGCGCCGTCATCAACGGCCTCTCCAATACCGGCGGCGTCCCCATCGCCAGTTACGCCTACAACGCCCTCGGCCAGCGCGTGCTCAAGGACGTGCTGCAAGGCACCGCCCATACGCCCTACACCTACCTCTACGGCCCCGACGGCCAGGTGCTCGGCCAGGTGCGCTACACCAGCAACGGCAAGAAGAGCAACGCCAGCTACTACGTGTGGCTCGACAGCCTGCCCATCGCCCAGATCGACCTGAGCTACGACGCCGCCGGCACCACCATCGCCAGCACCACCCTCAGCTACCTACACAGCGACCACCTCAATACCCCGCGCCTGGCAACCAATCAGGATGGCAACTTGGTGTGGAGCTGGCAAAGCGATGCCTTTGGTTTAGGGAACCCCCTCGACGATAACAACAGCATCGATGTGATCCTGCGCTTCCCCGGCCAAGTCGCCGATGCGCAAAGCGGGCTCTACTACAACTACTTCAGGGACTACCATCCGGGGACTGGACGGTATGTGGAGAGTGATCCGATTGGGCTTAGAGGTGGACTTAACTCGTACTCGTATGTCAGTGGCAACCCTTTAACTCGCTTAGATATATTTGGGCTGACTCAAGAAGACATCGACGACATGCTGGAGCTCGCGAGCACCATGGAGCCAGATCTAAAAATACCAGATGAAGTCACGGTGAAAGACCTAGGAACCGATATATATGGCGGCTCCATAGTTGGCTTCACAAATCCGCTAACAAAAAACATATCGCTTGATGACAGATACTTGAAAACATTGACATGCCCGCAATACTTAGACCTGTACGAGCAAATCACACACGAATCAATCCATGCTACTCGTCCGCGCCACGACATGATTCTAAGGCCATCAACTCACCAAGACATTTATGATGACGCTGCCCGCAGAACCGCAGCTGCATCTAGAGTAATCAGGATGTACTGCCCATGCGAAAAATAATTACGGCCTCAGCCTTCGGACTAACTCTAACAGCATGCTCATCGCAGCAGATAGACTCTTTCTATGTCGAAAACGGCAGTATGGCAGAGTTAGTAAAAATAGAGACCATAGAGCAAAAACAAAAAAATGCCTTGAGCCTTACACCCAAGGAAAGAGAAGTCATCTTCACTGGACATAGGATACGTGAGGGGAATGACGTCATACTTGCAGTTAGGTATTTCTCATATACAAATTTCCTACATGACTCTGCCACCTATAAGAAACTAACCATTTCAGTACCCCCCCTACCCAACAGCCAGAAAGGAGAAGCGATTAATTATAATTTTTCAGATATAAGCGGCTTCTTATCTAGCAGTTCATCTGTCTTTCCCGGGTCAAATGGTTGTTACGGCCAGCCGGTAGGTGGAAATATTTCTGTACAGAGACTACCCAAAGAAAAAATTCTATTGACTCTTAACTTAAATTTCTCTCAATCCAGCCCAACAGACTGGAAAGAAGAGTGCACCAGCAAAGCAATACGTGAAAAATTCATACTTCAACGCAAAGATGTAAAAAATCTCACACCTTGGGAAGGAGCACCCGGAGCTCACGCTTACGAGGAAACAACGAGATCAAACTAGAATTGGGTGCATTGAATGAGTTCAAGAGAGGGAATAGCCACTCGTATCCCGTTTGAATAGATACTGACTATCTCCCCTTGCCCTTCCGCCCCCTCCTCCCTATCCTGCCCCGGCCACGGTAAATCCCGTGGCCGGGTTTGACAGCCCGAAACTAACGGGCGCGAATGCGCCACGAGGTGCATGCGAGAAACAGCGAATGTTTTTTGCAGGCATTGGCACGCATGCAGCTTTCATAGCTGCTCTGCTTTATGGCAGATCGCGCGGGGAGACCTTCGCGGTCTGCCGGTTCCCGTTAGCCGGTCTGTCAACCCCGCGCGGTCTGCCACCCTTCGATTGACAGCGAATTGGTGCCAGCTCCTGACCCCATAACGGAGAACCACCATGCACGAAGCTTATCTCTCTCTCGCTCATCCCCTCCGCGTATCCTCAAAGGAGGCCTCGGCATGAACAGCGCCCCTTTGATCGATTACAAAGAGCAGCGCATCCAGCAGTTGGTCGACCACCTCGACACGCGACTGCACACCACCCAGGTGATGGCGGAGTTGCTCCTGGATTTCGCAGCCTTGCGCGACGGCGCCGACTACTCCTACCTCAGCCGGTACCGGGAAGGCGCCTTGATGGACGCGATGGTTCATCTGTCGCGCAACAACTATGAAGACTTCTGCAAACTGGCAGAGTTGGCGCAGTTGCCGGGTAAATAGCCGGGGCCCTGTCCCCGTCTACTTGAGGATTCGCCTGGAGCAACCGTGTTGCTCCAGGCGATACAGTCCGTCCGTACATGGAGGTCGCCATGTCATTCGTTTCGCTCAATATTTCCGAGAAGGTCGTCCAGTACCTAGCCAGCCTGGCCGAGGCCACTGGCCGCAGCGAAGACTCCCTGACGGAGGAAGCGCTGTCGCAATACCTGCGCCGTGAAGCCTGGCAACTGACGGAAACCGAGCGCGCCTTGAAGGAGGCTGATGCCGGCGACTTCGCCAGCGATGAAGAGGTGCAGTCCGTACTGGAGAAATGGTCCTGCAACGCATATTGAGTGGCTGGGCACTTTGCCGACGTTAGACGCCTGGCCATGCTCGGTCCTACCGGGCGCCCATGAATCAGCCTCCAGATGCGCGGTAGGCCACTACGACAAACACCAAGCCCCGCCGACCACCGGCCACCCCTCCTCCACGGATTCAGGCCTCTCTCACAGAATTTCCTGCCTGGCTCCCTCGATAATTGCCGCCTCAACACCCCATCCCACATCCATCCGCTGCCACCGCAGCCGCCGAAACGAGCCCGAAAGGACGCACCATGGCCAACGCCCCGAGCCCCGCTCTTACTGCAATCGATTACGACCGCATCCAGGCCCTGCTGAATTCGGAGTACGTGGAAGAGCACTTCCACGCGTACATCGAAGGCGGCGACAACGACGAGTGGGTGACCCTCGAGCACGGGGATGGCGAGGAGACAGAGGCGTTCGTGGTATTCGACCAGCACCGCATCCGCGTTGCGGTGGAGAACTTCAACAGCCCGGGCGCGAAGAACGGTCACAGCGACCACTGTCACTTCATCTTCAAGCTGGTGGACCACGAGACCCGCGAGTACGAGGTGCGCTACCAGCCCTATGAGGTGGACGCGCAGGGCGAAGACCAGCTCGACACCTTCCCCATCGCCGAGCAGAGCGCGGCGATCCAGGAAAACGCCGTGATGTACTTCGAGGCGCTGGAGACCTACATCGCCGCCAAGGACGAGCAGCTGACGAACATCAAGGCCAGCCTGCCCCCGGCCATGATCCTCAACGTGCTGGGCAACATGGATTCCTTCGATGCCCTGAAGTCGGAGTTCGAGGAGATGGCTGCTGCGGCCTTCGTCGACACCTATCGCCTGGACCCCGAGTTCAGCGAACTGGAGAACGACGACCGCATGCCCCGCTCCTACTCGGCCTGCATGGACCGCACCGAGCCTTCGATGACCGATCAGGACTGGGAGAACATCGAGAACCACAGCGCCTCCGCCTACTTCATCGTGCGCAACATCTTCTCCGAGCGCACGCGCATCTCCGTGGCGATGGTCACCGCCCGCTGCCTGGGCAACCTGATCGACAAGGGCATGATCACCGCCGCGAAGATCGAGACCGCCGGCCTCGCCCACGGCCTCGTGCGCTGGCGCGAGCTGATCACCCAGATGACCGACGCGGTGGAGCAGCGCGACCAGAAATCCATGCTGCTGGCCCTGTACAAGATGTTCGTGCGCAAGCCCATCAGCGATGACGACAAGCTCTACAGCTGCGGTATGCAGAACCTGGGGCTGCCGGACTTTGTGATCGCCTTCGGCGAGGACGAGGAGCCCACCGAGCAGGAGCAGATCGATTCGGTCGCACGCTTCGAGAAGGCCTTCCTGGCGACCTTCGGCCTGGAAGACGCCAGCGAGCCGCTCACGCCCTACAAGAAGCGACCCGACTTCGGTTACCCGCTGGGCGACCTGCGCCACAACCCCTTCGGTTTCGTGCTGATCGGCTGAACCGAGCGGCGGTAGCGAACGAAAAAGCCCATTCTCCGGAATGGGCTTTTCGTTGGCGGATGCCACCACGGGCAGCGGGATGTGTTGCGGCGCCTCGCTCGCCACCAATAGAATGCGATTCATTCTCATACATATCCTTGGATCGCCATGGCTTCCTCCGCCAGCCCTCACCCGCTGCACGACCTCTATAGCGAGCACCACGGCTGGCTGCTCGGCTGGTTGCGTCGCCGGCTGAGCAACCCCTGCGATGCCGCCGACCTGACCCAGGACACCTTCGTCCGCCTGCTGGCCGCCCCGCAGGCGGCACCGCTGCAGGCGCCCCGCGCCTACCTGGCGACCGTGGCCAAGCGCCTGATGATCAACCTCTACCGGCGCCGCTCCATGGAACAGGCCTACCTCGAAGCCCTGGCCAGCCTGCCGGAACAACAGGTGCCGAGCCTGGAACACCAGGCACTGGTGCTCGAAGCGCTGCAGGAGGTGGACGAAGTGCTCTCGCGCCTTGGCAGCAAGGCCCGCAGCGCCTTCCTCATGTACCAGCTCGAAGGCCACAGCCAGGAGGCGATCGCCGCCAGCCTCGGGGTCAGCGTGCGCTCGGTGCAGCGCTACCTGGCCCAGGCCTTCGAGGAATGCATCGTGCTGATGGCCAGCGAGGCCGGCTGGCCATGAGCGGGCAGGCCATCGATCGCGGCGTCGCCAGGGAAGCGGCACGCTGGTTCATCCGCCTGCAGGCAAGCGATGCCAGTGCCGAGCTGCACCTGGCCTGCGACACCTGGCGCGCCGCCGCCCCCGAGCATGAGCGGGCCTGGCAACTGGCCGAAGGCTTCCACGCACGGATGCAACTGATCCCCAGCGACATCGGCCGCGCCACCCTTGGCAAGCCGGCGAGCCTGGACCGGAGACGCGCCATCAAGACCCTGGCACTGCTCATCGCCTCGGTACCCGCCGCCGTGCTGGTGCAGCGCAGCGGCACCTGGCAACACTGGCGGGCCGACCAGCGCACCGCCAGCGGCGAGCAACGCGAACTCACCCTGCCCGACGGCACCCGCTTGCGCCTCAACACCGACAGCGCCGTGGATATCGACTACGACGCCAGCCAGCGCCGCGTCCGCCTGGTGAACGGCGAGATCGCCATCATCACCGCCCAGGACGCCCTCGGCCGCCCCTTCCGGGTGGAGACGGCGCAAGGCGCCATCGTGCCGATCGGCACCCATTTCCTGGTGCGCCAATACGACCGTCACAGCGATATCGCCGTGCTCGAAGGGGCGGTGGAGCTGACGCCCGTCGGCTCAGGCACAAGCCTGCGCCTGGACGCAGGCCAGCAAGCCAGCCTCGGTGCCAGCGGTGTGGCCACACCAAGCCCGCTGGCGCCCAGTGCCGGCGATTGGTTGCGCGGCGTGCTCAAGGCCGAGCGCATGACCCTCGCCCGCTTCGCCAGCGAGCTGAGCCGCTACCGCCCGGGCCTGCTGCGCTGTGATCCGGCGGTGGCGCACCTGCAGGTTTCCGGCGCCTTCCAGCTCGCCGATACCGATCTCGCGCTGCAGGCGCTGACCCGTGTACTGCCGGTGAGAATCAGCTACCGCACGCGTTACTGGGTCACCATCGCGGCGGCGGATGCCTGATCCGTAAAGCGAACAAGAATCCTTGTCGTGTTTTCCCTCGCTCGAATGTCCTCTCTCGCGAATCACGCCAAACACATTCGACACACTTGGGGAATTCTTCATGCAACGACCACCGGCCCTCCCGTCCCGCCTGCTGCCATCCGGACTGGCACGCGGCATCAGCGCCGCCCTGCTCGGCGTCGCCCTGGCGGCCAACCAGCCCGCCATCGCCTGGGCCGAGACCCTCGGCCAGCACAGCCAGTCGCACACCTTCCAGGTTGCAGCCGGGCCGCTGAGCAGCGCCCTCGCCGAATTCGCCAGCCAGGCCGGCATCACCTTGCCCCTCGAGCCCGACCTGGTGCAGGGCCTGAGAAGCCCCGGCTTCAACGGCAAGGCCAGCGTGCCCCAGGCACTGGGCCAGTTGCTGCGAGGCACCGGCCTGCAAGCCAGCGACCAGGGCAAAGGCCTCTACCTGCTCAACCGCGCGAGCAGCGGCAACAGCCTGGAGCTAGGCGCCACCACCGTGACCGGCACGGGCCTGGGCCTGACCACGGAAGGCAGCGGCTCCTATACCACCGGTGCCATGAGCAGCGGCACCAAGCTCAGCCTGTCGCCACGGGAAACCCCGCAGTCGATCAGCGTAGTCTCCCGTCAGCGCATGGACGACCAGGCGATGACCACCCTGGGTGACGCGGTGAAGTACACCCCGGGGCTGACGCTGACCAAATGGGGCGGCGAGCGCGAGCGCTTCAACTCGCGAGGCTTTCAACTCAACAACCTGATGATCGACGGCATCCCCGTTCAATATGAGGAAGCGAGCCTGTCCACTGGCCTGCTGTCGATGTACGACCGCATCGAAGTCGTGCGTGGCGCCGCCGGACTGATGGAGGGTGCCGGCTCGCCGGGTGGCTCCATCAACCTGATCCGCAAGCGTCCGACCGATACCTTCCAGGGTTCCATCACCGCCGGAGCAGGCAGCTGGGATAACTACCGCAGCGAGCTCGACCTCAGCGGCCCGCTGAACGCGAACGGCACCTTGCGGGGCCGCACCGTGCTCTCGTTCCAGGACAAGAACGCCTTCATTGACGACTACGAGAACCAGCGCAACCTGTTCTATGGCGTGCTCGAAGGCGACCTGGGCGAAGACACCACGCTCGCCATCGGCGCCAGCTGGAGCCAGGACAACAACCCGGGCGCAGACTGGAACGGCCGTGGCACCTACGCAGACGGCCACTTCCTGCCCATCTCCCGCTCCACCCGCATGAGTCCAAGCTGGTCGTACTGGGACAAGGAGAGCACCAGCGTATTCGCCGATCTGGACCACCGCTTCGCCAACGGCTGGGCGGCCAAGCTCGCGGCCACGGCCATCAAGAGCGAGATGGACATGTTCGGCACCTACCTCTACCGCCCCGACCCGGCCTCGCGGGACCTGGGCTTCGGCGTCGGCCAGTACCACTACGAAAACACCCAGACCAGCCTGGACGGCTACCTGACCGGGCCCTTCAGCCTGTTCGGCCGCAGCCACGAGCTGGTGGTGGGTGGCAGCTACCGCAAGCAGGACATCGACGACGGCCCTGGTGGCTGGCCGCTGGGCTTCACCTATGAATTCGATCCACTGGCATTCAACGGTAAATCAGTGCCCAAGCCGCAGATCGTCAACGCCTGGTCCCGGGACGGCAAGGTCGACCAGTCCAGTACCTATGTCACCGCACGCTTCAGCCTCACCGACGCGCTCAAGCTGGCCGTGGGCGGTCGCCTGGATTGGTACGAGTACGAAGTCACCACCCATTCCGGGACCTGGACCGGCAACGACGCCTACAAAG
The DNA here is from genome assembly GCF_025685765.1 of Pseudomonas sp. PDM13. Taxonomy (NCBI): domain Bacteria; kingdom Pseudomonadati; phylum Pseudomonadota; class Gammaproteobacteria; order Pseudomonadales; family Pseudomonadaceae; genus Pseudomonas; species Pseudomonas sp. PDM13. Next base: position 21,119 of record NZ_JAOTQU010000044.1, on the reverse strand, counting down.
CCACCCGCGAGTTCACCCCGTACCTGGGTTTCACCTACGACCTGAACCAGAACTACACCGCCTATGCCAGTTGGACGCGCATCTTCAATCCGCAGAACTATGCGATGGCCAGTGGCGGCCTGCTCGACCCGCAGGAAGGCAGCAACTACGAGATCGGCCTGAAGGGCGAGTACCTCGACGGCCGCCTCAACGCCAGCGTCGCGCTGTTCCAGATCGATCTGGAAAACCTGCCGATGCAGCTCGACAGCGCCCTCTGCCCACTGCAGCCATCGGGCTGCTACGCCGCCTCCGGCGAGGTGCGCAGCCGGGGCGTCGAACTGGAGCTGAGCGGCGAGGTGCTGCCGGACTGGCAAGTATCCGCCGGCTATACCTACAACTACGCCAAGCACATGAAGGCCTCCGAGTACGCCCCGATCGGCACCACCTCCAGCGGTGAACGCTACGCCACCAACCTGCCACTGAACCTGTTCAAGCTGGCGACCAGCTACCGCCTGCCCAGCGAGTTGAACCGCTGGAAAGTCGGTGGCGGGCTGCATGTACAGAGCGACATCTACAGCTCCGACGGCATCGAGCAAGGCGGCTACGCGGTCGTGGACCTCTTCACCAGCTACGATGTCGACTCGCACCTGACCCTGAGCCTCAATGCCAACAACCTGTTCGACCGCGAGTACTACTCCAGCATCCTCGCCACCAGCGGCGGCAACTTCGTCGGCGACCCGCGCAACTACATGCTCACCGCCCGCTACCGCTTCTGACGGCGGGCCGGAACGCCATGCGACGGCAATGCCGCCGCATGGTGCACCTCATCGACAGGTTATGGCCGCGCCTGGCCAACGCTCTAGCCAGGCCGGTAACCCACCCAGCCCCTGAAGGTGAAACCGGCGTAGAACAGCTCCACCCCCTCGAAACCGGCCTGCCGCAGCAAGGCCTCATCCTGCTCGGGCGAGAGCAGCGGCAAGCGCTCGCTGATGGCCGCCATCGCATTCTCGGCCTGGGCGGCGGGAACCCCGGATGCCGTGGCGAAGGCCGCGTAGCGCCTCAGCCAACGCGTACGTTCTGCAAGCGGTTGCGCAACGCTGTGATAGGCGACCACCAGCGGCGCGCCAGGCTTCAGGCGCAGCAGCAGCTCCCGGAGCGTGCGCAGGCGCTCCGCCTCCGGCAGGAAATGCAGCGTGAGCAGGCAGGTGGCGCCATCGAAGGGCTCCAGCGCACTCGACTCGATATAGCCCTGGTGCAGCGTCACCCGAGCATCGAGATCGCCCAGGGTCTGGCGGGCCAGGGCGAGCATTTCCGCCGAGGGGTCCACCCCGAGGAAACGCCAGCCGGGTTGCGCCTCGGCGAATACCTTCAGCTCCAGGCCACCGCCGGCGCCGAGCACCAACACCCGCCCCTGCGCGGGCACCTGTTCGGCCAGCAGCAGGGTCGCCATCCGCTGCAGGGCATGAAACCCGGGCACCTGGCGAACAGGCCCTTCCGCGTAACGGGCGACGGCTTGTGGATCGGAAAACGCTTGCATAGGGGTCTCCGCGATCAGTGGCTGTCGAAGATCAGTGACTGATGCGCAGCGGCACCGGCCAGGGTCCCATCGCCCACTGCCAAGGGCACCGAGCCGCCCATCCGCGCCGCATCACCGCAGGCGTAGACGCCCTTGACGCTGGTCGCCTTCATCGCGTCGGTGCGAATGATCCGCCCATGGAAGCCCTCGTCGAACTCGCAGCCCAGCGACTCCGGGAGCGAGCTGGCGACATCGATGCGGGTGGGCACGAACAGCCCGTCCAGGCTGATCACCCGCCCATCGCGCAGCACCAGATCCAGTTCGCCCTCGAGACCGCGCACCGGCTCGCGCTCCAGCGTCACGCCGCGCGCGGCGAGCGTGGCCAGTTGCTCCGCGTCGGGCTCGAAGGCTTCGTTGAGAAACAGCGTCGTGCTGCCCCAATCCGGCAGCAGCAAGGCCAGGTGCATGGACATGGCCGAAGTGGCGATGACGCCGATCCGCCCTTGCTGCAGCTCGTAGCCGTGGCAGTAGGGGCAATGGAACACCCGGCTGCCCCAGCGCTCGGCCAGGCCGGGAATCTCGGGGAGCTGGTCGACGACACCGCCCGCGAAGATCAGCCGGCGCGCCTCGCGCGGTTCCTCGCCCTCGATCTCGACACGGAAACCCCGCGCCGTCAGCGCAACGGCGACGGCCTTGCCGGTGAGCCACTCGACCGTCTCGTAGGCCATCACCTGCTCGCGTGCCTGGCTGGCGATGGCGCCGGGCGCGTTGCCGTCCTGGGTCAGGAAGCCATGTGAATGGGCGGCGAAGCGGTTGCGCCGCAACCCCTCGTCCATCACCAGGATTCGCCGGCGCGCCCGCGCCAGGGGCATGGCCGCCGACAGGCCGGCATAGCTACCGCCGATGATGATCACGTCGTACTGCATCGCTGCTCTCCTCCGTTGCTCGCCAGCATCCGGGACTCGGAATGGCCGGCCGAAACTCATGAAACTTTTAGAGCTACATGATAGAGCGAGGATTTTTTCTCACGCAACTTATAAAGTGGCGTTATTCGATCCACCTGACGTAAGGCGCAACAGAGGCAATTCGATGAGAAAGGACAGCAGGCTTTCCCGCATGCTCCACGTGCTGCTGCACATGGCCCGCCACGACCAACCCTTCACCTCGGAGCAGATCGCCCGGATGCTGGACACCAACCCGGTGGTGGTGCGCCGCACCATGGCCGGCCTGCGCCAGGCGGGCTATGTAAGTTCTGAGAAAGGCCACGGCGGCGGCTGGACCCTGGCCGGCGACCTCGAAACCATCACCCTGCTGGACATCCACAACGCCGTCGGCGGCCCGAGGATCTTCGCCATCGGCATCGAAAACGAAACCCCGGAATGCGCCGTCGAGCGCGTGGTCAACGCCGCCTTGGAAGACGCCCTGAACCAGGCCGAAGCGCTGCTCATCAACCGCCTCGGCGCCATCACCCTGGCGGAGCTGGCACATGATTTCGACGTGCTGTGCAAGGCGAGCGGCTGGGGGATCGACGGGCGGCATGAAGGCTGATGCAGGCGCCCCGAGGTTTGAGCACCGGGAGCATTGTGCGGGACAGGTGACACACGTAGCCTTGCGCGCCCTGAATTCGCCATTTCAAGGAATGAAGCCGTCATGAACGCTGTAAACCTGATCGGGCTGTCGAGCCTGTGTTTCTCACTGGCCTGCAGTGCATCGGAGCACGCGATGGAGTTCGATGTCTCCTATGGGAACTACGGCACCTTCTTCCAGCAGAACGTCGGGAAACAGGGCAAGTTGTCCTGCGACGTGAAAATCGACGATCACCGATACGGCGAGAAATGGAGCCCCGGCGTGATTCTCGCGGCAGCGGAGGATGAGGTGGAAGACAACACCCTGTTTCTCGACAGTGCGCCCTCGGGTGAGGGGCAACGCAGCTTCTTCGTGCGCACCTTCAATGCCGCACAGCCGGTCGTCAGCAGGAACATCCTTACCACCGCGGACCACAAGGGTGCCTATACGCTGCGCCTGGCCTGGCACAGCGATGGCTCCATCAGCTATCAGGTCGCCAGCGGTGACGTCTGGTCAAAGGAGATGAAAATCGAACAGCCCGGCTTTGCCGTACGGCATGTGAGCGTGCACGCGACGGGCGTCGAAGGCACCGCTACCTGCGAGCTGAGCGACTGACCGCCAGCGCCGCTACTGCTCATCCTCGGGCCGCAGCGGTGACTTCCACCAATCGCACCACTCCACCACCTCACGGGACATACCGTCGAACGTCGCGTGGTAGTTGTGCGCGTGAGGCACGGGGACCTGGGGCTCACCCTCAGTGAAACCAAGCTCCCTGAGCGCATCCACATAGCCGTCGAGCGGGCCGTAGGCGTAGAGCATGTCGTGTCGGTCCCAGGCCAGCGTGGCCTGTTGCGACGGTGAATGGATCCACAGATCGAAGCGGCTGTCATTCGCCAGGAACGGCCTGAACTCGCGGATGAACGCCTCGATCTCAGAGCAAGACAGCTCCGGGCTCTGGTAGCGCGCCGGCTCGGCCTCGCCACGAACCGTGTGCAGGATATGAAGCAGCAACAACGGTTCTTCCAGGCAACGAGCAAGCCGCAGGATCACCTCCGGATCAGAGCCTGGAACGCCAACCACTACCCGCTGGTGCGCCTCCGCATCGGGAAGCGAAAAAACCGCTGGGTGCCGATACGGCGCCCATTCACCGTCCACCAGATGACCCAACTTGTACATGCACCGCCTCCTTGCCCTTATGCCTGAAGGGCACGGATGGTGCAGCCAGGAGCAACTCAAAGCAACCGATGAGAACACCGTTACGGAACCCGCCCCCGGCTATTTCCATCCCCAGGTGCGACCCTCACAATGCCCCTTCCGAGCCACCCACCCAACGCAGGGAATGCCCATGGAATTCTTCAGGAAGCTGTTCGGATCATCGAAACAACCCGCTGCCGAAAACGCGCCAGCAACTCCAGCGCCCGGCAACGCTGAAACCCCTTATGAGATGACCGAAGCCGAAGCGGCCAAGCAGGCGGCCCTGGAAGCCAGTAGCGAACGCCTGGATCTGCACTGGCAAGGCATCGGGACCGTCGAGCGGGATGTGCTGGCCTACCTCATCAGTCCCAGCTTCACAGGCGGCCCCTACTGGCCCTCCACCCGCCAGGCCTATCGGGTCGTGCGCCGCGCCGGGAGCATCCTCCTCGCCACCGATGGCCTGTCGTCGCCATTCGATGACGGCGATGAGCCGGTGAACGGCTTCGAGATGGAACTGTTCATCGACACGCCCGACATCCCCGAGCACGCCCGAGGAGCAATGGGGGAAGTCGACCCGCTCAAGCAGAGCTGGGCTTTCGAGCTGCTGGAGAACGTGGCCAAGACCGTGGCGAACGCCGGCGGCATCACCGCGCAACTGCAACAGCACGGTGCGCTGTCCCTGGAGCTCCCGGGAGTCAGCCAGTCCCATCACCTGGGCGAACAGTTGCCGCCTGCCTTCGTCACCGACGATGACTGCATCGGCGTCCTGCTGGGTGGCCCCGAGCCGGACTTCGCCACCCACCTGGAGGACATGCCTCTATCCCCGGTCATCCTGGTACCCGTGGTGCTGATCACCGCATCCGAGCTCGACTACGTCCGTGCTGGCGGCTACGACGCACGCCAGGACCTGCTGCAACGGCTGAAGACTGCAGGTGTCGGCCACAGAAGCGCACTGGGGCGTGACAGTGTCGTGTGAGCACTGGCAGCAGCCAAGGAACACTGGGAACAGTTCCGCGCCGGGTTCTGCCGCTCGATGAGCCAGACCTATGGCGGAGCCTGGGCGAGCACGCACCAATCCGACTGCAGAACCAAGCTGGCTGATCAGCTCAAGAACGCCATGGGCGATTACGGCTGGTAGGCAACCACCGTAATTTCAGCGAGTTCTGCAACGGCTCGGAAAGAGTCCGCAAGAACGATCAAATCCCCACCGTGCTCCACTGCTAACGTCGCCCCGTCTTCAAGGAGCACCCATGCCAAGCATCGAGAAAGTCCTGTGGTTCATCGAAACGGAGCTGGGCTCCGAACTGGACCTCGGGCATGTCGCGCGCCAGTTCGGCCTGTCGCCTTTCGCCCTGTCGCGCTTCTTTTCCCTGGCCACGGGTTGGTCGGTGATGCGCTACATCCGCGCCCGACGCTTGAGCCAGGCGGCGCTGGCATTAAGCGATGGGAAGCACGACATCCTCGATGTCGCCCTCGGTGCCGGCTATGGGTCCCATGAAGCCTTCACGCGTGCCTTCTGCGACCTGTTCGGGGCCACGCCCCGGCAGGTTCGCGAACAGGGGCACGGCAGCCTGTCACTGGTGGAAGCCTTGCGCATGAAAGAAATGAGCTTTGTGGAACTGTCCGAACCCCGTTACGAAACCCGCGCCGAATTCATCATCGCCGGCCTGGGCGAGCGTTTCACCTTCGACAAGAACGAAGGCATCGTCGGCCTGTGGCAGGCCTTCGTGCCTTACCTGGGCAACATCCCCGGGCAGACCAGCTATGCCACCTACGGGCTGTGCTGCAACCCGGGCGAGGACGGCAGCTTCGAATACATCGCCGGCGTCGAAGTGCCCCGTACCGAGGGCCTACCGCCCGCCCTGCGCCACTTCAAGGTGCCCCGGCAGGACTACGTCGTGTTCCGCCATCTGGGCCACATCTCCACCATCCACCAGACCTTCCTCACCATCTTCAACAAGTGGCTACCGGAGTCCGATTACGCCTTCGCCGACGCTCCGGAATTCGAGCAGTACAGCGCCGATTTCGAGCCGATGCAGGGCACGGGATTCGTCGAGGTATGGGTGCCGGTGGTGCGGCGCGGGTAAAGTCTGTAGGTCGGGTGCAACCCGACGGTCCGAGAACAGGACCATCACGGGTTTCACCCGCCCGACATGCGGGCCATCAGGCGTCGTGCGATGGAAGCGAAATGGCCATTTCCAGGAGGATCTTCAAGTAGTTCGGGCTGCCGAAGAACCGAGGCTGCTGCTTCATCTTGTCGAAGGCATGAACAACATTCACCACCGCGCCGACGACGAACAAGCGGCGTGCGCTCTTCAGGGTCGGATAGATCGAGTCTTCCACTATGGAGCCGTCCTCGAGCTTCATGCGGAAGCTATTGACCTCATCGCCCCACCGAGAGTCCTGCCCGGCGAAATACAACTCGGTGATGGTGCCCGTGGTGACCTGCGTCTTGATTCGCCCTGTCGCGATGCTCTGCCACCACTCATCAGAGCCATAGAGCCCGTGGGCGCCTTTCAGCCCCATGTCGGGCTTCTGACGATTGAGCGTCAACGCTTGTACTTGAGCCACCCGCTGCGGGTTTTCACGGAGTTCGTCTCGCAGCGAGTAGACAATCTTCATTGGCCGGCCAACAGCATCATGGTCCAGACGCATCCGTCTTCATCCTTTCGTTTCAGCATCAATCGGGCCCTTGGCGCCACACCGTAGGTTGGCGCCGAGCGCAGCGAGGCCCAACGCCGCGCGAACTCCGGAGCATCGCGGGTTTCACCCGCCCTACGAGGGCCTATGGGCCCTACCCCACCCGTAACCAGATCACCGAGGCATCGTCGCTGGCCTTGAAGCGCGGGTAACGCAGGCAGGCGGCGTCTTCGAGTTCGATGCGGCGCAGTTCGGCGGCCAGGGGCAGCAGGCCGCTTTCCAGCACGCGGGCCATCAGGGTGGCGGCGTCGTAGTGGCGGTAGGTGTCGAACAGCGCGGCGAAACCATCGGTCATCAGCAACAGGTCGTCGCCCTTGGCCAGCGGCGTGCGGGCGTAGTGCATACCGGTCTTCGCCTGCTCGGCGTCGACGCTCAGTACCGCCTTGGGGCGTTCGCGGGCGGCGCGGCGGTCGGCCAGCACGTGGGCGCTGCGCACGTTGTCGGCGCCGGTGCCCGGGCCCAGCGCCGCGGCTTCGGCCTGCTCGGTGTCGCGGTTCGGCTCGGGGGTGAGGAAGGCGACGCCGCTGGCGCTGCGGTGGATGACGACGCAATCGCCGAGGTGGCCGCAGGCGAGGCTTTCGCCTTCGATGGCCACGGCGGCGAGCGAGGCGCGGGGCAGCTCCCAATGGGCGACCGGCTCGCGTTGGCGTTCACACCCGTAGTCCGTGGCGACGCGGTCGAACACGCCGCCGCACAGTTCCGCCAGCGGGCCCGAGGCGCCGGCGAATGCACGATGGGCCGCGCCGGCCAGCCAGGCCGCGCCACCGCGCTCGCCCATGAGTCCCGGCTCGCCGAGGTCGGTGGCACCGTCGATGACCCAGGCGTGCTGCTCGGCGCTGCCGATGCGGTCGTCGTTCGGAACCAAGTTCTTGCCCGCGAGGCTGAGGGTCTGGATCAGGTCGAAATGCATGGAGTCCCCTTCAATGGCCAGGCTGAATCTGCGCGGCACATTCTAGCCTTCGCACATTCCGAGCAGGGCAGGAAACGCACGAATCAGGGCCGATAACCCTGCCCCAGCAGCCAGCCCTGCACCTTGCGCCGCGCCTCGGGCGTCAGGCCCGCCAGCGCCTCGGCCAGTTGCCCGGCGTGCAACGCATGGATGATGGGCGCGAGTGCAATGCCGTCCAGGTGCCAGATGCCCAGGGGCTGATCGGCGGTGACCACCACCTCCCGTTCCTCGATCAGGTCGCCCTGGATCACCGGCGCACGCGCCACACGCAGCTGGTTGATATCGGCCGGTGCGTGCAGCGGCTCGGCATCGGGCCAGGTGCTGCGCTCCCGCCAGAACGGCTGCGCCGCCCAGCGCTGTTCCATGGCGTAGAAGTCGCGGCCGGTGCGGGCGAAGCGCAGGAACAGCTGCTCCACCCGCTGCTGGTGGAAACGCCGGGCCAGCGCAGTGCGCTCCGGCCGCTGCAGCAGGGTGTTGATCACCGCCGGCGCCTGCAAGGCGGAAGACAGGGACTGGAAGATGCCGTTGCCCGAGAGCGGGTCCACCGCCATGGCGGCATCGCCCACCCGCAGCCAGTCGGGGCCACTGGCTTCGCTGAAGAGGATGGCGGTGCTGCTGCGGGCATGCAGCTCGGCCGGCTGCAACGCGGCCTCACCGAACAGCTCGTGCACCAGGGTGGATTCGCCGCGCCGCCCGGCGCACCAGGCCGGAAGTTGCTCCTTGGGCGGCAGGCCCTGGGCGTCGCGGGTGATCTGCCAGTAGCAGCGCCCGTCTTCCAGCCGTGCCATCCAGGCCCAGCCGTCGGGCAGGCTTTCCAGCGCCGAGCCGGGGCGGCCCGGCGCCTCGCGCCACAGGTTGAGCAGGCTGAGGGTTTCCGGCCCGCGCAGGCGGCCACCGGCAAGGGGGGCCTGGCGGCCACGGGCTTCCACCAGGAAGTCCGCGCGCAACGGCTCGCCACCGTCCAGATGGATGAAGTGCCCCGGCGCCAGTGCCTCCACACGTAGCACCCGCGCCTCCAGCACCTCGATACCGGCAAGGGCCAGGTCCTCGCGCAGCGCCGCATCGAAGCGCGGCCGGTCCAGCAGGCATTCCTGGTTGATGGACTGGCTGCCAGCGCCCCAGGCGACCCGTCGTGGCGACGGTGCATCGGCGCACGCCAGGGCATGAGTGAGGCCTGCATGGCGCAGCCCCTCCAGCACCCGCAGAGACACACCCTCCAACGCCGCGAAACGCCGCCATTCGCTGACCACCCGCACCGGGTAGCCCAACCGCTTCAGCCCCAGGGCCACCGCCGCGCCCGCCGGGCCGGCGCCGAGCACGACGACCTCAGCCATGGCGACGCTCCGGACCGGTGAAGGCAGCGCCCTCCTGCAACCAGTTCAGCACCGCCTCGCGGCCGGCGCCGGGGTGCTCGCGCAGGTGGGCGGTGATGATTCCGCTCAGCGCAGCACAGGCCATGCTGGCGCCGGCCGCGCCGTTGGCGGCGCTGACAGGGGCGCCGAAGTCGGCCTGAGGGCTGTTCAGCCAGGACCATTGTCCCGGCGCGCAGCGGGCATCGCCGGTGATGCGGATCACCCCCGGATAGCCGGCCGGGTACACCGGGTCACCCTGAGCGGGAGTGGAGGCGCAGAGCAGCACGCCGGCGCTCTGGGCCAGCACGCAGGCCTCGCGCAACACCGGGCGGTCGTTGCGCAGGCCGAGGCTCATGGTGATCAGCGCCACGTCCTGCTCCAGCAGCCAGTACAGGGCGGCAGCCACCTGCAACGGGCTGGTCTGCCAGCGCTCGCCGAACACCTGGGCCATGCAGACGCGCGCCGGCCCGCCATGCCGGCCGAAGGTGTCCAGCACCCGGCTGCCGTGGCCGAGGGCGTCTGGCTGTATCTCGCCTTCCTGCAGTTCGCCGCCTTCCAGCCAGAAGCGCCGGGCCAGCGCCACACGGGCCGCCTGCTCGGGGGCGAAGCCGCTGTCGATGATGCCGATGGAAGGCTCAGTGGCCATGGCTCACCGGCTCCAGGCGTTGCAGGCGGCCCTGCTCAAGGCGGAAAGCCAGCTCCGCCTCGGCCAGGGTGGAGGGGCGATGGCTGATAAGGATGCGCGTGCGCCCGGCGAACAGCTGGTCGATGGCGGCAATCACTTCGCGCTCGGTGGTTTCGTCCACTGCCGAGGTGGCTTCGTCCAGCACCAGCACCAGCGGGTCCTGCAGCAGTGCGCGGGCGATGGCGATGCGTTGTTTCTGGCCGCCGGAAAGCTGCTGGCCGCGCTCGCCCAGGGGGTTGTCCAGCCCCAGGGGCAGGGAGTCGATCAGGCTGTCGAGGCGGGCCAGCCGGGCCACCTGCTCGATGGCGTCACGGCTGGCGTCGGGGGCGGCGTAGGCGAGGTTCTCCGCCAGGGTGCCGCGGAACAGCACGATGTCCTGGCTGACCACGGCGATGCGCCGGCGCAGGGCGAGCAGATCGAGCTCGCGCAGGTCGGCGCCGTCCAGCAGGATGCGGCCCCGGTCCGGGTCGTAGAAGCGTTGCAGCAGGTCGATCAGGGTGGACTTGCCAGCGCCCGATGCCCCGCTGATGGCCACCTTGAGGCCGGCAGGAATGCTCGCGTCCACGCCATCGAGCAGCACACCGGCACGCTGCTCGTGGGCAAAATGCACACCTTCCAGGCGCAAGGCACCGCGGCCCTCCGGCATCGGCTGCGGCGCGTCGGGCTGGCGCACGGTCACCGGCTCCTGCTGCAGCTCCATCACCCGGCCGAGGCTCACCGTCATGCGCTGCAGCGCGACGTAGAGCCCGAGCAGGCTCTGCACCGGCCCCACGGCCATGCCCAGGTAGGTGGAGAAGGCGATCAGCGCGCCCAGTTGCCAGGTGCCCTGGATCACCCAGTAACCACCGATGAGAAAGGCGCAGGCGCGGGACAGCGAGGTGAGCGTGCCGGGCACCGCATGGGTGAAGAACTCGGTGACCTGCACCCTGAGCAACTGGCGCATGTAGCCCTGCCCCAGCCCCTCCAGGCGGCGCGATTCACGCTGCTGGGCGCCAGCCGCCTGGATGAACTTCATCGCCGGCAGCGTTTCCACCAGGAAGGACGACACGTCCGCCGAGCGTTCGCGCAGGCTGCGCACCTCGCACTCCACCTTGCGCCGCATCCAGCGCAGCCAGAGCACCTCGATGGGGATCAGCAGCGCCAGCAGCAGCGACAACTGCCAGGACAGCATCAGCATCAGCGCCACCGCCCCCACCAGGCCGATGACGCTGGAGACGGCGGAGAACAGGGAATCCACGGCGAAGCGCTGGATCTCCGCCACGTCGCCATCCAGCCGGGACAGGATGTCGCCCAGGCGCTTGCGTCCGAAGAAGGCAGGCGACAGCTGCTGCAAGTGGCGATAGAGATCATCACGCAGGGCGAAGAGGATGCGCCCCGAGAGCCGCGTGTGCAGGTAGCGGTTGATGCCCGACAGCGCCGTGCCGAGCAGGCCGACCATGATCATCGCCAGGGCCACCTGCACCAGGGTGCCGAAGTCCCGGGCCAGCAGGCCATCGTCGATCAGCGTCTTGGTCAGCCAGGGCTGCGCCAGCACCAGCAGGCTGGCGCAGAGGGACAGCCCCAGCAGCACGGCGATGGCCCGGCCATGGGGGCGGACGAAGCCGTAGAGCCAGGCCAGGGCGCGGCGCAGCAGGTCGGGGTCGTTGGCGTCGACGAGCTTGAGCAGGAGGCGGGTCATGTGATCACCCGCAGGCCCCTACAAGAACAATGTGCTCCTGCATGGAACAGACTCATCCCCTCAGCTGCTTCAGCTTGCGATACAGCGTCGCGCGGCTGATGCCCAGGGCGTCGGCCGCGGCGGAGACATTGCCCTGGTGGCGTTCCAGGGCGCTGCGGATCAGCTCCAGCTCGTTCTCGCGGATGCTGCCGGGCTGGCGCCGGCTGCTGGTCAGCTCGTCCAGCAGGCTGTCGGTGAGGTGGTCCAAGCCCAGCTCCCTCTCGCCGTTCTCGCGCATGGCCAGGGCCGAGCGCAGCACCATCTCCAGTTGGCGGATGTTGCCCGGCCAGTCGTAGCCGGTGAGCAGTTCGGTCAGGTCCGGGTCCAGGCTCACGGCCGGCTCGCCCAGGCGCGCCAGCACCTCGGTGATCAGGGTGGCCAGGTCATCGCGCTCACGCAGCGACGGCAAGCGCAGGCTGACGCCGTTGACCCGGTAATAGAGGTCCTCGCGGAACTGCCCGCCCTGCACCAGGCGCTGCAGGTCGCGGTGGGTGGCGCAGATCACGGCGATATCCAGCTCCTGTTCCTCGCCGGCGCCGAGGGGCGCGACGCGGCGCTCCTGCAGCACGCGCAACAAGCGCGCCTGCAAGGCCAAAGGCATGTCGCCGATCTCGTCGAGGAACAACGTGCCGCCCTGGGCCTGCATCACCCGGCCGACCATGCCGCCCTTGCGCGAACCGGTGAAAGCGCCTTCGCGGTAGCCGAAGAGTTCGGATTCGATCAGCCCTTCGGGGATCGCCGCGCAGTTCACCGCGACGAAGGGTTTGCCCGCCCGCGCACTGGCCTGGTGCAACGCACGGGCGACCACTTCCTTGCCGGTGCCGGTTTCGCCCAGCAGCAGCACCGGCAATTCGCCGGCCAGCCCCTGCCGGGCCATGCGCAGGGCACGGGCCAGGCGTGCGTTGCCGCCGGCCAGGGCCTCCAGCTCCGGCGCGGGCGTGGCGGTCGGCCTGGCCGGTGCCACCGAGGCGACACCGATGTGCCGAGGCAGCTGCAGGGCACGGAAGAAGAACTCGCCGCGCGGGGTCTGCACGCTGCTCACGCCGCCTTGCAGCAGGCGCGCGAGGAAGCCCGAGGCGCGGGCGCCGAGCAATTCCTCGCAGCTGTGGCCCACCAGCGCCTGGCGCTCCACCCGCAGCAGATGGCAGGCCTGGTCGTTGGCGGCCAGCAGTTCGCCGTCCAGGCTCAGGGCCAGCAGGCCGTGCCAGGCGGAGCCGAGGTACTGCGGGCGTGAATGGAAGGCCAGCACCAGCTGTTGCGGATAGGTCAGGCCGAACAGGCGGCTCTCGATATTGCCGGCCGCCAGCAGCAGCGTGGCGAAGCTGTCGCGGGGCTCGGCCAGGTGGCCTTCGCGGGTCAGGTCGATGACGCCGACCACCCGGCCGTGGGGGTCCTTGAGCGGCACCGAGGTGCAGGCGAAGCGGCTGAGGCGGTCGAGGTAGTGCTCACCGCTGTTGATCAGGGTCGGGCGGCCCTCGACCACCGCGGTGCCCAAGGCGTTGGTGCCGCGCAGGGACTCGCTCCAGCAACTGCCCGGGCGCAGGTCGCGCAGGCCGGCGAGCTGCAGGGCGTCGGTCTGCCCCTCGATGGCCAGCACGTTGGCCTGGGCGTCGCCGAGTATCACCAGGCCGCCCTGCCCTTGCTGGCGCACCAGGTATTCGAGTTCGGGGGTGGCGGCGTCGATCAGCAGGCGGTTGCCGTCCAGCAGCAGGTCGAGGTCACGCAGCTGCTCGATGCCGGCGCCGTCGCCCTCCAGGCAGTCGAGCCCGTGACCGAGGCTGCGCCGCCAGGAGGCGTCGATCTCCTCGCGCAGCACGCCGTCAGGAAGGTCGCCTTCGCTCTGCAAACGCAGGCGAGCGAGGCGGGATTGCCGCAGGACATCGTCATTTCTTGTTATTCGCATGTCATTCGTACTCCAGCGCCCTCCTCGCCTGGCCCCTGTGGAGTGGGTTGGCGGCAGGGTCGCCCAGAATGTCTACACCCGCCTTCCGGCGCCGTAAAGAGTCGTGTCGTCCGTTGGCATGGCGAGCAATCTTCGCGCCAGAAGAGGCCAGCGGAACGACCGTGACGAGCGTTGACAGGCAGGTTCGCACAGGTTTACGTTAACGTAAAGGTAAACACAGCCGAGCCCGCTTCCATGTCCAAGACCTACAGCATTTCCGACCTCGCCCGCGAACTGGATGTGACCACCCGCGCCATCCGCTTCTACGAGGAGCAGGAGATGCTCTTCCCCGAACGCCGGGGCCAGGAACGCATCTACAGCCCCAAGGACCTGGTGGCGCTGAAGCTGATCCTGCGCGGCAAGCGCATCGGTTTCTCCCTGGCCGAGTGCAAGGAGCTGATCGACCTCTACGACCCGAGCAGCGGCAACCGCAAGCAGCTGGAGACCTTCATGGAGAAGATCGCCGCCCGCCGCGCGCAGCTGGAACAGCAACTGCTCGACATCCAGCAGATGCAGCTGGAACTGGACACCGCCGAGGAACGCTGCCTGGCCGCCCTCGCCGAAACCAAGAAACAGGGCGCCAGCGCCTGACCCGACAACCCGCTTCCCGACAATCACAAGCACAGGTGGAACCATGACTTACCCGAGCCTGAACTTCGCCCTCGGCGACACCATCGACATGCTGCGCGAGCAGGTGCAAGCCTTCGTCGCCGCCGAACTGGCGCCCCGCGCGGCCCAGGTGGACAGCGAAAACGCCTTCCCCATGGACATGTGGAAGAAGTTCGGCGAGATGGGCCTGCTCGGCGTCACCGTGCCCGAGGAATTCGGCGGCGCGGGCCTGGGCTACCTGGCCCACGTGGTGGCCATGGAGGAGATCAGCCGCGGCTCCGCCTCGGTCGCCCTCTCCTACGGCGCCCACTCCAACCTGTGCGTCAACCAGATCAACCGCAACGGCAACGCCGAGCAGAAGCACAAGTACCTGCCCAAGCTGATCAGCGGCGAGCACGTCGGCGCCCTGGCCATGAGCGAGCCCAACGCCGGCTCCGACGTGGTATCCATGAAGCTGCGCGCCGACCGCAAGGGCGACCGCTTCGTGCTCAACGGCAGCAAGACCTGGATCACCAACGGCCCCGACGCCAACACCTACGTGATCTACGCCAAGACCGACCTGGAGAAGGGCCCCCACGGCATCACCGCCTTCATCGTCGAGCGTGACTGGAAGGGGTTCTCCCGCAGCAACAAGTTCGACAAGCTCGGCATGCGCGGCTCCAACACCTGCGAGCTGTTCTTCGATGACGTGGAAGTGCCGGAGGAGAACATTCTCGGCGTGCTCAACGGCGGCGTCCGGGTGCTGATGAGCGGCCTCGACTACGAGCGCGTGGTGCTCTCCGGCGGCCCCACCGGGATCATGCAAGCGTGCATGGACGTGGTGGTGCCCTACATCCACGACCGCAAGCAGTTCGGCCAGAGCATCGGCGAGTTCCAGCTGATCCAGGGCAAGGTCGCCGACATGTACACCCAGCTCAACGCCAGCCGCGCCTACCTCTACGCCGTAGCCCAGGCCTGCGACCGTGGCGAGACCACCCGCAAGGACGCCGCGGGGGTGATCCTCTACACCGCCGAGCGCGCCACCCAGATGGCCCTGGACGCGATCCAGATTCTCGGCGGCAACGGCTACATCAACGAATTCCCCGCCGGCCGCCTGCTGCGCGACGCCAAGCTCTATGAAATCGGCGCCGGCACCAGCGAAATCCGCCGCATGCTGATTGGGCGCGAGCTGTTTAACGAAACTAAGTAAGCGGCAAGCAGCAAGCCTCAAGCGGCAAGGGAGCCCCTCTTGCAGCTTGGTGCTTGCGGCTTGCAGCTCATGGAGAAGCCATGATCCTGCAAACCCAGATCAATCCGCGCTCCCCCGACTTCGCCGCCAACGCCACGGCCATGGGCGAGCAGGTCGACGCGCTGCGCGAGCTGCTGGCGCGCGTCCATGAAGGCGGCGGTGCCAAGGCCCAGGAACGCCACACCTCGCGCGGCAAGCTGTTGCCCCGCGAGCGCATCAACCGTCTGCTCGACCCCGGCTCGCCCTTCCTCGAGATCGGCCAGCTGGCCGCCCACGAGGTGTACGGCGAGGACGTGCCCGCCGCCGGCGTGGTGGCCGGCATCGGCCGCGTGGAAGGCGTCGAATGCATGATCGTGGCCAACGACGCCACGGTGAAAGGCGGCTCCTACTACCCGCTGACGGTGAAGAAGCACCTGCGCGCCCAGGCCATCGCCCGGGAGAACCGCCTGCCCTGCATCTACCTGGTGGACTCCGGCGGCGCCAACCTGCCGCGCCAGGACGAGGTCTTCCCCGACCGCGAGCACTTCGGCCGCATCTTCTTCAACCAGGCCAACATGAGCGCCCTTGGCATCCCGCAGATAGCCGTGGTCATGGGCTCCTGCACCGCCGGCGGCGCCTACGTGCCGGCGATGAGCGACGAAACCATCATGGTGCGCAACCAGGCCACCATCTTCCTCGCCGGCCCGCCGCTGGTGAAGGCCGCCACCGGCGAGGTGGTGAGCGCCGAGGACCTGGGCGGTGCCGACGTGCACTGCAAGACCTCCGGTGTCGCCGACCACTACGCCGAGGACGACGCCCACGCCCTGGCCCTTGCCCGGCGCAGCATCGCCAACCTCAACTGGCGCAAGCTCGGCCAGCTCAACCACCGCCAGCCGCTGCTGCCGCGCTACGCGGCGGAGGAGCTGTACGGGGTGATCCCGGCCGACGCCAAGCAGCCCTTTGACGTGCGTGAGGTGATTGCGCGCCTGGTGGACGGCTCCGAGTTCGATGAATTCAAGGCCCTGTTCGGCACCACCCTGGTGTGCGGCTTCGCCCACCTGCACGGCTACCCGATCGCCATCCTCGCCAACAACGGCATCCTCTTCGCCGAGGCCGCGCAGAAAGGCGCGCACTTCATCGAACTGGCCTGCCAGCGCGGCATCCCGCTGCTGTTCCTGCAGAACATCACCGGCTTCATGGTGGGCCAGAAGTACGAGGCCGGCGGCATCGCCAAGCACGGCGCCAAGCTGGTCACGGCCGTGGCCTGCGCCAAGGTGCCCAAGTTCACCGTGATCATCGGCGGCAGCTTCGGCGCCGGTAACTACGGCATGTGCGGCCGCGCCTACGACCCGCGCTTCCTGTGGATGTGGCCCAACGCACGCATCGGCGTGATGGGCGCCGAGCAGGCCGCCGGCGTGCTGGCCCAGGTCAAGCGCGAGCAGAACGAGCGTGCCGGCCAGGTGTTCAGCGCCGAGGAAGAGGCCCGCCTCAAGCAGCCGATCCTCGACCAGTACGAACGCCAGGGGCACCCCTACTACTCCAGTGCACGGCTCTGGGACGACGGCGTGATCGACCCGGCACAGACCCGCGAGGTGCTCGCCATGGCGATCTCCAGCGCCCTCAATGCCCCGATCGAGCCGACCACCTTCGGCGTGTTCCGGATGTGAAAAAACCAGCCGCAAGCTGCAAGCCGCACACTTCAAGAGACGCGGCTCACCCTTGCAGCTTGCCGCTTGAAACTTGCTGCTGGGGAATCCCATGACCGACTTCAACACCCTGCAACTGGAGTTCGCCGAAAACGGCGTCGCCACCCTCTGGCTCAACCGGCCGGAGAAGAACAACGCCTTCAACGCCGGCATGATCCGCGAGCTGATCCTCGCCCTCGAAGCCGTCAAGGCCGCCGCCAACGTGCGCTTCCTGCTCCTGCGCGGCCGTGGCCGGCACTTCTCCGCCGGGGCCGACCTGGCCTGGATGCAGGAGTCCGCCCGCCTCGACTACAACGCCAACCTGGACGATTCCCGCGAGCTGGCCGAGCTGATGTACGGCCTCTTCCAGCTCAAGGTGCCGACCCTGGCCGTGGTGCAGGGCGCGGCCTTCGGCGGCGCCCTGGGCCTGATCAGTTGCTGTGACATGGCCATCGGCGCGGCGGACGCGCAGTTCTCCCTTTCCGAGGTGCGCATCGGCCTGGCCCCGGCGGTGATCAGCCCCTTCGTGGTCCAGGCCATCGGCGAGCGCGCCACCCGTCGCTACGCCCTCACCGCCGAGCGCTTCAGCGGCGAGCGCGCCCGCGAACTGGGCCTGCTCGCCGAGTGCTACCCGGCGGAGGAACTGGAGCAGGCGGTGCAGGACTGGACCGCCAACCTGCTGCTCAACAGCCCCCAGGCCATGCGCGTGAGCAAGGACCTGCTGCGCGAGGTCGGCAACGGCGAGCTCAGCCCCAACCTGCGCCGCTACACCGAAAACGCCATCGCCCGCATCCGCGTCAGCCCCGAAGGGCAGGAAGGGCTCAATGCCTTCCTGGAAAAACGCAAGCCGAGTTGGCAGTAGAGAAAGCGACAAGTCGCAAGCTGCAAGCTGCAAGCTGCAAGCAAGAAATAGCGCGTGAAGCGGCCCACCGAACACTGGGAGTTACAAGAATGATCAACACCCTCCTGATCGCCAACCGTGGCGAAATCGCCTGCCGGGTGATGCGCACCGCCAAGGCCCTGGGCCTGAACACCGTGGCCGTGCACAGCGAAATCGACCGCAACGCCCGCCACGTGCGCGAGGCCGACATGGCGGTGAACCTGGGCGGCGCCAAGCCTTCGGAAAGCTACCTGCGGGCCGAGCGCATCATCGCTGCCGCCCAGGCCAGCGGCGCCCAGGCCATCCATCCCGGCTACGGCTTCCTCTCCGAGAACGCCGCCTTCGCCCGCGCCATCGAGGCCGCCGGCCTGGTGTTCCTCGGCCCGCCGGCCAGCGCCATCGACGCCATGGGCAGCAAGTCCGCCGCCAAGGCGCTGATGGAAGAAGCCGGCGTGCCCCTGGTGCCCGGTTACCACGGCGAAGCCCAGGACCTGGAGACCTTCCGCACCGCCGCCGAGCGCATCGGCTACCCGGTGCTGCTCAAGGCCGCCGCCGGCGGTGGCGGCAAGGGCATGAAGGTAGTGGAGCGCGAAGCCGAACTGGGCGAAGCCCTGGCCTCGGCCCAGCGTGAAGCCCAGTCGGCCTTCGGCGACGCGCGCATGCTGGTGGAGAAGTACGTGCTCAAGCCGCGCCACGTGGAGATCCAGGTCTTCGCCGACCGTCACGGCAACTGCCTGTACCTCAACGAGCGCGACTGCTCGATCCAGCGCCGCCACCAGAAGGTGGTCGAGGAAGCCCCCGCCCCCGGCCTCAGCCCCGAGCTGCGCCGTGCCATGGGTGAAGCCGCCGTGCGCGCCGCCCAGGCCATTGGCTACGTCGGTGCCGGCACGGTGGAATTCCTCCTCGACGAACGCGGCGACTTCTTCTTCATGGAGATGAACACCCGGCTGCAGGTGGAGCACCCGGTCACCGAAGCCATCACCGGCCTGGACCTGGTGGCCTGGCAGATTCGCGTCGCCCGTGGCGATGCGCTGCCCATCACCCAGGAGCAGGTGCCGCTGAACGGCCACGCCATCGAAGTGCGCCTCTACGCCGAAGACCCGCAACAGGACTTCCTCCCCGCCAGCGGCCGCCTCGCCCTGTACCGCGAACCTGCCGCCGGCCCCGGCCGCCGGGTGGACAGCGGCGTCGCCGAGGGCGACGAGGTCTCGCCCTTCTACGACCCGATGCTGGCCAAGCTGATCGCCTGGGGTGAAACCCGCGAGGAAGCCCGCCAGCGCCTGCTGGCCATGCTCGACGAAACCGCCGTGGGCGGCTTCGCTACCAACCTGGCCTTCCTCCGCCGTGTTCTGGCCCACCCCGCCTTCGCCGCTGCCGAGCTGGACACCGGCTTCATCGCCCGCCACCAGGAGCAGCTGCTGCCCGCCCCCGTCGCGCGCCCGGAGCTGTTCTGGCAGGCCGCCGCCGAAGCCTTCCGCCAGGGCAGCGCCGCACGCCTGCGCGAGGACGACCCGCATTCGCCCTGGAGCCGCAACGATGGCTGGCGGCCCGGCCTGCCCAGCGAAACCGACCTGCATCTGGCCTGCGGCGACGAACGCCATCTGGTGCGCCTGCGCGGCACCGCGCCGAGCACCCTGCGCCTGGACGGCGAACGCCTGTGGCAGGAACAGGACGGCATCACCCGCCAGCGCCTGGCGATTCGCCGTGGCAACGCCCTCTACCTGGAATGGGACGGCGAGCTGCAACGCGTCGAGCAGGTCGACCCGGTGGCCGAGGCCCAGGCCGCCCACGCCCACCACGGAGGGCTGACGGCGCCCATGAACGGCAGTATCGTGCGCATCCTGGTGGAAGCCGGCCAGGCCGTGGAAGCCGGCACCGCCCTGGTGGTGCTGGAGGCGATGAAGATGGAGCACAGCATCCGCGCGCCCCACGCCGGCACGGTCAAGGCGCTGTACTGCAGCGAAGGCGAACTGGTCGCCGAAGGCACCGCGCTGGTGGAGTTGGAAGAGGCGTGAGCCCACCTCCGTAGGTCCGTAGGATGGGTAGAGCGAAGCGAAACCCATCAACTCCGCGATGGGTTTCGCGGGGCTCTACCCATCCTACGGAAGAATTGCGATGAACCCGGCTCGGCACCGCCGATGAATGAGAGAGAAGACGCGATGACGATTCCCAAGAAGGTCCGCCTGGTCGAAGTCGGCCCCCGCGATGGCCTGCAGAACGAGAAGCAACCCATCAGCGTGGCCGACAAGGTGCGCCTGGTGGACGACCTCTCCGCCGCCGGCCTCGACTACATCGAGGTGGGCAGCTTCGTCTCGCCCAAGTGGGTGCCGCAGATGGCCGGCAGCGCCGAGGTGTTCGCCGGCATCACCTACCGCCCGGGCGTCACCTACGCCGCCCTGGCGCCGAACATGCGCGGCTTCGAGGCCGCCCTGGAAGCCGGGGTGAAGGAAGTGGCGGTGTTCGCCGCCGCCTCCGAAGCCTTCTCGCAGAAGAACATCAACTGCTCCATCGCCGAGAGCCTGGAACGCTTCGTGCCGCTGATGGACGCGGCACGGGCCAACGGCATCCGCGTGCGCGGCTACATTTCCTGCGTGCTGGGCTGCCCCTACGAGGGCGAGGTACCGGCCGCGCAGGTCGCCGCCATCGCCGCCCAGCTGGACGCCATGGGCTGCTACGAAGTCTCCCTCGGCGACACCATCGGCACCGGTACCGCTGGCGCCACCCGCCACCTGTTCGAAGTGGTGGGTGCCAAGGTGCCGCGCGAACGCCTCGCCGGGCACTTCCACGACACCTACGGCCAGGCCGTGGCCAACGTCCATGCCGGCCTGCTGGAAGGCATCGCGGTGTTCGACAGCTCCGTCGCCGGCCTCGGCGGCTGCCCCTACGCCAAGGGCGCCACCGGCAACGTCGCCACCGAAGACCTGCTCTACCTGCTCAACGGCATGGGCATCGAAACCGGCATCGACATGGACCGCCTGGTGGACGCAGGCCAACGCATCTGCGCCGTGCTCGGCAAGGAAAACGGCTCCCGCGTCGCCCGCGCGCTCCTGGCGAAGCGCAGCTGATACCTGCCGGCTCTGGTGGGAGCGAATTCATTCGCGATCGGGCTAACCCAAAGCTTCGCGGTTGAAACCGCTC
>NZ_JAOTQU010000043.1:0-33874 GCF_025685765.1 Pseudomonas sp. PDM13 | reverse complement strand
CCTTTTTTCAATCGCCAAAAAAGGAACCAAAAACGCTTGCCCCATCATCCGGCCCCGGCTTCGCCGGGGTTCCCTCACTCCATCGTTGCTCTGGGGGCCGGCGCGATGGGCCATCCATGGCCTGGCGCGCCTCTCGCGGCATCCATGCCGCTCGTCCCCCGGCGCAACGACTGCGTTCGGCCTCCTGGAGGGGCGTTGGCGGCTGCCCCAACTTTCTTCGTCCAGCGCATCGCCATGTGGTGCGCACGGGCCTTCGTAGGATGGTGTAGAGCGAAGCGAAACCCATGCGGTGGAGCTGGCACGAACCCTTGGACGCCCGGAAAGCACCGTGCTTGAGCGCTTGCATCAAAACCACAACAGCTAACGCAGACAGAGCCAATGAATTCGCCCCTACAGAGGGAGCGCTGCGACAACTCGCCGCTTGACCTTGCCCTCGTGTCAAGGTCGATCCTGTGGGCAACCAAGGAGGAATTGCCCATGAATCCATCCGTTTCGTTCGACCTGCCGATTGCCGGGATGACCTGCGCCAGCTGCGCCGGACGCGTGGAGCGTGCCCTGGCCAAGGTGCCTGGGGTGAAGGCCGCCAGCGTCAACCTGGCTACCGAGCGCGCCCGTATAGAAGCGCCGGACGACAGCCTGCCGGCCCTGCGCGCGGCGGTGGAAGGTGCCGGCTACGCAGTGCCCGGCCAGCGCCTGGAACTCGCCATCGACGGCATGACCTGCGCCAGCTGCGTGGGCCGTGTGGAACGCGCCCTGGCCAAGGTGCCGGGGGTGGGCGAGGTCACGGTGAACCTGGCCACCGAGCGCGCCCACCTGCTGTTGCTCGGCGAAGTGGAGCGCAGCACGCTGCTGCAGGCCGTGGAGCGGGCCGGCTACCACGCCCGCGCCCTGGATGCCGCCACACCGCCCAGCGACGACACCGCCAGTCGCCTGCGCCGCGAACGCTGGGCGCTGTGCATCGCCCTGGCCCTGGCGCTGCCCCTGGTGCTGCCGATGCTGCTGGAACCCTTCGGCCTGCACTGGATACTGCCGGCCTGGGCGCAGTTCGCCCTGGCCACCCCGGTGCAATTCATCCTCGGTGCGCGCTTCTACCGCGCCGCCTGGAAGGCCGTGCGCGCCGGTACCGGCAACATGGACCTGCTGGTGGCCATCGGCACCAGCGCCGGCTACGGCCTGAGCCTCTACCAATGGGCCACCGCCCACCCCGGCCACACGCCGCACCTGTACTTCGAAGCCTCGGCGGTGGTCATCGCCCTGGTGCTGCTGGGCAAGTACCTGGAAAGCCGCGCCAAGCGCCAGACCAGCGCCGCCATCCGCGCCCTCGAAGCGCTGCGCCCGGAACGGGCCATCCGCCTGCGCGACGGCCGCGAGGAAGAGGTGGACATCGCCGAACTGCGCCTGGGCGACGAGGTACTGGTGAAGCCCGGTGAGCGCTTCCCGGTGGACGGCGAGGTGCTGGAAGGCCAGAGCCACGCCGACGAAGCCCTGATCAGCGGTGAAAGCCTGCCGGTGCCCAAGCGCCCCGGCGACAGCGTCACCGGTGGCGCCATCAACGGCGAAGGTCGCCTGCGGGTGCGCACCAGCGCCATCGGCGGCGAGACCGTGCTGGCACGCATCATCCGCCTGGTGGAAGACGCCCAGGCGGCCAAGGCACCGATCCAGAAACTGGTGGACCGGGTCAGCCAGGTATTCGTCCCGGCGGTGCTGCTGATCGCCCTGGCCACCCTCGGCGGCTGGCTGCTGGCCGGCGCGCCCCTGGAAACCGCACTGATCAACGCCGTTGCCGTGCTGGTGATCGCCTGCCCCTGCGCCCTCGGCCTGGCCACGCCGACGGCGATCATGGCCGGCACCGGCGTCGCCGCCCGCCACGGCATCCTGATCAAGGACGCCGAAGCCCTGGAGGTCGCCCACGCGGTCACAGCCGTGGCCTTCGACAAGACCGGCACCCTCACCTCCGGCACCCCGCGCATCACCAACCTGAGCGCCGCCGATGGCGACGAAGCCAGCCTGCTGGCGCTGGCCGGCGCCCTGCAGCGCGGCAGCGAGCACCCGCTGGCCAAGGCCGTGCTCGACGCCTGCAGCGAGCGTGCCCTGACGGTGCCCCAGGTCGCGGACAGCCAATCCCTCACCGGGCGCGGTATCCAGGGTGTGGTGGACGGGCGCCTGCTGGCCCTGGGCAACCGTCGCCTGCTGGACGAAAGCACGCTCGACGGCGGTGCCCTGCTGGCCTCCGCCGAGGCCTGGGAGGCCCAGGGCCGCACCCTGTCCTGGCTGCTGGAGCTGCAGCCCCAGGAACGGGTGATCGGCCTGTTCGCCTTCGGCGACAGCCTCAAGGACGGTGCCCGTGAAGCCGTGCAGGCCCTGCGCGAGCGCCATGTCGCCAGCCACCTGATCACCGGCGACAACCGTGGCAGCGCCCGGGTGGTGGCCGAGGCACTGGGCATCGACGACGTGCACGCCGAAGTGCTGCCGGCAGACAAGGCCGCCGAGGTGGCACGGCTCAAGGCCGGTGGCGCGGTGGTGGCGATGGTCGGCGACGGCATCAACGACGCTCCGGCCCTCGCGGCAGCGGACGTCGGCATCGCCATGGGTGGCGGCACGGACGTGGCCATGCATGCCGCCGGCATCACCCTGATGCGCGGCGACCCGCGCCTGGTGCCCGCTGCCCTGGAGATCGCCCGGCGCACCTATGGCAAGATCCGCCAGAACCTGTTCTGGGCCTTCATCTACAACCTGGTGGGCATCCCCCTCGCCGCCGCCGGCATGCTCAACCCGGTGGTCGCCGGCGCCGCGATGGCACTCTCCAGCGTCAGCGTGGTGAGCAACGCCCTGCTGCTGAAGACCTGGAAGCCGGCCGGGGACGAACCCAAGGAAGACTGACGCCAGGACGTTGTTCTGGCAGGGGCGGATTCATTCACCAAGCGCCCCCCACGGGCGCCCGGACACCTCAACCCGAGAGGACAGATGCATGAACATCGGCCAGGCCGCGAAGAAGAGCGGGCTCACCGCGAAGATGATCCGCTACTACGAATCCATCGGCCTGCTGCCCGAGGCCGGGCGCAGCGACAGCGGCTACCGGCAGTACAGCCAGCAGGACCTGCACAGCCTGGCCTTCATCCGCCGCTCGCGGGACCTGGGCTTCTCCCTGGAGGAGGTCGGCAAGCTGCTGCAGCTATGGCAGGACCGCGGCCGCGCCAGCGCCGACGTCAAGGCACTGGCCCGCGACCATATCGCAGAACTTAACCGCAAGATCGCCGAGCTGGCGGGGCTGCGCGACACCCTGCAGGAACTGGTGGACCACTGCCAAGGCGATCACCGCCCCGACTGCCCGATCCTCAAGGACCTGGAGTCGGGCGGCTGCTGCCACTGACCAGGCGGCCCAGCAGCCCCTTGGGCAGCACGGTGATCGCCAGGCCGACGAAGACGATGACGCAGGCCAGCCAGCCCGCCGGGCTCAGCGCCTCGTCCAGCAGCAGCCAGCCGGACAGCAGCCCGGAGATGGGCACCGCCAGGGCGAAGGGGGTGACCAGGCTCGCCGGGTGGCGGCTGAGCAGGAAGCTCCAGATGGCGAAGCCCAGGGTGGTGGCGCCGAAGGCCACGAACAGCAGCGAGCCGTAGCCCACCAGGGTGGCGTGCTCGAAGGACGCGGCCATCGCCTGCGGCCCCTCGAACACCCAGGACAGCGCCAGCAACGGCAGCGGCGGCACCAGGCTCACCCAGCAGATAAGCCGCAGCATGTCGGTGGCACCCGCACGCTTGGTGGCGATGTTGGCGAAGGCCCAGGCCAGGGCCGCCACCAGCACCAGCGCGAAGGCCAGCAGGCTGTCGCCCATGGGCCGCTCCAGGCCGATCAGCACCAGCCCGGACGCCGCCAGCGCCAGGCCCAGCACCCCGCGCCGGCTGGGCCGCTCACCCAGCAAAAGGGCGGCGATGAGGATGGTGAAGAACACCTGGCTCTGCAGCACCAGGGAGGTGAGCCCTGCGGGCATGCCGATCTTCATGCCGATGAACAGCACGCCGAACTTGAACACCCCCAGCAGCAGGCCGATCTGCACGATGCGCCACAGCGGTGCCGGCATCGGCCCGCGCAGGAACAGCAGCGGCGTGGCCGCCAGGGCGAAGCGCAGGGCGCAGAACAGCAGCGGCGGGAACTCCGCCAGGCCGAGCTTGATGATCACGAAGTTGACACCCCAGACCAGGGTCACCAACAGGGCGAGAAGGATGTGCGGCAAGGGCATGGCGGGCACTCGTATAGCGGGCTGGCCACGCTAGCAGGTCATCGGCCGCTTGTATGGATACAGATGCCCGCTAATGGCGGGATACAGGCCGCGCCGGCGCAACTCGGGCGCCCATGAAAAAGCCCCCGGAGGCGCATCTACCTGGGTAGACGCCCCGCCGGGGGCTTTCCGGGAACCGGTGCGGGCGCGATCAGCCCTGGGATTGCAGGTAGTTCTGCAGGCCCACGCGGTCGATCAGGCCCAGCTGCTGTTCCAGCCAGTAGGCGTGGTCTTCCTCGGTGTCCTGCAGCTGCAGGGCGAGGATGTCGCGGCTGATGTAGTCCTTGTGTTTCTCGCACAGGGTGATGCCCTTGCTCAGGGCGGCACGCACGTCGTACTCGAGCTGGAGGTCGGCGCGCAGCATCTCCGGCACCGTGGCGCCCGGGTGGATCGGCTTGGGCGACATGTCCGGGGTGCTTTCGAGGAAGAGGATGCGCTTGAGCAGGGCATCGGCGTGCTCGGTCTCTTCTTCCATCTCGTGGTTGATCCGGTCGAAGAGCTTGGTGAAGCCCCAGTCGGCGTACATGCGCGAGTGCAGGAAGTACTGGTCGCGAGCGGCCAGTTCGCCCCGCAGCAGGTCCTTGAGGTATTCGACTACTTCGGCTTGCCCTTGCATTCGTGTGTTCTCCCCTGCAAACGCGGTGATTCGAGCGCGTAATGGTCCTGCGCGGATCGGCCCCGGTCAAGCGAGCCGATGCCGCAGCCTCAATTCTGCATCCAGGGCGGGGGCGGCGGCTCGTCGCGGGCCTTGTCCTCGTCCTCGTTGAGCAGCGCCTGGCGCCGCGCTTCCTCGGCCAGGGCGGCCTTGATCTCGCGCATCACCGCGTCGACGTCGGCGGCGTCCTCCGGCTCGTCGAACTGGCCGGTGAGCGGTGTTTCCGGAGTCAGCTTGCCGTCCTCGTAGAGCGCCCACATTTCCTTGGCATAGCGCGTGTAGAGCAATTCCGGGGCGAACTGCCCGAAATACGCGGCCATGTTGCCGACATCACGCTCCAGCATGCGGAACGCGTGGTTGTTGCCGGCGGCATCCACCGCCTGCGGCAGGTCGATGATCACCGGGCCGTAGGGGTCGAGCAGGACGTTGAATTCGGAGAGGTCGCCGTGGACCAGGCCGGCGCAGAGCATCTTGACGATCTCGCCGATCATGAAGCCGTGGAATTCGCGGGCATCCTCGGGCGTCAGGTCGACGTCATTGAGGCGCGGCGCGGCATCGCCGTAGCCATCGGTGACCAGCTCCATCAACAGCACGCCATCGAGGAAGTCATAGGGCTTGGGCACGCGCACGCCGGCAGCGGCCAGGCGGAACAAGGCCGCGACCTCGGCGTTCTGCCAGTTCTCTTCCTGTTCCTTGCGCCCGTACTTGGAGCCCTTGGCCATAGCCCGGGCGTCGCGGCTGTTACGCACCTTGCGCCCTTCCTGGTACTCGGCGGCCTGGCGGAAACCGCGCTTGTTGGCCTCCTTGTAGACCTTCGCGCAACGCAACTCGCTGCCACAACGCACAACGTAGACCGACGCTTCCTTACCACTCATCAGGGGCCTGACCACTTCGTCGACCAGGCCGTCTTCCACCAAAGGTTCAATGCGTTTTGGAGTCTTCATGCTGCTTTGTAGCCAATCCTCTGTTTACGGGCGGACATCGTCCGACTTTATACGGCATGCGCGCCCCCGCGACTATCCGCCGCGCTGCAGACTGTGGCGCAGCGCATCCATGGCATAGCGCACCTTGGCCGGCTGGGCATCGCGGCGCGGGGTGACGATGTAGATGCCGACGGGGTCGGTGCGCCAATCCGGCAGCACCCGCAGCAGGCGACCGCTGGTCAGTTCGTCGCGCACTTCCGGCTCCGGCTGCAGCGACAGGCCGAAGCCGGCCAGGGTGAAGCTGCGGGTGGAGAGGATGTTGTTGCACACCACCCGGCTCTCGATGCGCAGGCGCTGCACCTCGCCGCCCGGCCCGTGCAGGGTCACCGGGCCCTGTGGGCGGTCGCTGCCCAGGCTCACCCAATCCAGTGCCAGCAGTTGCTCGGGGCGGGTAACGCCGGGGTGGCGGGCCAGGTAGGCCGGCGCGCAGCAGAGCAGCATCGGCCAATCACCGATATGCCGCGCCACCAGGCTGGAGTCCTCCAGCTTGCCGACACGCACCGCCATGTCGATGCGCTGCTCCACCAGGTCGATCTGCTCGTCATGGAAGAACAGGCGCAGGCTCAGCCCGGGGTGCGCCTCCAGCAACGGTGCCAGGGCGTCGGTCATGAAGCGCCCGGAGAAACCCACCGGGGCGGCGATGCGCAACTCCCCCACCGGCGCATCGCGCAGCTCGGCCAGGCGCTGCTCGGCCTGCTGCGCCAGCTCCAGCACCTGCGCGCAGCTGCGGTAGAACAGGCTGCCGGCCTCGGTCAGGGTGAGCTTGCGGGTGGTGCGGTGGAGCAGGCTGACCCGGGTCGACTCCTCCAGCTTGCGGATCTGCTGGCTGACCGCCGAGGCGCTCATGCCCAGGGCTTCCCCGGCCGCCACCATCGAGCCTTTCTCCACCACCGTGGCGAACACCGCCATGCGCTTGAGCTGCTCCATTCGTAAGCACCGCTTAATTGTGAAAGCGCTTTCTGCCACTTTTTCCGTCGATTATCCAGCAGCGATGATGCAGCACCTCGAATCACTCACCCAACTCCAGGAGAACACCATGAAGATCGCCCTTATCGGTGCCAGCGGTTTCGTCGGTTCCGCCGTACTCGCCGAAGCCCTGCAACGCGGCCACCAGGTCACCGCCCTGGTACGCCACCCGGAAAAGCTCGCCGCCCACGAAAACCTGAAAGCGCTGCAGGCCGACATCCATGATGCCGCCGCCACCGCGTCGCAACTGGCCGGGCATGACGCCGTCGTCCACGCCTTCAACCCCGGCTGGGGCCGCGAGGACATCCGCGAGCAGTTCATCGCCGGCACCCGCTCGATCTTCGCCGCCACCAATCAGTCCGGCGTCCGCCGCCTGCTGGTGGTCGGCGGTGCCGGCAGCCTCTACGTCGCCCCCGGCGTGCAGCTGATCGACACCCCGCACTTCCCCGCTGAATACAAGGAAGGCGCCGAAGGCGCGCGCCAGGCACTGAATCTGATCCAGGCCGAAACCGCCCTGGACTGGAGCTTCATCTCGCCGCCCGCGCTGCTGCAGCCCGGTGAACGCACCGGCCGCTTCCGTATCGGCGGCAACGAACTGCTGATGGACGGTGACCACCCGGCCAGCGTCTCGGTGGCCGACCTGGCTGTGGCCATCGTCGACGAGCTGGAAAACCCGCAGCACATCCGCCAGCGCTTCACCGTCGGCTACTGATTCCGACGCAGGGTGGGCCCGCCTCCGACGGCCCACCGCATCCCCTTATCCACAAGGAGCAGCCCATGAGCCTCACCGCCTCCGCGCACGTCGCCACCGACACCCCGGCGCGCTACATCAGCCGCCTGTGCAAACACTTCGCCCACCGCATCCCGGTCAGCTTCGACGAGCACCAGGGACGCATCGAGTTCGACTTCGGCATCGGCCTGCTGCACGCCGAAGCCGGCGGCCTGACCCTCAAGGTCGAAGCCGCCGACACGGCGAACCTGGAAAAGATGAAGGACGTGATCGCCAGCCACTTCGAACGCTTCGCCTGGCAGGAGGCGCTGCAGCTCGACTGGCGCTGAGACTCACTCTGGCAACGTCAGCTCGATGCTCTCGGCAATGGAGTCTTCCAGGCGCTGCAGTTCGCCGTCGATGGCGGCGCGGCTGTCGGCGTGGCGCTGGGCGATGAGGGCGAAGCCGTCGGCCACTTCGAGGAAGGCCATCACCACCAGCGGGTCGAACTCGCTGCCGCTGCCGGCGCTGATGCGCATCACCGCTGCGTCGCCGCTCAGGCTGCCGCGATAGGGGTGGTAGCCGGTGAGCCCGTCGTAGTGGTCCACCACCGCCATCAGGCGCGCCGCGAGGGGTATCTGGTCGCCGCGCAGGCCCTGTGGATAACCCGAGCCGTCCCAGCGCTCGTGGTGCCCGTACTGGATTTCCTTGGCGTAGCCGAGAAAGCTCTGCTCGCTGCCGCCCAGCCGCGCTTCGGCGCGCTCCAGGGCTTCGCGACCGAGTCGGGTGTGGCTCTGCATCAGGCGCAGGTCGTCGCCTTCCAGTTGCCCGGGGTTAAGCAGCACGCGATCGGGCAGCGCCACCTTGCCGATGTCGTGCAGCAAGGCCGATTTCGCCATCAGGTTGATGCGCTCCTCGGTCAGTTCCTCGGCCATGCCCGGCTGCTGCCGCGCCAACGCCGTGCCCAGCAGGCGCATGTACAGCTCGATGCGCACCAGGTGGTTGCCGTCGGGGTTGTCGCGCATGTCGGCGAGGCCCGCCAGGGCTTCGATGGTGGCGTCGTGCAGGTGCTGGATCTCGCGGGTGCGGCGGCGCACCTCCAGCTCCAGGTATTCGCTCTTGTCGCGCAGGAAGTCGGCCGTGGCCTTGAGCTGCAGCTGCGCCTGCACCCGCGCCAGGACGATGGGTGGGCTGATGGGCTTGGTGATGTAGTCCACCGCGCCCAGGTCGAAGCCCTTCTGCTCGTCGGCCATCTCGCTGCGGGCGGTGAGGAAGATCACCGGGATATCACGGGTGGCGACATCGGCCTTGAGCCGCGCGCAGACTTCGTAGCCGTCCATCTCCGGCATCATCACATCGAGCAGGATCAGGTCCGGGCGCATGTGCCCGGCGGCGATCTTCAATGCCTTGGCACCGCTGCCGGCCACCTTGACCCGGTAGCGGTCCATCAGCAGCTCGCTCATCAGCTCGAGGTTGTCCGGGGTGTCGTCCACCACCAGGATCACCTCGCGCTCCGATCTGTCCAGCATGCCGACCATCTGCCGCACCTCGTCAAAGTGAAATGTCGCGTTGCCCCGCCATCTCCCGCAGGACCACCAGCGCCGCCTCGAAATCGTAGCTGCGCACCGCCGACTCCAGCGGCCCGTAGCCTTCATTGAAGGCGCTGCGGAGCAATTCCGCCTGTTCCTCGAAGAGCTTGCCGGCACGCGGGTCGTCGTCCTCGAACAACTGCGCCAGGCGCTTGCACAGGGGCGCCAGGCGCGCCGGGTCGTAGCTGACGGCGGCCGGTTCCGGGCGCTGCTCGCGCAGCAGCTCATCGATGGCTCGGACCAGCGCCAGCAGCGGCGGTTCCAGCTCCAGTATCTGGCGCTCCAGCTGGGCCAGGCGCGCGCCCTGGTGGATGCTGCGTTCCAGGGCTTCGGCCTGGGCCTGCAGCGCCGTCGCCCCGAGGTTGCCTGCCAGCCCGCGCAGGCTGTGGGCCAAGCGTTCGGCACTGTCGCGATCGCCATCACCCAATGCCTGGCGCAGGCTGGCGATAAACGCCCGCTGGCCCCTGGCGAACTTGCCGAGCAAGCCGAGGTAGGCCTGCTGCTTGCCCAGCACCCGGCGCAGGCCGCTGGCGATATCCACCCCCGGCAACACCCAGTCGGGCAAGTTCGCCACCACCGCCTTGGACGGCTCGCCCTGCCCCCGTGAGCCCCGCAACCAGCGGCTGAGAGTGGCCCACAGCTCCAGGGGTTCGATGGGTTTGCTGACGTGGTCGTTCATCCCTGCCTCGATGCAACGCTCGCGGTCGCCGGGCAGGGCGTTGGCGGTCATGGCGATGATCGGCAAGTCGAGGAAGCGCGGTTCGCGGCGCAGTTCGCGGGTGGCTTCCAGGCCGTCCATCTCCGGCATCTGCATGTCCATCAGCACCAGCGCGTAGTAGCCCGGCGGCTGCCAGCGCAGACGGTCGACGGCATCCAGGCCGTTCTCCGCCTGGTCGATGAGCAGGCCGCTTTCCTCCAGTAAGGCAGTGGCCACCTCGCGGTTCAGCGCGTGGTCCTCCACCAGCAGCACACGCTGGTTGTCGAAGCGCGGCATGGCGTCCAGCAACGCGGCGGTGCTGGGTGGCGGCGGGTTGCCCCCACGGCGCCCCAGGCTGGTCAGCGACGCCTCCAGCAGCACCGAAGGGTTGAGCGGCTTGTGCAGCACCTCGTCTATGCCGGCCTTGGCGGTATCCCCCAGGTCATCGAAGCCGTGAGCGGTGACCAGCAGCATCCGCGGTGGCTTGCGCAGGCCCAGGCGGTGCAGGCGGCGGGCGGTCTCGACGCCATCCAGGCCGGGCATCTGCCAGTCGATGAAGGCCATTTCGAAGGGGTCGTCCTCGCGCTCCGCCTCGGCCACCCGCAGCAGCGCCTCCTCGCCGGATTGCACCGCGTCCACCCGCAGCGCCAGGCTGGCAAGCATGTCGTTGATCACCTGGCGCGCGGCATCGTTGTCGTCCACCACCAGCACGCGGCGGTCGAGCAGGTCGGGCTGCAACAACAGTTCATTGGGCTGGCGGGCGGACACCTGCACCGGCAGCCGGCACCAGAACAGGCTGCCGATGCCCACCCGGCTGTCGACGCCCACGGCGCCGTCCATGGCCTCGGCCAGGCGCCGGCAGATGGCCAGGCCCAGCCCGGAGCCGCCGTAGCGCCGGGTGGTGGAGTTGTCCGCCTGCTGGAAGGACTCGAACAGCCGCCCCTGCTGCTCGGCATCCAGGCCGATGCCGGTGTCGCGCACCGCCAGGTACAGCTCCAGCTCATCGCCGCGCCGGTGCTCGCCACGGACGATCACTTCCACCTCGCCCTGTTCGGTGAACTTCACCGCGTTGTTGGCGTAGTTGATGAGGATCTGGCCGATGCGCAACGGGTCGCCCACCAGTTGCAGGGGCAGTTGCGGGTCGATGTTGAACACCAGTTCCAGGCGCTTGCAGGCGGCCTTTTCGCTGATCAGCCCGGAGAGGTTCTCCAGCACCAGCTGCAGGTCGAAGTCGATGCGCTCGACGCTCAGCTTGCCGGCCTCGATACGGGAGAAATCGAGGATGTCGTTGATCACCCCCATCAGGTGCTGGCTGGCCTGCTGGATCTTGCCCAGGTACTCGCGCTGGCGCGGCTCGGGGTCGGTCTTCAGGGCGAGGTGGGTCATGCCGATGATGGCGTTCATCGGCGTGCGGATCTCATGGCTCATGTTGGCCAGGAAGTCGGCCTTCGTCCGCGCGGCTTCCTCGGCCAGCTCCTTGGCCTGCTCCAGGGTTTCCTCGCTGTGCTTGCGCGCGGTGACGTCGCGGCTGACGCCCACCAGGCCCAGCAACTGGCCCTTGTCGTCGTGGAAGGTGGCGCGCACGGTGTCGAACAGCACCTTGCGACCATCGCGCTGCACCACCCAGTCCTCGCTCTCGAAGGGCAGGCTCAGGGCCAGGGCCGCCTGGTCCTGGATCAGGCGCATGCGCGCCCGCTCGGTGGGCAGCAGCTCGGCATCGGTGTGGCCCTGCAAGGCGTCGCGGCTCTGGCCGATGAGTTCGGCGAAGGCCTGGTTGGCACCCAGGTAACGGCCCTCGGCATCCTTGAACCAGATCGGGTCGGGAATGGCGTTGACCAGCGCCAGCAGGGTGCTGCGCTGGCGCTGGGCCTCGGCTTCGGCGCGGCGGCGCTCCTCCACCTGCACCGCCAGGCGGCGGTTCCACAGCAGCACGAAGCCCACCAGGACGATCACCCCCAGGGCGAACGGCCAGCCCACCTCGGCAGCCTTGCGCCAGTTGAATTCGGTGAGCGGCGGCAGCCAGCGGTCCATGATCGCCTCGCGCTCCTCGCGGTCGATGCTGGCCAGGGCGTGGTCGATCAGGTCGGCCAGCTGCGGCCAGTCGCGGCGCACGCCGAAATGCAGCTCGCTGCTGCCCAGTCCGGATTCGCCGCGCAGCTCCAGGTTGCTCAGGTTGAACTGCCGGATCAGGTAGCTGGCGACGATCATGTTGCCCACGTAGCCATCGGCACGCCCGGACGACACTGCCCGCAGCGCCGCTTCGGTGTCGGCGGTCTCCACCAGCAGCAACCCCGGCGCACGCTCGCGAAGCATGGCCTGCACCGCATAGCCACGCTCCACCGCCACGCGCTTGCCGGCCAGGTCGGCCAACCCCTGCAGGGTGCTTTCGCGGCGGGTGAAAAGCAGGCTGGTGCTGATCAGGTAGGGCTCGCTGAACACCGCCCAGCTCTCCCGTGCGGGCAGCCTGGCCATGGACGGCAACACGTCCACGCGGCGTTCGCGCAGGGCGTCCTGGGCCTGCTGCCAGTCATCGAAATAGACCGG
Source organism: Pseudomonas sp. PDM13 (assembly GCF_025685765.1). Taxonomy (NCBI): domain Bacteria; kingdom Pseudomonadati; phylum Pseudomonadota; class Gammaproteobacteria; order Pseudomonadales; family Pseudomonadaceae; genus Pseudomonas; species Pseudomonas sp. PDM13. The sequence goes on along the minus strand of NZ_JAOTQU010000043.1, from coordinate 21,454 downwards.
TTCGATACCCAACCCCAGGCGCTCGCCCGCCAGGCGCAGGAAGTCGGCACTGATGCCCTGGTAACTGCCGTCGGACTCCACCAGGTCGAAGGGCGGCCAGCCATGGCGCGGCACCCCCACGCGGATGCGCGGATGGTCCTGCAGCCAGGCGGCCTCGTCGGCCTCGAAATCGAGCCGCTCGTTTCCGCCCAGGGCCAGTGATGCCAGCAGCATCAGCAGCAGCCATACAGAGGCACGCAACATGGGGCTTTCCTTGTGCTCGTCCACCGCTGTTCAGCTTAGCCAGCGGCCGGAGGTTGGAAAGGTGAGGTGCCGAGTTCAGTGGCGCCGAGCGCCCGAGCATGCCTTCAACTCCGCCTGGTGGACCGGTGAAGCGGGGTCCACCCTACAAAGCCGCCAGCCAGCCGGAGAGCCCCGAATATGGGGAGACGTCGAGCCTCAGCGGAACAGCTCGCCCGGCGTGACGCCGAACAGGCCCTTGAAGGCGGCGATGAAGGCCGAAGGCGAGTCGTAGCCGCTGCCGAGGGCGACCTGGGTGACGCTGTGGCCCTGCTCCAGCGGTTGCAGGGCGGCGAGCAGGCGCAGGCGTTGGCGCCATTGGCGGAAGCTGAGGCCGGTCTCGCGCTGGAAGGCGCGCATCAGGGTCTTCTCCGAGGTGGCGAGCAGGCTGGCCCATTCGCCCAGGGGGCGGGCCAGGTCGGGCTGCGCCACCAGTTCGTTGCACAGGCGCAGCAGGCGCGGCTCGGCAGGCATGGGCAGGGAGAAGCCAGCCTCCGGCAAGGCGCGCAGCTGGTCCAGCAGCACCGCCACCAGGCGCGCTTCGGCGCAGTCACCCTCGGGGTATTCCACCGGCAGCTCGCAGAAGCCCTTGATCAGCTCGCGGGCCAGCGGCGTCACCTCCAGCACCCGGCAATGATCCGGCGCCCAGGCGCAGGCGTCGCCGCGCACGTAGAGGCTGCGCATCTCGGCATTCATCGAGGTGACCACTTCGTGCTCCAGCCCGGCCGGCACCCAGATCGCCCAGTGCGGCGGGGCGAAGAAGCTGCCTGCGGCGGTGTGCACGCCGAGCACGCCGCTGATGGCGTAGGAGAGCTGCACCCAGTCGTGGCTGTGGCGCGCCGTCCAGGAGCCGGCGCGCAGGCTTTCCACCCGCGCATAGAGCGGCCGGGGCAGCACGTCGAGGCTGGGAATGCTGCGTTGAAGGTCGATCTGTCCGTTTGGCGACATCTTCTGATCCGCTGTCGTTAGACGGTCGGATTCTGCGCCCGTTAACCTGCGGCCTCAATCCCGTTCGCTGCACGGAGGCCCCATGTCGGCACTCAAACCCCTCAAGCGCCTGGTCACCGACTGGTTCCTCGGCGGCATGCTCGTGGCCGTGGCACTGGCCTGGCTGTTCCCGGACATCGGCCGCCACGGCGGCGTGCTGCATGCCGAGAGCCTGATCAATGCCGGGGTGTTCCTGGTGTTCTTCCTGCACGGCATCAACCTGTCCACCGAGCAGATCCGCAAGGGCCTGAGCAACTGGCGCCTGCACATCATGGTGCAGGTCTTCACCTTCGCCCTGTTCCCGCTGGCCTGGCTGGCGGTGGACAAGCTGTTCGGCAAGCAACTGCCGCCGGCCCTGATGCTGGGCTTCTTCTACCTCTGCGCCCTGCCCTCGACCATTTCCTCGTCGGTGGCGCTGACCGGCAGCGCCGGCGGCAACGTGCCGGCGGCCATTCTCAATGCCAGCCTGTCGAGCCTGCTGGGGGTGTTCCTGACGCCCTGGCTGATCAGCCTGGTGGCCGACGCCAATGGCGGTATCGACCTGGGCAAGACGCTGATCGACCTGAGCCTGCTGCTGCTCCTGCCGCTGGTACTGGGCCAGGCGCTGCGCCCGCTGTGGGGCAAATTCTTCGCCCGCTACAAGCGCTACACGGCGGTGTTCGACAAGCTGGTGATCCTGCTGCTGGTATTCGCCTCGTTCAGCGATTCGGTGGCCGGCGGCATCTGGCAGCAACAAGGGCCGGAAACCCTGGTCATCGCCTTCATCGGCAGCGCCCTGCTGCTGGCGCTGATGCTCTGGGCCACCACCCGATCGGCGCGGGCGCTGGGCTTCAACCATGAGGACGAGATCGCCGCGGTGTTCTGCGCCACCAAGAAATCCCTGGCGGCCGGCGCCCCCATGGCAGCGATCATCTTCGGCGCCAACCCGGCGCTGGGCCTGATCCTGCTGCCGATCATGCTCTACCACCAGATGCAGCTGATCGTCTGCTCGGTGATGGCCGAGCGCTACGCCAACCGTGGCCGCGAACTGAGCCAGGCGCAGGCGAGCGCGGCCTGACACCCGCCCTCGAAAAACAGGCGAAAAAAAGGGCGGCCCAACCTGTGGGCCGCCCTAAATCACGGAGTTGCATACATCATGTGACCCGCGATGGATTGCGGTCACGGGTATTGGATTACTTTTCGATGATCGCGGTCACACCTTGCCCGCCTGCGGCGCAGATCGAGATCAGCCCGCGCCCCTTTTCCGCCACCGAAAGCAGCTTGGCCAGGTTGGCGACGATGCGCCCGCCGGTGGCCGCGAAGGGGTGGCCGGCGGCCAGGGAGCTACCCTTGACGTTCATCTTGCTGCGATCGATGGAGCCCAGCGGCTGGTCGAGGCCGAGGCGGGTCTTGCAGTAGTCGGCGTCTTCCCAGGCCTTGAGGGTGCAAAGCACCTGGGCAGCGAAGGCCTCGTGGATTTCGTAGTAGTCGAAGTCCTGCAGGGTCAGGCCGTTGCGCGCCAGCAGGCGTGGCACCGCATAGACCGGCGCCATCAGCAGGCCTTCCTTGCCACCGACGAAATCCACCGCCGCCGCTTCGCCGTCCTTGAAGTAGGCGAGGATCGGCAGCCCGCGCGCCTTGGCCCACTCCTCGCTGGCCAGCAGCACCACGGAAGCGCCATCGGTGAGCGGGGTGGAGTTGGCGGCGGTCATGGTGCCACGCGGGCCCTTGTCGAATACCGGCTTGAGGGTGGCGAGCTTCTCCGGATTGATGTCCGCGCGCAGGTTCTGGTCGCGGGTCAGGCCGAGGAAGGGGGTCAGCAGATCGTTCTGCCAGCCTTCGGCATAGGCCGCGGCGAGCTTCTGGTGGCTGGCCACGGCCAGGGCGTCCTGCTCGTCACGGGGGATGGACCAGGTCTGCGCCATCAGCTCGCAGGACTCGCCCATGGACAGCCCGGTACGCGGCTCGCCGTTACGCGGGATGTGCGGCGCCAGGTGGCGCGGGCGCACCTTGAGCAGGCTCTTGATCTTGTCGCCGGTGGTCTTGCCGCGGTTGGCCTCCAGGAGGATCTTGCGCAGCTCCTCGTGCACGCCGATGGGCGCGTCGGAGGTAGTGTCGACGCCGCCGGCGATGCCGCTGTCGATCTGCCCGAGGGCAATCTTGTTGGCCACCAGGATGGCCGCCTCCAGGCCGGTGCCGCAGGCCTGCTGGATGTCATAGGCGCTGGTTTCCGGCGCCAGGCGCGAGCCCAGCACGCATTCGCGGGCCAGGTTGAAGTCACGGGAATGCTTGAGCACGGCACCGGCGACGAACTCGCCGATGCGCTCGCCGTGCAGGTTGTAGCGCTCCACCAGGCCTTCCAGCGCGCTGGTGAGCATCTGCTGGTTGGTGGCGGTGGCGTACACCGTGTTGGAACGGGCGAACGGAATGCGATTGCCGCCGACGATGGCGACCCGGCGCAGCTGGGTCATGGGTGACTCCTTGCCTGGGGAATGGATTGCGGTGCGCAACGTTGGCGACAAGACTAGCCGCCCGCCTGGCCGTCGCATTGGCCGCCTTGCCAACAGAGTGGTCAACACGGTCAATTGCGCGATTGTGTTGTCTGCGTAGAGTGAGCCCCACTTCATTTATGCGTGCAGGAGCCTGCCCCCATGTCCGACCGTTATCTCGCCTTCGCCAACTCCAACGCCGGCCGACGCCTGGTCGGCGCCCTCGGGCTGCCCGCGCCGATGCGCCTGGAGCGCTGGATGGCGGGCCGCACCCGGCCGGTGGATGGCGCCCTGCTGCTGGGCGGTGAGGGGGCCCTGGCCGAAGCCGCCAGCGGCGTGCTGAACAAGCTCACCGACCAATCCTTCGCCACCGAAGAAGGCCGCTTCGGCCTGACCCGCTGGACCGCCGAGCACGGCCCGAAGCTCAAGGCGCTGGTGTTCGACGCCAGCGGCCTGACCCGCTTCGAGCAGTTGATCGAGCTGCGCAACTTCTTCCAGCCGGCCTTCAAGGGCCTGGGCAAGTGCCCGCGCGTGGTGGTGCTGGGCCGCCCGCCGGAGTCGCTGAAGGACACCGTGGCCGCCAGCGTGCAGCGCTCCCTGGAAGGCTTCACCCGCTCCCTGGGCAAGGAAATCCGCCGTGGCGGCAACGTGCAGCTGGTGTACGTGGGCAAGGGTGCCGAGGACCAGCTCGAAGGCGCCCTGCGCTTCTTCCTCTCGCCCAAGAGCGCCTACGTTTCCGGCCAGGTGCTGCGCCTCTCGGCCAGCAGTGCCCAGGTCAAGGACTGGAGCCGCCCGCTCAATGGCCTCAAGGCACTGGTCACCGGCGCCTCCCGCGGCATCGGTGCGGCCATCGCCGAAACCCTGGCCCGTGACGGTGCCGAAGTGGTGCTGCTGGACGTGCCCCAGGCCAAGGACTCCCTCGATGCCCTGGCCGCGCGCCTGGGTGGGCGTGGCATCGCCCTGGACATCTGCGCCGCCGACGCCGCCGCGCAGTTGGTGGACGCGCTGCCGGACGGCCTCGACATCGTGGTGCACAACGCCGGTATCACCCGCGACAAGACCCTGGCGAAGATGAGCGATGCCTTCTGGGACTCGGTGATCAACGTCAACCTCAACGCCCCGCAGGTGCTGACCCAGGCCCTGCTCGACGCCGGCAAGCTGCACGACAACGGCCGCGTGGTGCTGATCGCCTCCATCAGCGGCATCGCCGGCAACATGGGCCAGACCAACTACGCGGTGAGCAAGGCCGGCGTCATCGGCCTGGCACAGGCCTGGGCCCCGGCTCTGGGCAAGCGCGGCATCACCATCAACGCCGTGGCCCCGGGCTTCATCGAAACCCAGATGACCGCCGCCATCCCCCTGACCATCCGCGAAGCCGGCCGCCGCATGAACTCCATGAGCCAGGGCGGCCTGCCCCAGGACGTCGCCGAAGCCGTCGCCTGGTTCGCCCAGCCCAGCTCGGGGTCGTTGACTGGGCAGGTGATGAGGGTGTGTGGGCAAAGTCTGTTGGGGGCTTAAAGGCAGCGGCAAGCTTCAAGTTGCAAGCGGCAAGTAAGAGCTTGGAGTGGCTGGGAGTGGGTGGCCCAGCCTATGCATTTGAGGGGCTCGGATAGCTGGAAGCTGGAAGAAAGAGCATGGTGTGGCGGGGAGTCGGTAGCACTTGTAGGGTGGGCTTCAGCCCACCAGCGATGTAACCGGTGGGCTGAAGCCCACCCTACGCGCAGAACCCCGCTTCCAGCTTCAGGCCTCTAGCTTCCAGCTGGCGACAAGCGACAAGAAAAAGCCGGGACCTGTGCCCGGCTTTGATGTTGCGGTGTGGTCGGCGGGCTGAAGCCCACCCTACGCACTACGCGCGGCTCTTGCTTGCAGCTTGAAACTTGCCGCTTGTAGCTAGCCTCCGGCGGGTTTCCCCCTCCGCCGGAACTCCACCGGCGTCTCCCCCACCCAGCGTTTGAACGCGCGATAGAAGGTGCTCGGCTCCGAGAAGCCGGTGCGCTCGACTATCACTTCGATGCGCTCGTCGGTTTTCAGCAGCAGTTCCTTGGCCAGGCGGCAGCGGTAGTCGGTGACCAGGTCGTTGAAGCGCACGCCGGCCATGGCCAGGCGTTCGCGCAGGCGGCGGGCGGGCATGTTGAGGCGGGCGGCGACCTGTTCCAGGGTCGCGCCGCCGTCCACCAGCAGTTCGCCGATCAGTTCACGCACCTTGCGCACCAGGTCCAGGCGTTCCACTTCGGCCAGTTGTCGGCGGGCCAGGGATTCGTGCATGCGCAGCAGTTCCGGTGCGGCGTGGCGCGAGGGCTTGTCCAGCACCGCGGCGTCGAACACCAGGGCATAGCGCTCGGCGCCCAGGCGTGCGGGGCAGCCGTACACCGCCTGGTAACGCTCGGCAGCCGCGCCTTCGGTGTGCATCAGTTGCACTTCGCAGGCCTTGAAGTCGCCTTCGGTCAGGGCGTCGAACAGGCGGATCACCGCGCCGGCGAGCATCTCCGGGAAGTGGCGGTTGATGCTGGCGTCCTGCCCCAGGGACAGCACGGCGCGCTCGCCTTCGACTTCCAGGCGCGCGTTGAGGGTGTCGGACAGCAGGCGCACGTAGCGCAGGGCGTGGCGCAGGCCTTCGCCGAAGGTCTCGCTGGAGAGGAAGAGGTATTCGAGCAGCAGCCCGTGGAAGGCCGGCAGGTGCCCGGCCAGGTGCAGGCCGACGTGCTCCTCGGCGCATTCCTCGGCGGCGGCTTTCCAGAACAGAGTCTGCGCCGTATGGGGGAAGCGGCCGGCGGGCAGCCCGCCCGGCGGCAGGCCGACACGCACCAGCACCTTGTCAGGGTCGGCACCGCTGGCTCGCAGGGCGTCGATCACCGGGCGCATCAGCGCCACGTCGTCGGTCAGATCACGCATCATTTTCTGAATATTCTTGTTATGCGGGGCGGGGGCCATCTTATGCATCTTCAGGCCCCCCGCTCAAGGCGCGGATAGCGATTGCAGACGGATTGACTCGCCTGCCAGCAGCGCTTGCCCAACGGCCAATGCACCCCGCCTGCGGGCGGCTAAGCTGCACCGTTCCGCAACGAGGAGACTGCCCATGGCCACCGACTGGCTCGACCTGCCTGCCCCACCCGCCCTGCCCGGCCTGTTCGCCCGCGCGGCCCTGCGCCGTGGCGCCACCGGCCGCACCCTGCCGGACCTCGGCCTGCGCAGCCAGGTGGACGTGGATGCCCGGCACCTGGCGCGCTACCGGCAGGTCTGCGGCTTCAAGGACAACGGCCAGCTGCCGCCCACCTACCCGCACATCCTCGCCTTCCCGCTGCAGATGCAGCTGCTCACCGACAAACGCTTCCCCTTCCCGCTGCTGGGCCTGGTGCACCTGGAAAATCGTATCCGCGTATTGCGCACCCTCGGCGGCCTCGGCCCCTTCCGCGTCAGCGTCGCGGTGGAAGGCCTGCGCCCCCACGACAAGGGCGTGACCTTCAGCCTGATCACCCGCCTGGAAGACCAGCTCGGGCTGCTCTGGGAAGGTGACAGCCGCATCCTCTTCCGTGGCATGCGCCTGGATGGCAGCGCCCCCGAGCGCGCCGAGAGCGAAGCCCTGCCCCTGGAGGAGATCGACCACTGGCGCGCCCCGGCGGACATCGGCCGGCGTTACGCCAAGGTCGCCGGCGACTACAACCCGATCCACCTGTCGGCGCCCACCGCCAAGCTGTTCGGCTTCCCCCGCGCCATCGCCCATGGCCTGTGGAACAAGGCGCGCACCCTGGCCGCCCTCGCCTCGCGCCTGCCTGATGCCGGCTACGAAGTGGAGGTGCGCTTCCAGAAGCCGGTGCTGCTGCCCGCCGAGGTGCGCCTGCTGGCCAGCGCCCCCGCCGCCGAGGGCCAGTTCGCCCTGCGCGGCAAGGATGACCTGCCGCACATGGCCGGCAGCTGGGGCCCGCTGCTGGGCTGACGGCCGAGGCTTGCGCGGCGCCAGCCGGCGCACCAAGCTATGCGGCTCCAGGAGAGCCGCATGAACCTCGCAGAACTGACCCAACGCCTGCACGCCATCCGTGACCACAACGATTGGCGGCCATTCCACAGCCCGAAGAACCTGGCCATGGCCGCCAGCGTCGAGATGGCCGAGCTGGTGGAAATCTTCCAGTGGCTCAGCGAGGAGCAGTCCCGCCAGCTGCCCGCCGACAAGCTCGAACACGCCGGCCAGGAAGTGGGCGACATCGTCCTCTACCTGCTGCTGATGTGCAGCGAACTGGGCATCGACATGGAGCAGGCGGTACGCGCCAAGCTGGCCGACAGCGAGAGGCGCTTCGTCCAATGAGCGCCCCGACCACCGACGACCGTCACTTCGACGAGCTCGCCACGCGCTTCGCCGAGAAGATCTATGGCGGCGCCAAGGGCGCCATCCGCCTGGCGGTGCTCCAGGCCGACCTGGCCGAAGCCCTGCCCGAGCGCCCGCTGCGGGTGCTGGACGTGGGCGCCGGGCTCGGCCACATGAGCCTGTGGCTGGCCCAGCGCGGCCACCAGGTCACCCTCGCCGAACCCGCCGAACCCATGCTCGAAGGCGCCCGCGCGCGCTTCGCCGAAGCCGGCGTCGAGGCCAGCTTCATCCAGGCGCCCTGGCAGGACCTGCTCGGCCAGCTCACCGAGCCCTACGACCTGGTGCTCTGCCACGCCGTGCTGGAATGGCTCGCCGAGCCCCACGCCATCCTCCCGGTGCTGCACCAGTTGACGGCGCCGGGCGGCTGGTTGTCCCTGGCGTTCTACAATCGGGATGCACTGATCTACCGCAACCTGCTCAAGGGCCATTTCCGCAAGCTGCGACGCAACCGCTTCGCCGGCGAAGGCCAGAGCCTGACCCCGCAGCAACCGCTGGACCCGCGGGAGCTGGCCGGGCAACTCGACGGGTTGTGGAAGGTCGAAACCCAGAGCGGCGTGCGGGTCTTCCACGACTACATGCCGAGTGAGTTCCAGGCCAAGGCCGAACTGGTCGACCTCCTGGAAATGGAGCTGGCCCACCGTCGCCACCCGAGCTTCATGGGGCTGGGACGGTACCTGCACTGGATCTGCAGACCCCAATAAGAGAGCCCTCACGGGCTCGCCTCGACGGAGGCCCCATGAAACGCACTGCCCCTGCTGCCCGTAACGCCCTTGCCGCCCTCGCCCTGCTGGCCCTCGCCGCCTGCCAGAGCCAGAACCCCTACAAGGCCGAATCCAAGCCGATGCCGCCGGCCCCGCCGGAGGCGGCCACCACCTTCGACCGCTCCGCCTACCCGGCGGCCCCGCGCGACTTCGGCCGCTACCGCAACTGGACCTGGCTCAACGGCCGTCTGCCCGCCGGCAACAGCTGGGCGACGCCGGAGCAGATGGTCGACATCGTCAACTCCGGGCTCGACCAGCACGGCCTGCGCCAATCCCGCGAGCCGGCCAGCGCCGACCTCAAGGTCGCCGCCAGCCTGCGTTTCGAGAAGCGCCTGCGCCAGTACAACGACTCCAGCGGCGCCTACTACGGCAACGGCCCCTACCGCGACCAGTACGGCGCCTGGGCCACGGTGCCCCTGGTGCGCACCTACGAGCAGGAAGTGGCGGTGGTCTACCTGGAGTTCTACGACGCCCGCGACAACCAGCCGGTGTGGAGAGGCAGCGCCGAGAGCGACGCCAGCGGCAGCCGCAGCGACCGCACCACCGCGCTGCGCGAAGCCATCAAGGAAGCCCTGGACAACTACCCGCCCCGCTGACCCTTAACGCCCGGCGCCTCCGCCCCTCCCGCCTCACCCGGGGGTGGGCGGAGCGATCTACCACTCCCTCCCTGCACCACGTTCCTTTCCGGGCGCTCGACGAACGGAACCGCAACACGCCGTCACGATCCACATGGAAGCAGTCGCCGGCTTGCACGAAATCTTCTTGCCGGCCGCTCTGGCTTGCGCTTGGATAGTGATTCCGGCAGAGGAGATATGACCATGTTCCGCCGTCTGTTCATCGCTTCCACCCTCCTGCTCCTGGCCGCCTGCCAGAGCTACGAGATCAACCGCGACTTCGACCGCAACCGCGACTTCGCCGCCTACCGCAGCTGGAGCTGGAAAGAGCCGGCGCTGCAGTACAGCCCCGACGACCCGCGCATCAAGAGCGACCTCACCGAACAACGCATCCGCGAGGCCGTGGGCCAGCAGCTCGACCAGCGCGGCCTGCGCCCCGCCGCCAATGGCGCCGCCAGCGACCTCAAGGTGCAGAGCTGGCTGATCGTCGACGATCGCCAGCAGCAGGTCACCACCGGCTACGGCGGCTACTGGGGCGGTTACTGGGGCAACTACTGGGGCGGCCCGGCCATGACCGAGACCCGCACCTACGACTACAAGGTCGCCACCATCCAGATCGACCTCTACGACGGCAAGGACGGCAAGCTCGTCTGGCGCGGCAGCGCCGGGCAGATCATGCGCACCGACCCGCCGACCCCGGCCGAGCGCGAGGCCGCCATCCGCGAGACCGTCGCCAAGGTCCTCGCCCAATACCCACCGCACTGACCGAGCATCGATGAGCGCATTCGACACCGTACTCAGCCACCGTCCCGCCCAGGCCGCCGACCTCGACGAGGTCGTCGGCTTCCCCCAGGACCGCGACGAACTGTTCTTCTGCTACCCCAAGGGCATCTGGCCGCTGACCATCGGCCAGCTCGCCGCGGTGATGGCCGAGCGCCGCGACAACACCGTGGTGCTGCTGGACGGCCGCGTCGCCGGCTTCGCCAACTTCTACCAGTGGCAGCACAACGACTTCTGCGCCCTGGGCAACCTGATGGTCGCCCCCTGGGCCCGTGGCCATGGCGTCGCCCAGTACCTGGTGGGCGTCATGGAAAACCTCGCCCGCGAGCACTACCACGCCACCCGCCTGCGCATCTCCTGCTTCAACGCCAACGCCGCCGGGCTGCTGCTCTACACCCGCCTCGGCTACCAGCTCAACGGCATCGCCGAACGCCAGGCCCCGGACGGCCAGCGCGTGGCCCTGGTGCTGATGGACCGTGCACTCACCCCAGGCGACTGACCGCCAGACAAGGAACAGGGATGACCCCGCAAACCGATGAACCCACCTTCGACGGCACCCGCTGGAGCAACGCCGACAGCGACCGCATCGAGGTGGTCGACCCGAACCCCGACTGGCCCCAGCGCTACCGCGAGGAGGCCGCCGCCATCAGCGACGCCCTGGGCATCCGCGGCCTGCGCCTGGAGCACTACGGCAGCACCTCGGTTCCCGGACTGGCTGCCAAGCCGGTGATCGACATCCTCTTGCTGCCCCCGCCCGAGTACGACTGGCAACGTCTGGTCGCCCCGCTGGAAGCCCTCGGCTACCAGTTCTGGCGCGATAACCCAGCGCCCGACCGCATGTTCTTCGTCAAGGGCATGCCACCCAAGGGCACAGGCCGCACCCACCACGTGCACGTGATGACCCAGGCCAACGCCGTACGTCACCTGCTGTTCCGCGACCACCTGCGTGCCCACCCCGAGGACGCCGCCGAATACGCCCGGGTCAAACGCCAGCTCGCCGAGCGCTACCCCACCGACCGCGACGCCTACACCGCCGGCAAGGACGAGGTGGTCGGCGCCATCCTCGGCCGCGCCACCGCGGCCATGCATGAAGCGGGCGGGATACAGGGTGGCGATGAAGGTGGCCCGGTGAAGGGCTGAGTACCACAACACAAAGGACGTGAAGAACATGAAACCGTATTGGATAGTGCTGGCAGCGCTCCCGCTGTCAGGCTGCCCCGCCTATGGGATCTACGACCGCACCGCTGAACAACCTGTGCTCACCAGCACCTGTTACGCGGTGAAGCTGCCTTCGTTCCTGTTCGAGGCCCGTTGCGCCGACCTGAAGGCAAGCGGGTTCGGAGGGCGTGAGTTCTGCCCCGGCATCCAGGCGTTCGCTCCACCATCGAGTCTCTATTCCGGCAGTTTCACCAATCCTTTTGCCATTCCCAAGTCTTGGGACGACTACCTCAGCAACAGGGTGAAATGGGATCAAAGCTTGATGGTGAGGCCGCCGTTCGAAAAACAGCGGACGCTGCTCGCTCCAGTGGCCCCGGGCACCCAGATGAGGATTTCAGGCCTCTACGACTACCCCAGGGGTGAAACCGGCCACTTCTTCATCGTCCGTGCACTGATAACCAGCGGTCCCCATGCAGGCACCAGCGTCGAGCTGCCGAGCCCAGGCGACTTCAAAGGTTTGGGCCCTGCGTGGACAACCGATTCCGACTTCGGCAAATCCAACGTGAAGGTCGTGAACACCTACCTGGAACCCTGCGAAACCAAGCCATAGCACCGTAGCCCGGGCTTCAGCCCGGGACGCTCCGCAAAGGTGAACCATGCCCGGCCGCACCCCGCCCCGCTTCACGTATGATCCGGCGCCCCGGAAACAGCGCATGCAAGGCTCTTCGCAATGCTGGAATGGAACACCCTCAGCCTCAGGCAGCGGGCCTCGGTCATCTGCCTTCTCGGTTTCGTGCTGGCCTATGTGCAGATCACCCTGCCCTTCATCCTCGCCCTCACCGAGGTAGCGGCGATGCTGCAGAGCCTCTGCGAGTTGCTGGGCTGCATCGCCCTGTTCAGCGCCCTCGCCTTCGACCCGATGATCGCCAGGGGGCAGCTGCTGCAACTGCGCCCCAGCCGCATGCCGCCCCTCTGCAAGGGCCTGTGGATAACCGTCATCCTGATGTTCGGGCTGGGCAACCTCGTCCGGATCATCGGCGGCCCGTAGCCCGGACTTCAGTCCGGGACCGCCACCGCGCCGAAGCACGGGCTACGGCGCCATGCCACCCGACTAGATCGCGGCCAGCGCCGCGACCCGCGATGCCAGGTAGGCATTCCAGGGCACCTTCTGGAAGTTGGTCCTGGGGCTCCCGCCACCGCCGCCATGGTTGACGAAGTTGTTGCTCGGCGCCCAGTACTGGTAGATGTCGCCGCTGGCGAACTCATAGGGGAAGGCCACTTCCTGAGCGTTGCCGAGGGTGCCGCCGCGGCTCCAGTAGGTGGTGCCGATCGGTACCAGGAATACGTAGCAATGACCGTTGAAGCCCCACAGCTGGCCGACCGCCGGGGACTTGGAGGCATTGGCCGGCAGGCCGGCGCCAGCGCAGACCGGGAAGGTGAAGATCATCCGCCCACCGGCGATGGCCGCGTCGTTCTCATCGACCAGGTATTCGGTGGAGTGGTCCGGGGAGATTCCGCCCCGGTGAACCTCGGAAGGGGTCAGCGCGGTGCCGTGCACGAAGTAGCGGGCCGCGCCGGTCAGGCCCTGCTGCCAGCCGTTCTTCTGCTGGCGGATCAGGTTGCCCCGGGCGCCGGCATAGAGATAGGGAGTCATCGCGTGTCACATCCTTTTGCTGGGGGTTGATAACCCACTCGCAAGATTGCCCTGCAACTTCCACTCAAGGCGCCCCGGTCCGGGCTCACGACGATACGGCGGTGCAAAGTTCTGCCAGTGCCAACGGCCCGACAGGGCCTGCAGGAAAAGATAGGCCGCACAGCGCGAGGTGTCGCCCACCGCTGCGCTTAGCCGACGGGCGTGAAGCGCCTTGACCGAAATGCCCGGCGATGCCGTCAGCCGGGCCGTTCACCGCGCCTGCGCATCTTTCTATGGTGAGGGTCCGCCCCCTCCTCGACGGCCCCCCATGCACAGCCCATCGCCCTACCCGCATCTGCTGTCCCCCCTCGATCTCGGCTTCGTCCAGCTGCGCAACCGCGTGGTGATGGGCTCGATGCACACCGGGCTGGAAGATCACCTGTGGGACTTCGGCAAGCTCGCCGCCTACTACCGCGAGCGCGCCCGGGGCGGCGTGGGGCTGATCATCACCGGCGGTTTCGCACCCAACCGCGAGGGCTGGTTGCTGCCCCTGGGCAGCAGCCTCACCGGCGGCATGGAAGTGCCCGCGCACCGGCGCCTGACCCAGGCGGTGCACGCCGAGGGCGGGCGCATCCTGCTGCAGATCCTCCATGCCGGGCGCTACGGCTATCACCCGCTGGTGGTCTCCGCCTCGCCGGTCAAATCCCCCATCAGCTGGTTCGCCCCGAGGGAGCTGAGCGAGCGCGGCATCGAGAAGACCATCCGCGCCTTCGTGCGCTGCGCGCGTCTGGCCAAGGCGGCGGCCTATGACGGCGTCGAGGTGATGGGGAGCGAGGGCTACCTGCTCAACCAGTTCCTCTGCCCACGCACCAACCAGCGCCGCGACCGCTGGGGCGGCAGCCTGGAGAACCGCATGCGCCTGGCGCTGGAGATCGTCCGGCGCATCCGCCGCATGGCCGGCGAGCGCTTCATCCTCTGCTACCGCCTGTCGTTGCTGGACCTGGTGGAAGGCGGCAACACCTGGGAGGAGGTGCGCGAGATCGCCCTCGCCCTGCAGGACGCCGGCCTCACCCTGCTCAATACCGGCATCGGCTGGCACGAATCGCGGGTGCCGACCATCGTCACCTCGGTACCCCGTGGCGCCTTCGTCGAGGTCACCGCGCGGCTGCGCAAGGAGCTGCGCATCCCGCTGATCGCCAGCAACCGCATCAACACCCCGGAGCTGGCCGAGGCCATCGTCGCAAGCGGCCAGGCGGACCTGGTGTCCATGGCCCGCCCGCTGCTGGCCGACCCGCAGTTCGTGGCCAAGGCCGCCGCCGGCAAGGGCGACGAGATCAACACCTGCATTGCCTGCAACCAGGCCTGCCTCGACCATGCCTTCGCCAACCGCCGCGCCAGCTGCCTGGTCAACCCGCGCGCCGTGCACGAAACCGAACTGCGCTACTCCCGCGCCCGCCAGCACAAGCGCATCGCCGTGGTCGGTGCCGGCCCGGCCGGGCTCTCCGCCGCCTGCGTGGCCGCCGAGCGCGGGCACCGGGTCACCCTGTTCGAGGCCGCCGACTGCATAGGCGGGCAGTTCAACCTGGCCCGGCGCATCCCCGGCAAGGAGGAGTTCGACGAGACCCTGCGCTACTTCCGCGTGCGCCTGCAGCGCCTGGGGGTGGAGCTGGTGCTGGGCCGGCGCATCGCCCCCGGCGAACTCAGCGGCCACTACGACGACGTGATAGTCGCCACCGGCGTGCGCCCACGCCTGCCGGCCATCGACGGCATCCACCACGCCAAGGTGCTCAGCTACCTGCAGGTGCTGCAGGGCGCCCCGGTGGGCCCCCGGGTGGCGCTGATCGGCGCGGGTGGCATCGGCTTCGACCTCGCCGCCTTTCTGCTCCACGACCAGGCGCCGGGCCCGGAACAATGGCTGGCGGACTGGGGCATCGACCTGGCCGCCACCACCCCCGGCGGCCTGGTGCCCGCCGAACCGGCACGACCGCAGCGGGAAATCTGGCTGCTGCAACGCAAGCCCGGCGCCCTCGGCAGCGGCCTGGGCAAGACCAGCGGCTGGGTGCACCGCGCCCACCTGGCGCGCAACGGCGTGCGGATGATGGGCGGGGTCAGCTACCGGCGCATCGACAACGACGGCCTGCACATCGAAGTGGACGGCAAGGAACAGGTGCTGCCGGTGGACAACGTGGTCATCTGCGCCGGCCAGGAGCCCCTGTGCGAGCTGCAACCGGTGCAGGGCTCCGACCACCTGCGCCTGCACCTGATCGGCGGCGCCCGCCGCGCCGGCGAGCTGGATGCCAAGCGGGCGATCAGGGAAGGCACGGAGTTGGCGGCGCGGTTGTAGGGGCGAGTGCAACCCGGCAGCGCCTTTCGCGGATGAATCCGCTCCCACAAGAGCCCGCTGCCAACGGCCATGTAGCCCGGGCTTCAGCCCGGGACGTGCAGGCTCACAGGTCCCAGTCGGGGTTGTCCTGCAGGCGTTCGGCCAGGTGGTCGAGCAGCAGGCGCAGGGCGGTGGGCATCTGTCGGCGGGTGCCGTAGAGGGCGTAGATGCCCAGCTCCTGGGGCTCGTAGCCGGGCAACAGCTGTATCAGGGCGCCGGAGCGCAGCTGCGCGGCCACCGAATAACGCGGCTGCAGGCTGATGCCCTGGTCGGCCAGGGTGGCTTCCAGCAGCACCATGGATTCGTTGGCGCTGAGGCTGCCGTCCACCGACACCGCGCAGGGTTCGCCGTCGCGGAAGAAGGCCCAGAGGCTACGGCCGAAGAAGGAGTAGGTCAGGCAGTTGTGCCGGGCCAGGTCCTCGGGGGTGCGCGGCATGCCGTGGCGGGCCAGGTAGGCCGGGGTGGCGCAGACCACCGAGCGACAGGTGGCGAGCTTGCGTGCCACCAGGTTGGGGTCCAGCTGGTTGGTGATGCGCAGCGCCAGGTCGATGCGTTCCTCGATCAGGTTCACCGCCTGGCTGCTCACCAGCAGGTCGACGCTGACGCCGGGATAGGTCGTCTGGAAGCGGCCGACCTCGTGCACCAGCCAGGCCTGGGCGAAGGACTGGCTGCAGGTGATGCGCAGGCGCCCACGGGGGGCCTCGCGGCTGTCACGCCCCAGCCCCTGCATGGCCTCGGCCAGGGCACAGACCTCGCGGCATTGCGGCAGCATCCGCTCGCCGGTGCCGGTCAGGCTCAGGCGCCGGGTGCTGCGATGCAAGAGGCGCGCACCGGCCCAGTCCTCCAGCGCGGCGAGATGGCGCGAAACCATCGCCCGGGACATTTCCAGGGCTTCGGCGGCGGCGGTCTGGCTGCCCCGCTCCACCACCTCGACGAAGACCCGCATGGCGGTTATCCGGTCCATGACACGCTCGGAATGTGCAACAAAGATGCGCGGATTATGGCGTTTTTAGCTGCACAACGAGCAACTATCCTGATGCCTTTCCATCGAGGACCCCATCATGGCACCCATCGCTTTCCTGCGCCGCCTCCTGGCCGGCGCCACCCTGATCGCCGCCACCGGCAGCGCCCTGGCCCAGCCCCTGCAACTGCAGGTCTACAACCCCGGCGACAAGGCCGTGTTCCCGGTCACCTCGTCGCTGATCCTCGGCGAGCACGACGCCCTGCTGGTGGACGCGCAGTTCTCCAGCCACGAGGCCGACGAACTGGTGAAACGCATCCAGGCCAGCGGCAAGCGCCTGACCACCATTTTCATCAGCCACGGCGACCCGGACTTCTACTTCGGCCTGGACACCCTGCTGCGCGCCTTCCCCGAAGCCAAGGTGCTGGCCACCGCCCCGACCATCGAGCACATCAAGGCCACCAAGGACCTGAAGCTCGCCTACTGGGGCCCGATCCTCAAGGACGGCGCGCCCAAGGCCGTGGTAGTGCCGCAGCCGCTCAAGGGCGACAGCCTGGAACTGGAAGGCCAGCGCATCGAAGTGATCGGCCTGGACGGCGCCGACCCGGCCCACACCGGCCTGTGGATTCCCTCCCTGCGCACCCAGCTGGGCGGCGTGCTGGTGAGCGGCAACATGCATGTGTGGACCGCCGACTCGCAGAGCGTCGAATCGCGCCGTAACTGGATCGCCGCGCTGGACCGCATCGAAGCGCTGAAGCCCGAGCAGGTGATCCCCGGCCACTACCTGGGCGAGCGCGCCGCCGGCCTCGGAGACCTGCACTTCACCCGTGACTACCTCAAGGCCCTGGAGCAGGAGCTGCCCAAGGCGAAGAACGCCGCCGAACTGACCGCCGCGATGAAGAAGCGCTACCCGGGCCTGGCCGGCGAAGCCGACCTCGAACTGAGCGCCAAGGTGCTCAAGGGCGAGATGCAGTGGCCCTGATCCACTGACGACGACAGCCACCGGCGTCGACGGCATACTGTGCGCCCGCCGAAAACCGGAGACTCACATGCCCAGCGCCTGGTGGCTGCTCGCCCTGCCCTTCATCGCCGGTGCCTTCCTGCCCTTGCAGGCCGGCATCAACGGCCTGCTGTCCAAGCAGGTGTCCAGCGTCATGGGCGCCGCGCTGATCTCCTTCCTGGTGGGCACCGTGGCGCTCTTCGTGGTGGCCGCCGTGCAACGCGAGCTGCCCAGCTTCACGGCGCTGAAGGGGCTCACCTGGTGGCACTGGAGCGGTGGCCTGCTGGGCGCCGTGTTCATCGCCACCGCCGCCTTTGCCGGGCCGCGCATCGGCGCCATGCTGTTCATGGCCCTGGTCCTGGCCGGCCAGTTGAGCATGGCCCTGGTTCTCGACCATTACGGCTGGGCCGGCTACCGCGAAGCGCCCATCAGCCTCGGCAAGATCGCCGGCATGGCCCTGATCATCGGCGGCGTGTGGATGATCCGCCGCGGCTGACGAACTGCGATAGCCATTTGCTGCTATCGCCCGAGGAACGCGATAAGCTCTGCCCATCCAGCCGTATTTGTGATCACAGCACATGACTGACGCAGAGCTGCCGCAACAACCGGAGGGTTTCGCCCTCTGGCGCGAGATCCAGGACACCCGCATCCGTACGCGCCTCGGCGGCCTCTACTACCTGCTGGCCTGGCTGCTTTCCTGGCTGTTCAGCGCAACGCCCCTGCAGTACCTCGGAGTCGGCCTGGCCGGCACCCTGTTCTTCGCCCTGATGCTGGCCGGGCGCATCGCCCACATCCCGCCGAAGAACGGCTCGGAGCTGGAGCTGCTGGGCTGGCTCAACCGCCACTGGACGCTGATCCTGGCCACCTGCCTGGCCTGGGGCCTGGTCCACGCCTGGGTGCTGCTGAACCCGGATTTCAGCGACTCGCGGATCATCGCCACCCTCAGCACCATCGCCTTCAGCACCGCCATGGCCTTCAACTTCGCCATGCGCCGTGGCCGCGCCGTGGTCGCCATTCTGCTGCTCTACCTGCCAGGCCTGGTGGCCCTGGGCATCCACCCCGAGTCGATGCGCGCCGAGCTGGTGACCCTGGCCTTCTACCTCAGCTACCTGCTACT
This sequence comes from Pseudomonas sp. PDM13, assembly GCF_025685765.1. Taxonomy (NCBI): domain Bacteria; kingdom Pseudomonadati; phylum Pseudomonadota; class Gammaproteobacteria; order Pseudomonadales; family Pseudomonadaceae; genus Pseudomonas; species Pseudomonas sp. PDM13. Next base: position 2,953 of record NZ_JAOTQU010000043.1, on the reverse strand, counting down.
GGCGCTGTCGCGCAGCCACCGCGAATACCAGGGCACCCTGGAACTGGAGCTGCAACTGCTGGAGCAGCGCCAGCGCCTGGACGCCCTGAGCCGCACCGACGGTCTCACCCAGCTGGGCAACCGCTACCAGTTCAACAACCTGTTCCCCGCCATGGTCGCCAGCGCCGCACGCCAGGGTTCGCCGCTGTCCCTGGTGCTGCTGGACATCGACTTCTTCAAGCGCATCAACGACGAGCACGGCCACGCCATGGGCGACCTGTGCCTGCAGCAGTTCGCCGAACGCATGCGCGAGGTGTTCCGCCGCGACAGCGATGCGCTGCTGCGCCTGGGGGGCGAGGAGTTCGGTGTGCTGATGCCCGAGACCGGGCTGAAGCAGGCGTCGAAGCTGGCCGAGGACTTCCGCCGCGACCTGGCCGCCAAGGGCTTCGTGGTGAAGGGCGAGACCCTGCCCCTGACCGCCAGCCTCGGCGTCGGCTGCTACGACTCGCAGCGCGACGGGGATGCCGAAGCCTTCTTCAAGCGCGTCGACGACGCGCTCTACCAGGCCAAGGAAAAGGGCCGCGACCGCCTGGAAACGGCCTGACCCCTTCCTCCGGGCGGCCCGTCAGAGACGGAAGCTGCCCATCTGCCGCGCCAGGTCATCGGCCAGGCGGCTGAGCACCTGGCAGTCCTCGCGGCAGGACCGCACTTCACCGGCGGTGGCACCCGCCAGGTCGGCGATGCCCTGGACGTTGCGGTTGATCTCCTCGGTGACCGACGACTGCTCCTCGGTGGCGGCCGCCACCTGGTGGTTCATGTCGCTGATCTTCTCGATCTGCTCGGTGATCGCCGCCAGGGAGCTGCCGGTGCGCTGGCTGGCCTCGACACCGGTGCCGGTGGCCGACTGGCCGGCGTGCATGGAGGTCACCGCCGTCTCGGCACCGGACTTCAGGCGCTGGATCATCTGCTGGATCTCGTCGGTGGACGACTGCGTGCGGCTGGCCAGGGTGCGCACCTCGTCGGCCACCACGGCGAAGCCACGGCCCATCTCACCGGCGCGTGCCGCCTCGATGGCGGCGTTGAGCGCCAGCAGGTTGGTCTGCTCGGAGATGCCACGGATCACCGCCAGCACCTGGTCGATAGACGCCACCTGGGTGGCCAGTTCGGTCACCGCGCCAGCGGCGCCGCCGATCTCGCCGGACATGCGCTCGATATGGCCGATGGACTCGCCCACCACCTTGCGTGCCTGCAGCGCCTCGTCGCGGGCCTGCTGCGAGCTGAGGGCGGCGTTGCCGGCGTTGCGGGCGATCTCCTGCACCGTCAGGCCCATCTCGTGCACGGCGGTGGCGACCATGTCGGTCATCTCCTGCTGCTGCACGGCGCGGCCGGCAGTGTTGTCCACTACGGTGGCCACCTGGCCCACGGCAGTGCGCAGGCTCTGGCTGGTGGACAGGACTTCGGCGATGAGGCTGCGCTGGCCTTCGAGGAAGCGGTTGAAGCCCCGGGCCAGGTCGCCCAGTTCGTCGGCGCGGCTGTCGTTCAGGCGGCGGGTCAGGTCGCCGCCGCCACCGCCGATCTCCACCAGCGCGGAGGTCACCTGGCGAATCGGCCGCACCAGGCCACGGGCGAGGAACACCACCAGCACCAGGAACAGCAGCGCCACGCCGATGCCCACCAGGCTGGTCATCACCAGCGCCTGGCGCGCGTCACCGTAGATCTCCGCCTCGGGCACCTCGCTCACCAGCACCCAGTCGATGGACTGCAGCGGCTGCGCCAGGGCCAGGAAGGCCTCGCCGTCACGCTCGAAGGTCACCGCCTTGCCTTGGCCTTGCAGCAACTGGCGGGCGGCGTCGGCACCGGTCAGCTCCTGCAGCGTGCGGGTGTCGTTGAATTCGGACTGCGGGTGGATCTTCACCTTGCCGTCGGCGCTGGCCAGGTAGACGCGGCCGTTCTGGCCGAAGCGGAAGTTGCGGATCAGGTCGGACATGCCGCTGAGGCTGTAGCCCAGGCCAGCGACGCCCAGGGTCTTGCCGCCGGCGGAGACGCGCTGGTTGATGAACAGGGTCGGCTGGTGGGTGCTTTCGTCGACATCGATGTCCAGCGAGCGGTCCTTGCTGCCATCGACGAAGCCGTAGAACCAGTTGTTCTCCTGGGGGCCGCGGGTCAGCGTGCGGTTCAGGCCCTTGTCGGTGTAGTAGTTGCCCGAGTCCAGCCCCACCAGGAAGGTGGTCAGCGCCTTCTGCTGGCTCTGCACGCCCGACAGGTAGCGGACGAAGTCCTGCTGCCGCGCGGCGTCCTCGCCGGCGCTGAGCCAGTCATGCACCAGGCTGTTCTGGGCGATGCCCTGGGCCGCGGTGAGCGGCTCGGCCAGCACCCGCTCGAGGTCGTTACGGATCGCCAGCGTGCTTTTGGGCAAGGCTTCACCCACCAGGTAGCGGTCGGTGAGGCGGTTGACCACGGCGGAGTAGATTCCGACCACGATAAGGATGCTGGCCAGCAGGGCCGCGCCCATGCTGAGGATCAGCTGCCACTGAATACTGCGTTGCCAGAGGCGCATGGAGTTGTCTCCTTGGAGTTTTTATAGGGGCTCGGTGAGGACGGCGGCAGATTGTATACAGAGATTCGGACAATTCATCCGACTGAAATGTACAAGCTGTTATCGCCCAAGGGATATCCCTACTTGAGTCCAAACTCATTCGATCACGCGGAACTCCAGACGAGCGGTAGCGCCGGCTTCGTCCAGCAGGCTCAGCTGGTGCCGGCCGAGGCCTTCGAGCACCTGGTCGAAGGCGGCATCGGCGGCGCTTTCGCCCAGTGGCTGGCCATCGAGGAACCACCAGCGCCGGCCGCTGCCGCCGAGGGTCGAGAGGCGAACCCGCAGCGGCCCGTCACTGGCCGCCGGGCGCCGCAGCTGCCCGCCGGCGCGGAGGCCGACGATGGTCAGCGGCGCGGCCGCCGGCGCCAAGGGCGGCGG
>NZ_JAOTQU010000042.1:0-38165 GCF_025685765.1 Pseudomonas sp. PDM13 | reverse complement strand
GCAGCAGGTTTTGATCCTGCCATGCGTTGGTTCGAATCCAGCCGCCCCTGCCATACACGAGAAAGCTGTTCAAAAAGCATCCGTGCATTTTGAACAGCTTTTTATTCATCAGGTCCACCCTCAGCCGGCAGGTACTGCGCGTGTCCAAGATGATGGTCTTCACGGGGAACGCCAACCCCGATCTGGCGCGTCGCGTCGTACGTCAATTGCACATCCCCCTCGGTGATGCCTCCGTAGGCAAATTCTCCGACGGCGAGATCAGCGCTGAAATCAATGAAAACGTTCGCGGTAAGGACGTCTTCCTGATTCAGCCCACGTGCGCGCCCACCAACGACAACCTGATGGAACTGGTGGTGATGGCTGACGCCTTCCGCCGCTCCTCGGCGTCCCGTATCACTGCAGTGATCCCCTACTTCGGCTATGCCCGCCAGGACCGCCGCCCGCGTTCCGCTCGCGTGGCGATCAGCGCGAAGGTAGTGGCCGACATGCTCACCGTGGTCGGCGTCGACCGCGTGCTGACCGTCGACCTGCACGCCGACCAGATCCAGGGTTTCTTCGATATTCCGGTAGATAACATCTACGGCTCCCCCGTTCTGGTGGATGACATCGAAGACCAACGCTTCGACAACCTCATGATCGTCTCCCCGGATATCGGTGGCGTGGTGCGTGCTCGCGCCGTTGCCAAGTCCCTGGGTGTCGATCTGGCGATCATCGACAAGCGTCGTCCCAAGGCCAACCAGTCCGAAGTCATGCACATCATCGGTGATGTGGATGGCCGTACCTGCGTCCTGGTCGATGACATGGTCGATACCGCTGGCACCCTCGGCCACGCTGCCAAGGCCCTGAAGGACCACGGCGCTGCCAAGGTCTACGCCTACTGCACCCACCCGGTGCTGTCGGGCCGTGCCATCGAGAACATTGAAAACTCCGTGCTGGACGAGCTGGTGGTGACCAACACCATCCCCCTGTCCGCCGCGGCACAGGCCTGCTCGCGTATCCGCCAACTGGATATCGCGCCGGTCGTGGCTGAAGCGGTCCGCCGCATCAGTAATGAGGAATCGATCAGCGCGATGTTCCGCTAAGCGGACATCCCTGACGAAAACGCCCCGCTTCGGCGGGGCTTTTTTGCCCAACCGCTCAAGATGCTGGTCGCAAGCACTCGGGGCGGTTTGGTTATTTTGGAGAAACGTAATGACTGATTTTGCCCTGAATGCCGAAGCGCGTTCCGACCTGGGGAAAGGTGCGAGCCGCCGCCTGCGTCGTAATGCCAACCTGGTTCCCGCCGTGGTCTACGGTGGCGAGAAAGCCCCGGAATCCGTAAGCCTGCTGGCCAAAGACCTGGCCAAGCTGCTGGAAAACGAAGCCGCCTTCAGCCACGTGATCGCCCTGAACGTTTCCGGCAAGACCGAAACCGTTCTGATCAAGGCCCTGCAGCGTCACCCGGCCAAAGGCTTCGTACTGCACGCTGACTTCCAGCGCGTCGTCGCCGGCCAGAAACTGACCGCTCACGTGCCCCTGCACTTCCTGAACGAAGCGACCGCCGTTGGCGTGAAGACTGGTGGTGGCGAGATCTCCCACACCATCTCCGAAGTCGAAGTCTCCTGCCTGCCGAAAGACCTGCCGGAGTTCATCGAAGTCGACCTGGCCAAGGTTGAACTGGGCCAAATCGTTCACCTGTCCGACCTCAAGCTGCCGAAAGGCGTCGAGCTGGTCGCACTGGCGCACGGCAACGACCTGGCTGTGGCTAACATCCACGCCTCCCGCGTTGTGAAAGACGAAGCAGAAGGCGCAGCCGAGTAATCACTACTCGCCAGCCTGAGGAAGGGCCCCTGTCGTGACTGCCGTACAACTGATCGTCGGCCTGGGTAATCCAGGCCCTGAATACGACCAGACCCGGCATAACGCAGGGGCCCTTTTCGTTGAGCGCGTGGCAGACAGCCAGCGCGTCAACCTCTCCCTCGACAAGAAGTATTTCGGCCTGGTCGGCAAGTTCAGCCATCAGGGCCGCGACGTTCGCCTGCTCATCCCCACCACCTACATGAACCGCAGCGGCCAGTCCGTGGCGGCGCTCGCCGGTTTCTTCCGCATCCCGGTCGAGGCGATCCTGGTGGCCCACGACGAACTCGACATGCCTCCCGGCGTCGCCAAGCTCAAACTGGGCGGCGGGCACGGCGGGCACAACGGGCTGCGCGACATCATCGCCCAACTCGGCAATCAGAACGGCTTCCACCGCCTCCGGCTCGGCATCGGCCACCCGGGGCACAGCAGCCTGGTCTCCGGCTTCGTCCTCGGCCGCGCCCCGCGCAGCGAACAGGAAAAGCTCGACTCCAGCATCGACTTCGCCCTCGGCGTGCTGCCGGAAATGCTCGCAGGTGACTGGACCAAAGCGATGCAGAAGCTGCACAGCCAGAAGGCCTGATCACACCTCTTTATCGCCAATCAGCGCGAGGGACATAGCATGGGATTCAATTGCGGCATCGTCGGCCTGCCCAACGTCGGCAAGTCCACCCTGTTCAACGCCCTGACCAAATCCGGCATCGCGGCGGAGAACTTCCCCTTCTGCACCATCGAGCCGAACAGCGGCATCGTGCCGATGCCCGACTCGCGCCTGCAGGCCCTGGCCGACATCGTCAAACCCGAGCGCGTGCTGCCGACCACCATGGAATTCGTCGACATCGCCGGCCTGGTGGCGGGCGCGTCCAAAGGTGAAGGCCTGGGCAACAAGTTCCTCGCCAACATCCGCGAGACCGACGCCATCGCCCACGTCGTGCGCTGCTTCGAAGACGAGAACGTCATCCACGTCTCCAACAGCGTCGACCCCAAGCGCGACATCGAGATCATCGACCTCGAACTGATCTTCGCCGACCTCGACAGCTGCGAGAAGCAACTGCAGAAGGTCACCCGCAACGCCAAGGGCGGCGACAAGGACGCCCTGGCGCAGAAGGCCCTGCTGGAAAAACTCATCCCCCACTTCAGCGAAGGCAAGCCCGCACGCTCCCTGCTGAAGAACCTGGGCGATGAAGAGAAGCGCATCGTCCGCGGTTTCCACCTGCTCACCAGCAAGCCGGTGATGTACATCGCCAACGTCGCCGAAGACGGCTTCGAGAACAACCCGCACCTCGACGTGGTGAAAGCCATCGCCGAAGAAGAAGGCGCCATCGTGGTACCGGTCTGCAACAAGATCGAAGCCGAGATCGCCGAACTCGACGACGGCGAAGAGAAGGACATGTTCCTCGAAGCCCTGGGCCTCGAAGAACCGGGCCTCAACCGCGTGATCCGCGCCGGTTACGACCTGCTCAACCTGCAGACCTACTTCACCGCCGGCGTGAAGGAAGTACGCGCCTGGACCGTTCGCATCGGCGCCACCGCCCCGCAGGCCGCCGCCGTGATCCACACCGACTTCGAAAAAGGCTTCATCCGCGCCGAAGTGGTCGCGTATGACGACTTCATCCAGTTCAAGGGTGAAGCCGGTGCCAAGGAAGCCGGCAAATGGCGCCTGGAAGGCAAGGAATACATCGTCAAGGACGGCGACGTGATGCACTTCCGCTTCAACGTCTGATCGCACCAAGGCACCAAAAAGCCCGCCGCCATCGCAGGATGCCGGCGGGCTTTTTCATGGCCCGTATTCCCCACGGAAACGCCTCCAACGCGCTGCGAAGCACCCATCCGGGCCTTGCACCAGCCCTCCCCCATCGATGCGCACCGGCGGGCACCCCGATTCGCGCTAAGCAATTGATAGCGTGCAGGATTTTTTTCAATTCGGTGTTGACACGGAAGCCCGCTACTAGAATAATGCGCGCCACTCGGCTACGTAGCTCAGCTGGTTAGAGCATAGCATTCATAATGCTGGGGTCCGGGGTTCAAGTCCCTGCGTAGCCACCATACAAAACAAGGGTTTAGCGAAAGCTAAGCCCTTTTTTGTTTGGGTCGGTGACCAAAAAGTGACCACAGAGTGACCACGTCCCTTCCTGGCAATCCACCAGCCAGAAAAAAGCCCCGCGTTCGCGAGGCTCTCTCCTTCCATCTGTTTTCAGCCGTGTGCAGCCAAGGGTTCGATCTCCTGCTCGATCTCTTCCCCGCTTGCCGCCAACGCAACAGCCAGTGAGTAGTCAGACTGCAGGTTCATCCAGAACTGAGCGGTCGTGTCGAAGTACCGGCCGAGCCTGATTGCGATATCCGCAGTGACGCCACGACGCTCGCGGGCAATATCGTTGATAGTGGGTGCCGATACGTGAAGTGCACGAGCAAGCGCTGCAGGAGTGATTCCAAGTGGCTCAAGGAACTCTTCACGGAGCACCTCACCTGGATGGACCGGACGCATACCGTTGATCAGCATGGGTTCCTCCTCAGTGGTAATCGATGATTTCGACATCTGTCGGGCCGCTGTCAGTCCATACGAAGCAGATGCGCCATTGATCGTTGATCCTGATGCTGTGTTGACCGGCTCTGTCTCCAGCCAGTGGCTCAAGCCGGTTGCCGGGCGGTGAGCGCAGATCTCGCAATTCATTCGCGGCATTCAGCATGGCCAGTTTGCGGGAGGCCACGGAGAGGATGTTGCCCCAGCGCCTGGATCGCCCGGTGAGGAAGAGCTGCTTGCTGTCCTCACATCTGAAGCTTCGGATCATACATTAACCCTTAACGTTAAGCATTAATCTCGGCTGTTTCCCTGTCAACTCTGGGGATCAGGTGGCCGCTGATCTCATGGCCGATGAGTGCCAATGGCGAGAGCCGCAAAGCCGACTCAAGATGGTTCGGCGACAGGTGCGCGTAGCGCATGGTCATGGTGATCGAGGAGTGCCCGAGGATCCGCTGCAGGCTTAGGATGTCCCCTCCGCTCATCATGTAGTGACTGGCAAAGGTGTGCCGCAGGATATGGGTGAGCTGACCCGGGGTATCGAAGCCACAGCGCTTGTAGGCACTTCGGAAGGCGGACCTGCAGGACATGAACAACCGCCCGTTTCCCGGCATTCCCAGGTTCAATGCGAGTGCCTCAACTTCCGGTGGGATCGGCACCGAGCGGGACTTTCGATTCTTGGTCCGGTGGAAATGCGCCTTGCCGCCGAAGAGTGCGTTGCGCTGCAGCGATTCGGCTTCATCCCATCGGGCGCCGGTTGCCAGGCAGATCAAGGCGACCGGGTAGGTGTGGTTGTTCGTTGAGTGCCTGCACTCTTCCAGCAACTGCTCGATCTGCTCCAGGGCTAGGAAGGTCAGCTCGGCCTGATCGACCTTGATTCAGCTAGAGTTTTAGATAATCAAAATAAATAAGAAGACATTTAAAAAACACAGACACGCCTACAATAATTTTAACTACTTTTTCGGCTTAATTTTCTTTTTCATATGCACAGTCGGATCGACCTCGATCTTGCACAGCTCTACCGTATAGCCTAAAGCACGCAGCGTCCGAAGCGAGTTCTTAAGTGTTACCTTAGAGAAGAAAGGCAGCTCCTTCGGTATATCCTTATTTGTAGCAATAGCATATACAATCTTAAATTTCCGCGCATCCGGCATAGTCTTACTGTCGACCAGCCTCAATATCGCCGGCAATTTACCATTGAGTTTCTCCCGAAACTCTACATCACGAACAAAGACCTCTGCCGCAACGCACCCTTGAGCGAAAAGATGACTGAGCGTACTTGAGCTCCGGTAATACTTGACATGAATAAGGTCATTCACATCCTTTACAAGATCACAAAACTCTATCTTATCGTAGGCACCACCTACCCTGACATTTTTCTTGTCCATCTTCAGATAACTACCATCTATAGATGCGACGTAATCATTATATTCACCCTCAGAGTCGTGAATATACTTAGGCATAGTATGCCCATATGGCTGCAAATCTACAAAATAGTTATCTATCTTGTTAACGAAATTTTGATCTACGCGATACCAAATACCATTGCGTAAAATATAGTACTCCCCTCCAACTGTTAACTCCGCATACAAACATCTATATGCGCTCCAGCTTTTCACATCCCTATATTCACTGTCATTGACATGAACCGTAGTCAATCTCAATGAATCAGCGGTAAGGGTCAGCCCCTTCCCTGCTATATGGCAAAACAAATCATCCATATCAAGCACTACATGCCTAGGCGTATTGGAGTACATATCAAAGGAGTATCCAACCTGAGACTCCCAATCCACGACTTCGGGCTCTCCCACCCAAAAACCTGCTGTCTTCCCAGCCTTTAAGTAGTCATCCAGCTCGAGATCAAGCACTTGATTTGTTTCTGCATCCCTAATTCGGTATACATTATCAACCCATTCAAATTTCTCCGGTAGTTTCTTTTTATATCTAACAATTGCTTCTGTCAGGATCGCCACCAAACCATCCATATCTACAGACACAACTAACGTCAGCGCATCCCTACCAGTAACATGCGACCCAAACACATCCACTGTTGAAACACCAGTGACGGCATATAACATTTCTGTTTCAGAGTCTATATGAAGATCAAATATATCAACCTCCCTTGAGCTTTGAGTCCTAGAATTCAAGGGATTATGATCATAGCTTGCCTTATCCAAGCTTCTAAGTTTGTCCGGATCAACAGAGTTCAATGTCACTCGCAAACCAAAATCCCTTTCAATCTGCTCATTTTGAAGAAGGTGAAATCCAGAACCAAAAGTGAGAACAAATTTACTATCCAGCATAGAAATTATTAGAGCAGCGCCAACCGTGCTGGAGTCCCCAAAAGCATCGCCAGGAACTTCACGTCTCGAAGTAAAGAATTTCGTCCAAGGAGGGGAATGTTTCGGGGGCTCAATTTTTATATAGAGCAAAGCAGAGTCGGCACCCTCAACGGAGAGTTCTATAGGAGTCTTCGTTTTCTCCAATTTGAGAAGTGAGGAGCTTAAGCACGAGGGGTCCTTAGCGAGATAGATCGAGAGGCGCTCCTTCCTTTCCTTCTTTGGCCTAGCCATTCCATCACTCCTAGAAAAAACTAAGAACATGAATAGAATTAGTTAAACTACATCCATAAAACTGACAAACTAGGTTGCAGTACCAGTCTTTCTTATACTGGTAACTTCTCTAGCTGACGTATCCCCTTACAGGTTGGATATTGTGAGCAACCCCAAAACTGACTTCCTAGCTTCAAACCGCGCTTGGCTGTACGTACAACCATAGATGCACTACAAACGGGGCATAGTGGGATGGTAGGTTGCGGCTTAGGCTTTACGTACTGAGGTGAGCCTGTGGAGGTTTGCGAAGCACCCGGACGATTGGCAATCCAATGCTTCAGTAAAGCCCCATCAATCAATTGAATATTTCGCCCCTGCGCGAATGCCTTAGCCTCCTCGGTATAGGTGCCGGAGATGACAATGAAGCCACCTGCCGCTCCTTCTGCTGCCATTACGCCGAAGAACTCGCGGACAACTGTTACTCCAACCTTGAGGGCCTTCCACTGCTTGCATTGGACTAGGTACTTGTCCGTGCCGAGGCGTAGCTCTAGATCAACGCCGCCGTCCGGGCCGTTACCACCTCTCTCGGTAACGCTGAAGCCTTTGCGCCTGAATGCTTCGCCCACCAGTAGCTCGAACTCGCGCCAGCTGATGCCATCCAGCGTCTTAGCCGGTTGAGTGGCTTCTGCCACATCCTTGAACAGCTTCTTGCGCTTGGCCCGCCCAGCAATGGAACCAACTGCACCCAGGGCAAAGATGAAAGGCACGAAGTACTGGAACGCCATGGCAAGGCCCCGGAACATGGCACCGGTCATATCGGGTCTGTGCGGGTCGACAGGGGGGATTGGGCTGGTGGCGTATCCGTGGAGCAAGTACCAGGACACGAACGCAACCAACAGGCTCACCCACCAGGGCAGCAAGGTGGCGAGGGTGAAGAGGTCGTCAAACAGGGAGGTTTTGCGGCGGCGTGCCATGCCATACTCCGATCCGATTCCATTCGTGGCAAAACGCTATGACGGACACTAACGCGGTACGCTAGTACCCGTAAAGAGCCTGGGGGCATACCTTAGGCGTAGAGCTCCCGCACGGAGCCCGACTGAACCAGGGAGTGGTACAGATGAAAGCAGCCCCCTCGCCTTCGCTCGCGAACCACGTCTCTCCTTACTAACAATTTATTTAGGTGCTCAATCTGGTGACGCCTTGAGCATCTTGCTTAGTTAGAAACGCGAAATTATTTCAGAGACAGAGTCGCCCTCATTAACTAATAAACAAGTAACCACAATGCAAAAACAAACAAACACGATAGTAACTCTATCTGTCCTATTTGCTCTAGGCCTAGCAATACCAGCAGGCGCGCTAATAATCTACTGGAGATACTTCGGAGACTTCAGCGTTACTGCCGATGGCGAGAAATGGGGTCAGTTTGGGGATTTTATGGGCGGAACAGCAAACCCTCTGTTGAGCTTTTTAACATTCTCAGCCTTACTTCTGACCATATTCCTACAAAACAAACAGTTAGCTACATCAAATAGCGAGCTAGAGAACTCTAGACAAGAATTAATCCTTACACGCGAAGAACTAGCAAAAACGGCTGAGGCGGCTACAAGACAAACAGAACATCTGGAACGAGAATCTAGACTTTCTGAGCTACTCATCTTAATTGATAAATTAGCGACAAGAACTAATAGGAACTTTAATGATGACATTTTAGACGGAAAACTATCTCTGCATAGGGTGCTAAGCCAGCACCTACTTAGAATACAAATGCCTGAAACTGCTGCCCTTATCGAACACTACAACCAAGAGAGCTCTAGAACCTATAGAGTAATAACATGGGTCGCTAGCGATCTAGAACGCCTATCCGAACTTATAATCAAATACAACAAGACTAAAGAAAACTACACATCTCCTTTACCGGATTTCTATCGCAAGGAATTTGGTGAGCTTGTTAACATGCTTCACGAGCACAACATGATAAACAAAGAGGTCTATGCATTCTTCTGCCATAATGAGGAGTTAGACAAAGATGACAGACAGAAATATTAATTCAAAATCACAAAACCCAGTTGAAGATTATCGAAACATACAAAAAGAGGTTCGAGCTTGGGAAGCGCATCTTAATGACAACATTGGTAACTTTTCATTTGCTTTTGCTGTAGCTTCCATCGGAACCAATCAACCACAGTTCTGGGCGCTACTAAGCTTAATTTTTGCAATGCTAGTTCATTTCCCCAAAAGACGAGAGCTAACCAAAACACTACACGAACTTGAAAACAAGAAAAATAAAACCGAATACGATAACTTTCTTTTAAAAGAATACAGATCAAGCATTAGCGTAAAAAGAACACTCCCATTCACCTTTGGGTTTCTTACACTAACAATAATCATATTAGCACCATCATTACTACCTTTCCCTGAAGCAATGAACTTTCTATATGGGGGAAAACCCTACTTCGACACATTGAATTTTATAATCATTCACCCAGCAAAAACCTCATAACCAACCGCCTTAACTATTTGTGACCCCAAGCGCTCACCGTCTCATTTTTGTTAACTCTCTATTTCCACGCCTTAACAATTTCCCAGCGCAGAATTAAGTCAACCAAATACAATTAAGCATGAGAGGAAATATGAAAAAATATCAAATACAGAGTGAAATGGAAATACTTTCCTCTCACTCAATTTCTGTTCTTGGTTACTCAGGGTCAAACACTTATCGGATGGTTCAATCTGTAGAAATTGACGGCCCAATCGGATATAAAAATACCAACGTAAAAATTTCTGCAGCTGGCTCATCCACCTTTCAAGTAGCAGTTGAAACCCTAGAGCTAACAAACACTGAATCGCAAATAAAATTCCTGAAAGATCTTTCTGTACTTCTTTCTTTCCTGATCGGGAAAGATGAGAAAAATGGGAATACCGGAACTCCTTTCGTCTCGATTGACTATAGAAAATTTCGCGCTACATTTACTGAAATTCCAGACATCGAACTTGACCACAGTTCTGTTGCGCTTTCTGATGCGATTTTCGTAGGTGATCATTTAGAAACCACCATGATCACAAAAGTAGAAATAGAAAGCAGCCAGATAAAAGAAATAACGTACCATGAGCTACTCAGCACCTATCATGATGGACTAAAAGCAGAAAGTGAAAAATCAAAATATTTCCATTGGTTCTTGGTTCTAGAATTTCTTGAAAATACAGATCTCTACAATAAAGTCTATCCGCGAGGAAGGCTATTTAACGAGGATGAAACTAACAAAATAACGCAACTAGCCTCAACCATGGCTGAAAACAAGAAAAGTGCATTATTGAATTGCTTGGCTAGAACCGAGCTTTCAAGAGCACAAAAACTAGTAAATTTACTGCACAGCATCGATATTAATAAGATATGTCTATTCCAAGAGGAGGCCAAAATCGATACAGCGCTTGTTAGATCGATCGTGGACGCTAGGAATAAATTATTCCATCGGGGTTCGGAATTTCCATCCAAAACTCTATGGGAAAGGCTATTCCCGTTGACCACAAGAATTTTAGAGCGCTTACTGGAGTCTCCCGACTGTTTAAATGCCCCAGTGGATTAGAAAACTGCTATGGCTGAAAAGTAAGGTGACCACATTGGGGTATTTATCCGTAGCGCTATGGCTCTATGAGGTAGGGCTGAGGCTAGGAGCCCCGATTTATGGGCTTTAGGGCAGCTATAGGTCGCCCCTCACATAATTCATAATGCAGGGGTCCTGGGTTCAAGTCCCTGCGTAGCCACCATACAAAACAAGGGTTTAGCGAAAGCTAAGCCCTTTTTTGTTTGTCTCGATAAATTGAGCAGATCGAGATATCCATCGCCCAAGATGGCGTGGCCGTAATCTGGGTGCAGCCCATCATGGACACTCCAGCGTTGTCACCCTCGACTGAAGCTCAGAAGCCTGAATCAACCTTCCGATCTGGGGGAGCATTTCCTGCAGTGACGAGGCGGTAACTCCAGGTCTACGCCGCATGATGAGAAGAGACGGTTTATCTCGCTCCCCAACTGCAGCCGTCTCCCTCCCCTCTCCCTCCACCCATGCGGCTCTCGGGCAAAGGTCTCGCGCAGGTGCAGGCCGGCGGGCAATGCCAATCCCCAGCGTCCTTGCACATCGACCCAGGGTGCCCGCGTCCGCCTTGTCATGACAGGTACCGAACACAACGTCCCCGTGAGTGACGGCACCAGCAGGCAGAGCAGTTGCAACTCCCTGCGCCTGCGAAGATTCAGAACATTTCCCTTCATTACTCCCCCACAAGATTCCGGCCACCGCGCTGCGCAAACGCGTTTAACCCAAGCTGATCGAGACGCCGAAGCGTCGCAGTTTCATAGGCGCCCGTGTCCTGCAACGCATCCACATAACCGGTAAAGCGCATGAACTGTGCGAACGCCCGATCCGGGTCCGAGTAGCGAATCCTCCGCAAAAGCAACAGCAGCTGATAGGCAGTCGTCCTATTCATTCGCGTAGTCCCCAGCGCTGAAAACCGTCTTGCCCTGATCCAGATCTCTGCGAATGCGATGGAGATTGATCACCCGGCGACGACCGATCTTCACTGTCGGGATGGTGCGGGTCTCGACCCAGCCCCGCACCACGTCTTCGGTGATCTCCTCGATACCGCACATTTCGGCCAAGACGAGCTGAGTGCAGAACGGCGCACAGCGGAAGTCGTTTATTCGCTCAGGCTTTCCATCAGCGCTGAGCCCCACTACGCCAGACTGTTCCATACGGACTCCCTATAATCGGGCAGATATAACCGATGTCGGAGTAACAAATACTCACCGACTGGAATCTAAGACAGTGCCCAAAATGAGTAAAGGTTACTCTCGCTGAGAAAATTCTATGGATGATGTAAGAACGAGAGCACTTCAGCTGATCAAGGCTGTAGGACCGAAGCACCTGAGTGAGCTCGGCGGGAAGAACTACGAGCGCTGGCGCAATATCAGCGGCGGCAAGATCAGGATCAGCACCGAAGAGGTGGGCATCCTGGCAGATGCCTATCCGCACTATGCGCTGTGGCTTATCTCGGGACGTATCGAGCCGGAGAACGGGCATCGCAGCCCAGAATATGACGAGGCACGATCTCCTAATGGAGATTAACTGGCATGAGCACAAAGCAGCCTGTCATGCTTGCCAGAAGCAACAACCACCTGAAAGGAAGCATCTTGAAGAAAACTACGCTGGCACTCGCGCTCCTGGTAACCACCGCCCACGCCGACGACTTTGATATGAAGTCATACGTGGACAGCGCTTTTAAGAAGGGCGACTCCGTCCTCTTCAAATGTGTTGAGGCCGATGGCTCGTACGACTACATGGACCTCTACGGCGAAGACGAGATGCTGTGGGCCAGGTACGTTGGTGACAATCCGGTCGCCAGGAAGTACGCCAAGCCCAGCATCTCGAAGGACAAGCTCACAATTGCATTTGAAAGCGCTTATGAAGGCTCCTCGGAACGAGTGTTTACCTTCGTCGCCAAGGAAGGGAACAAGGTGACCTGGAACTACGGGAAGCAGTGCACCACGGAACTGTAGGGTCGACCAGCATTCGCGGGGGGCTTAAGCGAGCCCTCCTCAAACCTCTAGCAATCCAACTCCCAATTTCGATAACGCCAAAGCCGTTCCAAACCCCGCCCCCACCACCATCACCGGCAACGCCGCATACCACAGCACCTCGATCCCCATCTCCTGGCTCGTGTAGGTGCTCCAGTTCGCCACGCGGTTGTCGAAGATGCTGACGTCCACCAGATACCACGCAAGCATCGCCAGCAAGGTGGCCAAGGCCACTCTGAGCACGCGGTAAGTGATGCGCTTGCCGATCCAGCGGGCAAACAGCAGAAACGGGATAAGTAGCAGCGCATGCACCAGCAGCTCTTCAGCGAGCGAGTACCGGCCCATGTCCGAGGGTGGGTTGCTGGCGAAGGGCGCAAGGGCCCAGAGGCCCTGGAGCAGGGTGCCGATGATGAAGAGCAGGCTGGTCGCCAGCGCGCGGCTGGCGGTGCGGAGACCGTTGCCCAAGAGGTGATCCGTCCTGTGGATAAGGTGCGCATTGTATGCCGTGAGCGGGAGGCGAACCGCTAAGGCGTTCGCGAGCAGAGCTCGCTCCTACGTATAGGTGCGACCCAAATGAAAACACCCCGAACCAGTCGGGGTGTTTGGGTGCATCAGCGCGGCGGTCAGGAAGCCAGATCGCCTACCGCACTGTCCGCTTCGACCTTGGCCTTGAGGTTGAGCACCTTGTACAGCACGGTCAGCAGCACGAGGAATGCCGGGCCGATGTACAGGGCGATGCGGGTTTCCTCGAAGAAGGCCATCAGCACCACCACCAGCACCAGGAAGGCCAGGGCGAGGTAGGAGCTGAGGGGGAACAGCCACATCTTGAACTGCAGCTTGCCCTGTTCGGCCGGGCTCAGGCCGCGGCGGAACTTCATCTGCGCGAGCAGGATCATGGCCCAGGTCCAGATGGCGCCGAAGGTGGCGATGGAAGTCACCCAGACGAATACCTTTTCCGGCACCAGGTAGTTCAGCAGCACGCCGAGCAGCAGGGCGAAGATGGACAGCAGCAGCGCGTTGCGCGGCACGCCATTGCCCGAGGTACGGGCGAAGGGCTTGGGCGCCTGGCCGTGCTGGGCGAGGCTGTAGAGCATGCGCCCGGTGCTGAAGATGCCGCCGTTGCAGGAGCTCAGCGCTGCGGTGATGACCACGAAGTTGATGATGCCGGCGGCGGTCTTGATGCCGAGGCGTTCGAAGGTCATCACGAAGGGGCTGCCCTGGGTGCCGATCTCGTTCCAGGGGTAGATGGACATGATCACGAACAGCGCGCCGACGTAGAACAGCAGGATGCGCCAGAACACCGAGTTGATGGCGTTGGGGATGGTCTTCTGCGGGTTACGCGCTTCGCCGGCGGTGAGGCCGATCATCTCCACGCCCAGGTAAGCGAACATGACCATCTGCAGCGACATGAGCACGCCCTGGATGCCGTTGGGCATGAAGCCGCCATGGTTCCACAGGTTGCTGATGCCGGTGGCGATGCCGCCATTGCCGATACCGAAGACGATCATCCCGGCGCCGGCCACGACCATGGCGATGATGGTGACGATCTTGATCAGGGCGAACCAGAACTCGAACTCGCCGAAGGCGCGCACGGTGATCAGGTTGATGGTGCCCATGCTCGCCAGGGCCAGCAGGGCCCAGATCCAGCGGTCCACTTCGGGGAACCAGATCTGCATGTAGATGGCGACGGCGGTGATCTCGGCGACGCAGGTCACCAGCCAGAGGAACCAGTAGTTCCAGCCGGTGAGGAAGCCGGCCAGCGGGCCGAGGTAGTCCTGGGCGTAGCGGCTGAAGGAGCCGGCCACGGGGTTGTGCACGGCCATCTCGCCGAGGGCGCGCATGATCACGAGGATGGCGAGGCCACCGATGATGTAGGAGAGCATGATGGCGGGACCGGCCATCTGGATGGCCTTGGCGGAGCCAAGGAACAGGCCGACGCCGATGCAGGCGCCGAGGGCCATGAGGCGGATGTGCCGCTCACCCAGGCCGCGTTGCAGTTCATGTTCGCTGCTGGACATGTGAACCTCTTATTTTTGTAAAAGGGCTGGCACCCGCCGAGGGGTAACCCGGCAGGGCTGACTGTTGTTTCCGGAGACCGGGTCGCGGGACCGGAAAGCAGAAGTCGCCCGTTCGGCAGCAAAGACAAGGCAGGCTTTGTCGGCCGGATACGGACGGTTGGCTGTTGTATAGAGGGGGCACCGAGGGGGCAATGCGACAATCGGCTTCCGGATTAAAACAGCTGAATCTGCCGCGCGGACTATACAGGGCGAGAGAAATAACTTCGATGCGACCTTCTGACAGGCGGAGTCGTTCTGGTACGGCGGTTCTTGGAGCGGAAGAAGTCGGCACCGCAGGTTCCTGGCCGTTTCGCCAGGAAAGCGTATATCCAGGCGACCTTGCGCCAGAAGCGACGTAGGGCGGGTGGAACCCGCGATGGGCGAGGCAAAGCGATGTCGGGTTACACCCGACCTACGGGCCGCAAAGGATCCGGCGAAGTCAGTGCCCTGCCCCGCCGGATCCCTTCGCTCTACTTCAGCGGCATGCAGATGCAGGTTTGCAATTGTGCCGGCGGGGTGGTGCGGGGGTCGTTCATGTACATCTCGAACATGGGGAAGTTCGCCGGCTCGTGGCCGCTGGCGGGCAGCCATTGCGAGAACATCCAGTTGTAGGGCTTTTCCATCTCGTTGTACGGGCCGGTGTAGGTCAATACGGCGCAGCGGCCAGCGGGGATTTCGAAGCGCAGCAGTTCGTCGCCCAGCACGGCATCGGGCGCCACCGGAACGCAGGCCATCGAGCGCAACTCATGCTCGGGCACCTGGGCGGGGTCGTCGAAGTAGATGCCGTAGCCGACCGACTCGGGCTGGGCGATGCCGCGGGTGGCGGCGAGCATGAAGACGCGGGCGAACTGCGGGCCGATTTCCTGGTAGCTGCCGCGATGGGCCAGGGCTGCCAGGGTAACGCCGGGTAGGGTTTCGATCTTGATGGGGTACATGCCGAGCTCCTTGGGGTCGAAGGGACGGGAGCGGGCTGCGCGATAGCGCCCCGGCGGGATGCCGAAGGCGGTGCCGAATGCCCGGTTGAACGCCGCGTCCGACTCGTAGCCGGCGCGCTGCGCCACATCACGCAAGGAAGCCTCGGGGTTGCCCAATGCCACCGCCGCGCGGTGCATGCGGATGCGTTGCACCGTGGCGTTCACCGTCTCCCCCATCAAGGCGCGGTAGACGCGATGAAAGTGGTACGGCGAAAGGCAGGCCAGGTCCGCCAGCCGGTACAGGTCCGGGTCGGCGTCGGGGTGGCGGGCCAGCCAGTGCAGGACGGGTTCCAGGCGCTGGCCATAGTGGTTCAGGGTCTCGGGCTTCATGCGGTCTCCTTGGAACGCACTGTAGCGACGGCGGTTTTGCAGATTTTGCGCTTTTTACGGGGCCAGGCCGAAGGCGCAAGGGCGGCGCTGTGCGTTGCTTGGCGAATGAGCTCGTCCCGCAGCGCCAGCGAACCTACCTCGCCCGCTGGCGGGTACCGAGCAGCAGGCCGGCGAAGATCATGCCGCCGCCCACCCAGTGATAGCCCTGCAACGCCTCACCGAGGATGAGGAAGCCGAGGATCGCGGTGAACACCGGCATCAGGTAATTGGTCAACGAGGCCTTGGCCACGCCGAGCACGGCGATGCCGTGGTTCCACAGCAGATAAGCGATCAACGAGGCGAAGGTGCCGGTGTAGCCGATGGCGGCGAGGTTGCGCAGGCTGGGCTCGAAGTGGGCGCCACTGGCCAGCTCCAGCAGGTAGAACGGCAGCAGCAGCGGCACGCCGCAGAGCGCCAGCGCGCCGAGGAAGGTCAGCGGCGGGATGCCCTGGAACCAGGCCGCCCAGCGCCGTTGCAGCAGGGTGTAGAGCGCCCAGTCGAGCACCGCCAGCAGCATGATCAGGTCGCCCGGGTTGAAGCTCAGGCTGGCCAGCGAGGCCAGGCTGCCGCGGCCAATCAGCACCAGCAATCCGAGGATGGCCACCGCCATACCCAGCCAGGCACGCCGCGTCGGCCATTCGCCCAGCAACAGGCCGGCACCGATGAAGGTGGCCAGCGGCAGACAGGTGTTGAGCAGGGTGAGGTTGATCGCCACCGTGGTGCGCGCGGCGCAGTACAGCAGCACGCTGTAGGTGCTGATGCCCATCGCTGCCACCAGTACCAGGCGCCAGCCGGCGCGGCGCACGGCAGCGCGATGCTGCCAGAGGGGGCGGGCGACGAAGGGCAGGAGGATGGCCAGGGCCAGGCTCCAGCGCCAGAAGGTCAGGGCAATGGGCGGGATGTCGTCGTGGAAGGCTCGCGCCACCAGGGCGTTGCCAGCCCAACAGGCGCTGGCCAGCAACAGGCCGGCCCAGGCCAAGGCCGGGGCACGTGTTTCACTCATCGGTCAGCTCTGGCCCAGGGGGCGCAGGCGGTATTGCGGCGGCAGTTGCTCGATGCCGCTGACGGTGACGTTGAGGTTCTTCCAACGGCCGTCCTTGATGCCGTAGATGCAGCCGTGCACGGAGAGTTGCTGCCCACGGTGCCAGGCGTTCTGGACGATGGAGGTGTGGCTGACGTTGGCCACCTGCTGCATGACGTTGAGCTCGCACATGCGGTCGACGCGCTCTTCCTCGCTGGTGAACTGCGCCAGGTGCTCGCGCTGGTCGTAGTAGAGGTCACGGATGGTGCGCAGCCAGCCGTCGATCAGGCCGAACTGCACGTCCTGCATGGCCGCGCGCACGCCGCCGCAACCGTAGTGGCCGGTGACGAGAATGTGCTTCACCTTGAGCACGTCCACTGCGTACTGGACCACCGACAGGCAGTTGAGGTCGGTGTGCAGCACCACGTTGGCGACGTTGCGATGGACGAAGAGGTCGCCCGGCAGCATGCCGACGATCTCGTTGGCCGGCACGCGGGCATCGGAGCAGCCGATCCACAGGTATTCGGGCACCTGCTGCTTGGCCAGCTTCTCGAAGAACTGAGGGTCACGTTCCTTGATGTTCTCGGCCCAGCGGGCGTTGTTGTCGAACAGCTGCTGCAGGTCACTCATCGGTCTTCTCCTCATTCTTATGGCCGGCGCACCTTACGGAGGGTGCCAGGCTTTGACAAGCGCCCGCCGCGTGCCGTCACAGCGGCTCAGCCCGCCGCCAGCACTTCAGCTACCGCACGCTCGGCCGCCTCCACGGCGCCGTCGAAATAGCCCATCCAGCGCGTGGCAGTTTCGGTACCGGCAAAGTGCAGGCGACCATGGGGCTCGCGCAGGCGTGCTGCCCCCATGGTCCAAAGCCCCGGCGGGAAACAGGCGGCGTAGCAGCCCCGGGCAAAAGGCTCATCGGCCCAGCACTTGTCCACATACTCCAGGGGCGCCAATGCCTCCTGCCCGAAGTAGCGGGCAAAGCACTCCAAGACCACGGCGCGGCGCTCGTCCTCGCTGCGCATGGACCAGTGTCGCGCCTCGTCGCCCTCGATGAAGCCCAGCAGCACACCACCTGCTGAGCCGGGCAGGCTGTTGTCGAAGGTCAGGCGCACCGGCCCGACCTCGCTGGTGGCCTGGCCGGAGAGCCCTCGCTCGCGCCAGAAGGGCCGCTGGTAATGCGCCATGCACTTGATCGAGGCGCCCTGGGGCTGGCGCTGCAGCATCTGGTCTCGCCAGCCGGGCAGCAACGGCGCCTGGGTGATTCTCAACAGTTGGGTTGGCGGTACGGCGAGGATCACCCGCCCGGCCTGGTAGCGCCCACTATCAGTGAGCAGCTCAACGCCCTCCCCATCCTGGCGCAGCGCTCGCACCGGCTGGCCTAGGATCACCGAATCGCCCAGGCGCGCGGCCAGTTCCAGGCAGATGCGTTGCGAGCCGCCCTGAATACGGTCCTGCTGGGCGCCGTTCTCGACGCCGAGGATGCAGTCGAAACCACTGCCGGCCTGTACGTAGAACAGCACATGAAGGAAGGACAGGTCGTGGGGGCTGGCGGCGAACACGGCGCCGCTCATCAACTCGAACACCTTGCGCCCCTGGGCGGTGTTCAGGGTGCGGCGGATCCACTCAGCAAAGGTCATCGAGTCCCATTCTTCTGCACGCGGGTGGCGGGCCGGGTCATCCAGGGGGATCTGCCGTGACAGGCGCTCGAAGCGCATCTGCGCCTGCAGCACATCCAGCAAAACCAGCGGCGAGAAGCGCGGGATGGTGCCGCGATAGGGCTTCAGCCGGCCGCCGAAGAAGGTCAGGTTGTCGCCCTGGTTCCACAGCGGAAAAGTGGAGAGGTTGAGCTCGCCTAGCAGGCCGAGGATGCGGTCCTGGGTCGGGCCCACCCACTGACCACCCAGCTCCACCACATCGCCTGTGGATAACCCATGGTTGAGGGTACGCCCACCCACCCGCTCGTTGGCCTCCAGCACCTGCACGCGCTTGCCGGCACAGGCGAGGCGCCAGGCGGCAGTCAGCCCTGAGATACCCGCCCCGACCACGATCACGTCCGTTCGCTGCATGGCGCCCTCCTCGCCTGATGGTGGCAAAAGGGTACGCCGGTACCAGAAGTCGGAAAATGGCCGTAAATGCCAGACTGGCCGACGGATCGGGGCAAATTGGGGGAATCTTTCCGCGTGGAGACCGTCCACCCTCCATAGCCACAGCGTGGAGGCCACGCCATGAGCCAGCCAGACCCGACCCGCAATAACCCCGCGACGGACGAGGAGCACGATCCCAAGGCTCCGGAGAAGTCACTGACCGAAGCGCCTGCCGGCAGCGGCCCGGTGGAGGAGTTCCCGCCGCGCCAGCTGCGTGAGGCCGGCCTGACCCGGGGCGGCACGCCGCACCCGCCGAAGGATTTCGACCTGTCGCCGGAAGAGCTGCTGGAGGATGAGACCGATGAGCCGCTGGCTAAGCCTAGCGGCACGTTGTCACGGGATTTCGACCTCAGCGTCACCGGTGACGAGGAAGAGGAGCTGCACGAGGAAGAGCAGCCCCGTTACGCGCGGCGCGCCCGCTAGTCCCTGGGGTTTGAAACGTCGTCGAGCGCAGGCACTTTTCAGTCCAGCAGGGTGCAGGCCATCACCAGGGCATCCTCGCGGCCACCCACCGCCGGGTAGTAGCCCCGGCGCCGGCCGATCTCGTTGAAGCCATAGCGCTCGTAGAGCCGGTAGGCCGACTCGTTGCTGGCACGCACTTCGAGGAAGCATTCGCCGGCCTTGAGTTCTAGCGCGCGCTTCATCAGGTGCTCCAGCAGGCGCAAGCCCAGTCCACGCCCCTGGCTCTCCGGCTTTACAGTGATGTTGAGCAGGTGCGCCTCATCGATGATCACGTTGATCACCCCGTGGCCGACCTGCTGGGTGCCTTCGAACATGATCCAGCAGTCGTAGGACTTCAGGCCGTCGGCAAAGATGCCGCGCGTCCAGGGATGGCTGAAGGCGGCGTATTCGATCTTGAGCACGGCATCGAGATCCGCCTCGGTCATCCGGCGGAAGGAAACTGCATCGGTCATTCAGCGGACTTCCAGCGTCTCGTCACCCGGCGCATGGCCTGCCACAGCTCGGCCTTGCGTTGCGGTTCATCCATCAGCAGCTCCAGCCCGGGCACGGCCCAGGCAGCGCCCAGGCCTTCGACCTGGAGTTCGCGGCAGTAGGCATCGGCGTCGGCTTCCCCGGCAAAGCGGATCGCCGGCAACCCCACCAGCCACAGGCAACTGCAGCCGGCGCCCTCTTCCATGCGTGCAGCGACGAAGCCCTGGAGGAAATCACGCGCGGCATCGGGGCCCTGGTCCATGTTGCCGCGCACCAGCAGCGGCCAACGCACCGGCTCACCGATCATCTGTGGCGCATCCGGCAGGCCGGCGGCTCGCAGCAGGTCCTTGAGCAGCAGGTAGGCCGGGTCACGGCTCTGGAAGCCTTCGCCGGTGGGCAGCTCGACCAATAACAGGCAACTGCCGGCACGCAGCAATTGCAGGGAGAAACGCGGTGGCGCCACCGGAGCGGTTTTCACCGGCTCCGGGGTCGCTTCATTGGCGGGCTCCGCCGTCGGCTCGGGGTTCACCGCTACGCGCGGCGTGGTGCCGGGGCGCGGTACCTCGATCTTCGGTCTCGTGGGTGCCTGCACCGGTGCCTCGACTGCGGCCGGGGTGGCCTGGGTCGTGGCAGCGGCGGGAGTGGGCACCCGCGTCGGTTCGGGTTTCGGCGCGGCCTCGGGCTGCACCAGCAGCTCGGGGCGCGAAGGCGCAGCGAAGGGCAATACCGTGCGCGGCAGCCAGGTGGCTACCTGCATGGCATCGAGATAAGCGCGGCGACGGAGCTCTTGGATCAAACGTCAGCTACCTGTGGATGGGCTTTGCGTACGCCGGCCTGCATGAGGTTCAGCGCATTGAGATAAGCCTTGGCGGAAGCGACAACTATATCGGTATCCGCACCGTTTCCGTTGACGATTCGTCCGGCTTTTTCCAGACGCACCGTCACTTCGCCCTGGGAATCGGTGCCCTGGGTGATGGCGTTGACCGAATACAGCTGCAGGTTGACGGCCGAAGCAGCAAGGCTTTCGATGGCCTTGAAGGTGGCGTCCACCGGGCCGGAGCCCTGGGCGCTGGCCTCACGCTCGACACCGCCGATGCTCAGTACCAGCCGCGCGTGGGGCACCTCGCCGGTGCGCGAAACGACTTCCAGGTGGGCCAGGCGGAAGTGCTCCGGCGCTTCCTCGCCGAGGCTGTCAGAGACGATGGCCTGGAGGTCTTCGTCGAAGATCTCGTGCTTCTTGTCGGCCAGCACCTTGAAGCGGGCGAAGGCGGCGTTGAGTTCGGCCTCGCCGGGCAGCTGGATGCCCAGCTCCTCCAGGCGGGTACGGAACGCGTTGCGCCCGGAGAGCTTGCCAAGGGACAGCTTGTTGGTGTGCCAGCCGACGGACTGCGCGGACATGATCTCGTAGGTTTCGCGGTGCTTGAGTACGCCGTCCTGGTGGATACCCGATTCATGGGCGAAGGCGTTGGCGCCGACGATGGCCTTGTTCGGCTGCACCGGGAAGCCGGTGATGCCGGAGACCATGCGCGAGGTGGCGAGGATGTGTGGCGTGTCGATGCTGGTGTGCACGCCGAGGATGTCGGCGCGGGTCTTGATCGCCATGACGATCTCTTCCAGCGCGGCGTTGCCGGCGCGCTCGCCCAGGCCATTGATGGTGCATTCCACCTGGCGTGCGCCCACCGCCACCGCCGCCAGGGAGTTGGCCACGGCCAGGCCCAGGTCGTTGTGGCAATGCACGGAGAACACCGCCTTGTCGGCATTGGGGATGCGCTGCAGCAGTTGGCGGATGGTCTCGGCGTACTGGTGCGGGATGGCGTAGCCGACGGTGTCGGGGATGTTGATGGTGCGCGCGCCGGCGTCGATGGCCGCCTCGATGATGCGGCAGAGGAAGTCGATCTCCGAACGCCCGGCGTCCTCGCAGGAGAACTCGACGTCCGCGCACAGGTTGCGCGCGTGGCGCACGGCGTGCACGGCCTGCTCCACCACCTGGTCCGGCTGCATGCGCAGCTTGTACTGCATGTGGATGGGGCTGGTGGCGATGAAGGTGTGGATACGCCCGGAGTTGGCGCCCTTGAGGGCTTCGGCGGCGCGCTCGATGTCGGCCTCGACCGCACGGGCCAGGCTGCACACGGTGCTGTCCTTGATGCTGTCGGCAATGGCCTTGACCGCCTCGAAGTCCCCCGGGCTGGCGATGGCGAAGCCTGCCTCGATCACGTCGACGCGCAGCCGCTCCAGGGCCTTGGCGATGCGCAATTTCTCTTCCCGGGTCATGGAGGCGCCGGGGCTTTGCTCGCCGTCCCGCAGGGTGGTGTCGAAAATGATGACGCGATCGTTATTGTTCATTGTGGTCACTCCTCATGTCCCCACCGTGGATGCGGCCGGGGCGCTGGCTAAAGACGCCGCAGCTTGTGGCCGCGACGACGGATGACGAATTGTGGCGCGAAACGCGCGAGGCGGGAAGGCACGGGCGGCGCACGGAAGGCGCCGCCGGGCGGGCGGCTCAGTTGATCGGCGTGGCGGTGAGGTTGGCGCGGATATCGGCGTTCTGCAGCTTCACCCCGTACATGGAGGTGACGGCGCCGCCGGTGGGGTGCACGTGCTGGATGCGGTCGATGTTCACTTCCTTGAAGTGGATGCGGCCGTTGACCGCGAAGCCCAGCGGGTCGGGGGTAACGGCGGTGCAGGTGCTGCCGTTCTTGGTGCAGACCTTGGTCGGCGCGACGTCGAGGTTGAGGTCGGCGTTGAGGCCGTAGGTGTTGGCGTTGGGGTCCTTCGGGTTGCCGTCGGAGGTGTAGAAGTTATCCACAACCAGCTGGCTGCCGGTGCCGTTCACGCCGTTGACGCGGTCGGTCTCGATGATCACCTGGTTGCGCTTCTCGTCGGTGGCCACGCCATTGACCGTGCTGTCGATGGCGGTGTCGCGCACGTAGACGTTCTTCAGCTTGACCGAGACGCCCTCGTTGCCGCGGTCTTCCCAGCGGCCGCCGCTGGCGGAACAGGCACTGGAGGTGGAACCGCTGCCACCCACGCAGAGGGCACCGGCACCGCCGGAGCTGAGCGCCAGGGTGGAGCCCTGTTCGTAGCGCTTGAGCACCAGGCGACCGAGGCTGGTGCCGGTGGCGCGGTCGCCCCAGCGCAGGTCGGCGACATCGAGGTTGGACCAGTAGGTGCCCTTGCGCAGTTCGACGCCGTTGTTGCTGACGTCCACCGAGCCGTCGCGGAAGTGCATGTCGTAGCGGGTGCCGGAGAGCCACAGGCCCTTGCCGGTCTCGTCCACGGTGATGGCGGCGCGGGCGTCGGTGATGAAGAAGTCGGCGTTGTAGCTGATGCCCGAGCCGCTGCTGCCACCCGGTTGCAGGGTGAGCTGGCCATTGAGGGTGAAGTCGTAGGCGGGGAAAATTTCCATCAGCACCAGCAACTCGGTGCCGCCCTGCAACGGTGCGGTGGCGCTGCCCACGCGCAGGCCATCGAAGCTGTAGCTGCCCTTGACGTTGTTCAGGCCCAGGCGCAGGCCGTCGAAGTGCCCGTTGTAGCTGCCCTTGCTCATGTCGCTCTGGGTGCCGGCGTAGCACGAGGTGGAGGCTCCGGCCGCGCAGCTCTTGGTGATGTCCAGGGTGACCTGCCCGGTGCCGTTGGTGCGCAGCCCGCTGAACCACATGCTGTTGCCGTTATCGGTGAGCGAGACCGAGCTATTGGCCATGTTCCAGCTGACGTCGGCGGTGATGCCCTTGAGGCCCGAGTTGGGATCGCCGCCAGGGCGCAGCTTGAAGATGTTCTTCTTCGCGCCGTCGTCGACGAAGTTGAGGTCGATGCCCAGGCTGCCGAGCTTCTGGTTGGTGGGGTTGCCGATGATCAGGCCGCCCAGGGTGGCGTTGAGCTTGAGGTCGGCGAAGGCGACCTGGACGAAGCTGCCGTTGGCGTCCTGCATCAGGTCGAGGGTCAGGCCGGAGAGGCTGCGCAGGGTGCCGGAGAAATTCTCGGCACGCAGGATGCCTTCGTCCTGGTACTGGAACAGGCTGTTGACGATGTTCACGTCGGGCCGGATGCGCAGGCCCGAGCCACTGGCACCGCCGCTGGAGATGCTGACGCTGCCGCCCAGGCGCAGGTCCATGTTGAGCTTGCCGAAGCTCTTGCTGGCATTGGGGTCGCGCAGGTCTGGCGCGTCGGGTGTCACCGGCAATGCAGTGGGGTCGCCATGGGCCAGGTCCAGGCCGATGCCATTGATGGCGGCGACGAAGCGCGAGTTGCCCAGGTCGAGACGCACCGCCTGGCCATCCCCTCCGCTGACGATGTCGATGTAGGCGTTGTTCAGGTAGGCGTCGAGGCTCATGCCTTTGACGATCAGGTCGAAGCCGTTGTCGCGGTAATAGAAGGTGACATCGGAGAGCGAGAGGCGGCTGTCGTCCACCGAGATACCCGTGACGCCGCTGGCGCCGCCACCCTTGATCTTCAGCGTCGCACCCAGGGTGTAGAAGGCACGCATGGCGCCGAAGCTCTTGGTGCTGCCGCCCATTTCGATGTTGGTGACGCTGAGCGCCTGGGCGCTGCTGGCGTGCTCGATCTGCAGGCGCTGGTTGACCACATCCACCTTGGTGGTGGAGGTGATACTGGAGCCGCTGCGCGGCTGGTTGCTGACGCCACGCAGGTTGAGGCTCTGGCCGTCCTCGCTGTAGCTGATGTTGCTGGCCGACCAGCCGGCGCTGGTGGTTTCCAGGCTGATGCCGTCCTGCCCGGTGACGTCGGACAGCGCCATGTCATCCAGCGCCTGCATGGCCTGGACCAGGGGGCTGAGGAGTACCGCGAACAACGCAACTGCACGCATCGCCCTGCTCCTTGTTATTTGGGGAAGACCAGCACGCTGCCCTGCATGCGGATATTGCCGTCGATCTTCGCCGAGAAGATGTTGGTTTGCTGGTAGGTGGAGTCGCCGCCATTGGCCGTGGTGCCCACCTTGTTGCGCCAGCCGCCCTGGTTGGCCACGGCGAAGGCGAAGCTACCGTCCTTGAAGCGCACGTTGTTGGGCAGGCCCAGCTCGATCACGTCCTGGTTGAAGCTGGCGGCACTGTCGTTGATCAGCCGGGTGCGCAGGGTCAGGCCTTCGAAGCTGAACACGCCCTTGAGGTTGTCGAGCACGTACCAGCCGCCCGCTGCCTCGGTGCGGATGGCGATGCGCATGCCGCAGCTTTCCGGGGTGCTGGAGCCGGCCGTGGCGCAGCTGCGCTCGCCGATGGCCCATTGCGTGGCGTTGTTGGTGGCCGGGGTGCTCCAGAGCACGCCGCCGCCCTTGTTGATACTGAACTCGCCGGAAAGGTAGACCCCACCCTGCCCGCTGGTGGCGCTGAGGTCGGCATCCGCCATGGGCTTGAGCTCGGCCTGCGCGCAACCGGCGGCAAGCAGCAGGACCAGCGGGAGGAGTCTAGAGGTCATGGCTGGTCACCTTCAGGTAGTTGATGCTGAGGCCGCCGATCTCGTTGTAGCCGAAGTTGTAGCCGCCGGTGCTGAAGTTGCCGGTGCCCGCCTTGAGGTTGTTGATGATGATGCTGGTGCGCGGTGCGTTGGCGTAGAAGTCGTCCGCCAACGCCTGCTTCTGGGCGGCGGTGGTGCCCGAGGCCGTGGGGTTCTGCAGCTCCAGCACAAACTGGCCGTTGCTGCTGACGTCGAACAGCAACGGCTGGCTCTTGCCGTAACCCAGGGCGACGGTGGCGTAGGCGCCGCTCATGAAGAGGGTGCGGTCCCGTTGCTGCTCGGCGGTGGTGCAGTTGGTGCTGCCGGCCGCGCAGGACATCAGCTGGATGCCCTTGGCGAACAGGTTGATGCGCATCTCGCCGACCATCTGGCTCTTGGCCTTGTCGCCCCAGAGACGCAGGTAGGACCCGTCCATGGCCAGCTCGGAGATATCAAGGTTGAGTACGTCGGTGCGCCCGGCGGCGACCTGGAAGTCGAAGCGGATGCCCAGGTCGACCTTCTCCGTGGCGCGGCTGGAGCAGGTGTTGCCGCCGGTGGAGTAACCGCTGATGCAGGCCGAGCCCCCCGTGGTGAGGCGCTCGGGAAACATGAATTCCAGCACCGAGACGCCGTTGGGGGTGGTTTGCACCCACTGGCCGGCATCGTTGAGGGTGCGCAGGGTCTCGCCGCGGGCGAGGTTGAGGGCGAAGGGGTGGTCCAGCCGGCCAATGGTCACGGCATTGAGGTTGGCGCCGTTGTTGCTGCCGATGGCACCGAGGTAGAACTCCTTCACCGAGATGGGCACGTTCTGCCCGCTGCCGTTGTTGATGTCGTTGAGGGTGATGGTGGCGTTGCTGGCATCCAGCAGCACCTTGTCCAGCACGAAGCCGATGCCGGCGCCGTCGACGCTGGACAGCTCCTCGTCATCCAGCGCCCTGAGCTCGGCCTGGGCGACCGCAGCCGCCAGGGCCAGCAGGATCGCAATCGAGGTGCGGACCATGATCAGCACCCCTTGGTGGCGGAACCCAGGCAGGTGTCCTGCCGGGGAATACCGTTGAAGGCCTGGTTGAAGTCGATATTGATCGGGGAGACCAGGTTACCGTTGGCGTCCCGGTACTTGGGCATGTTCATGAAGGCGCCCTTGAGGGCGGTCATGAAGGCGTTGCTGTCCATGTCACGCCAGGCTACGTCCTGGGTCTGCAGGGAGATGAAGAAGCCCTTGGCCGCTCCCTCCATATTGGTCATGTTGCTTGTATTACCCACCGGCAGCGACTGGAACTGAGACAGATTGAAGCAAGTCTGGATACCGAGAATGCTGCAGTTATTCGAAGCAAAAGCCCCAAGCAACGCGTCAGTCCACCCCCCCGCGCAGCCAGATGTACAGTTGAGACCGTCACCGTTCTTGATCCCCGCCATCGTTCCTCGTACCGGATCGAGGCTCCCCCCCGAAGTCACCAGGTTGGCATCCGCCTCTACGACGCTGGACGTATAGACCCCCGCAAGAAACAGCGCACTTTGCTGTATGAAGTTCGACTTATCGTAGATTGCCTGCCCTGTCCCCTTGATATGCACGGGAATGTTCCCGGTCAGACTCTGGATATCCCCGGATAACACGCCCTTGGCCTCGCCGAAACCGATGCGCACACCCACCACCTTGTTGCCGGAGTAGGCCAGTTCGAGGAAGGGATTGGAGATGCGGAACGGGTTGATCGAGTTGTCGGCATTGACGGTACCGAGAGCGAAGTTGTTGATCAGGATGTCCGACGAGCCGGCGATCTCGCCCGGCCGGGTCACGCTGTCGTTGTACTGCCCGAGCTGCAGTTTCTTCATGTTCAGCTGGGTATCGAGATCGACGCCCAGGTTGATGCGGGTGTAGTTGATCCCGGCATTGGCGTCGGTGGTCAGGTTGATGAAGGCCTGGCCGGTGACGTTGGAAAGCTCCGCGTCATCGAGCGCCTCCATGCGAGCCTGGGCCGAGGCGGCCAGCAGACTGGTAGCGAGCACGAGGAAAAGGCGTTTGGCGGGACTGCGGGTCAGGCGCATGGCGAGTTCCCTCTACTTCTTATAGTTATGGCCGAGCGCTGGCGGCTCGATTACGTGATGCCACTATAGGGAAGCGCCCGCCATAAGGGCCCGACCCATAGGCGGGAAAAAGGTGGGATTTTTGAAGTTCGCCCTCGGCTCGCCGCTGCAGTTGTTACCCAAATCCACACCTCGTACGCCACCCCTAGCTTCAGGTTGGTCGACACGCCGAGCAGGCGCGGCCTCCTGCCCGCCAGCCTTTGGATAGCTGGGCGCGAAGCGGGGCAACTGGTCCACTGCCGGCTCCATAAACAAGGAGTCGTTGCAATGTTGAAATTCCGGATTCTCCCCATGGCCCTGGTTGCTTTCGGCCTACCCTTTATGGCTGCTGCCGATAACCAGACTGCGCTTGAGCAGCAGCTCAGCTACATGAAAGGCGAATTGACTCCAACCCTCCAGACGAAAACCAAGGCCAGACTATTTGGTCATCGGGAAAATACCCTTACAACATCGCTTAGCGGCACGCTGCTGGTCGGGAAAGCCATCACCTATGACACCGACAATCACACGCCCTACAACGAAGAGCCTACAGATACCACCACCTTCAACATGGTGGTGGCAGGCTACATGCCAGACCCCGCGATAGGCTCAGTTAGCTCAAATCTGAGCGGAGTCAGCACGCTGGCCTTTGCACGCGTGGTCAAGCTGTTCAACACGCCTCCGGTGCCCGAAGCAGACCTGATTTGTAATTTATTCATGACATCCAGCGAGGACGTTCAAGGCGTGAACATCGCTGGCACTTACCTTCCTCTTACCAAAGTCGGCTCATCAGTGAAAAACGGTACAACCCATTACAACTACCAAGCAGTTGCTTTGAATAGCAATGCACCCAATTACCCACAGTACTTTGTCGATGAGCACGCCTTCTGCACCACCTTCGAATCCTTCAACAACACCTATTCCAATGGTTCCACCGTGGCAGTGACCTTAATCCCCTAAGCGGTCAAGGCTCCCCCCTCACAGGTGCGCATGAGTCCACCTCGTGCGCACCTGCCTCCAGAACTTCCTTCATCCGTCCGACAAGTGACCATCCTCGTCAGATTGCGACCGCTCTAGAATGTCGAATGTGAGCTGGAGCACGCTCCAGCCCCATTCCAAGCCCTTGAATTGCCTGGCATGTTTTCTGCCTTGTTACAGATCAGATGCCGTATTGACCGAGTCCATGAACGCCAACTCCAAAGCCGATTCCGATTCACACTGGGACGAATTGCAGAACCAGAGCGACCTCGCCTGGGACCTGGATGCCATTACCGACCGCCAGCAGGCGATCGATTTCCTGCTGCGCTTCGAAAACCGCCTGTGCGTCTATTCCGGCTATGTCGAGAAGCTCTACAGCAACTACAGCTTCGTGGTGCCGGAGGAGGAGCACGGCAGCATCACCATCCTCCCCGACGAGCAGGCCTGGCACGACACCTTCAATGAAATCCCGCCCGAGGCGGTGGAGCCCACCGGCATCCACATCCTGCCCGGCGAGACCATGGGCTATTCCGGCCTGTACCTGAAGATCCCCGGTGAGCACCGCCTGGCGGCGTCCCGCGAGCTGCCGTTCCAGGAAGGCTTGAAGCTGCTGATCCAGCGCTACCAGGCGAAAAACGACCACTTCCTGCCGGTGCTGGTGAAGGGCGACCTGCGCGAATACGAGGCACGCATGCCCTCGCTGCACCTGCACCGCATCAATACCGAGCGCCTGGGCCATACCTCGCAGCTCAACGTCAACGCCATCAAGGCCGCCATTGCCGATCACCTGATCGGGCTGTTCCGCCAGAGCTGAGCCTGCCGCGGCGGCGCAGGCCCTGGCGTTGCCTGGCCACTTTCCACGCTCGCCATCCCTCCCGTCCGCCGACGTGCGAACCAGCCGTCCTTTGATCAGCTCGGGCTGAGTCGAGCCGGCGGTCATGCAGTACAATCGCGTCTTTTTCCTTAGGCAGGGACCGTCTCCCCCGATGATCGAACCCAAACGCGTTTTGCGCGCCCTCGCCGAACACTGGGCGCTGCTGGAGCCGCTGTGCGAGCGCTTCGATGCCGGCACCTTGAGCCTGGCCGAGCTGCGCCTGCAGCTCGGGGCCCAGTTGCCCCAGGGCACGCCCACGGACGTTACCGCACTGCTCGACCAGTGGATCCGCCTGGACATCCTGGTGCCGGTGGCCAAGAGCCCCAACCGCTTCGAGCTGAACGCCCAGATCCACGACTTCCTCGCCTACCTGCGCCGTGAGCACCGCCTCGGCCTGTGCCTGGAGATCGAAGCCTATCTGCGCCACCTGGAGCGCCTGGCCGGCTACATCCAGGAAGCCTTCGAGATCCGCGACGGCAACGACCTGGCGCGCCAGCTGCGCCTGCTCGACATGCGCGTGCGCGATGTATTGAAGAAGCTCGACAACGATGAACAGGCCCTGGTGGCCGTGGCCGAACGGGCCAAGACCAGCGACCGGCAGATTCCCCTGCGCCAGCGCTATGCCGAGGTCCTGGCGACCTGGGACGAATACGTCGAGCCGATGATCCAGCTGGTGGCCGCCGATGGCGCCTTCGAGCAGGGCGTGCGCCGCGTCGAGCAGGTGCTGCTCAAGCTGCTCGGCGAGCAGCAGCGCCTTGGCCAACTGGTGGACGACGACCTGCTGCTGCGCACCCACGCGCGCATCCTGGAAATGCAGACCACCGCCCAACTGACCCTGCGCAAGGCCCGCGAACTGCTGCTGCCGCTGCGCGAGGAAGCGCGCCGGCACAACGCCGTGACCCGTGGTGCCGCCCTGGCGCTGTCGGTGATCCGCAAGAAGGGCCTGGATGCCGTGCCCCAGGCGGCACTGCCGCTGTTCACCCGGCCACAGAGCACCTTCCTCGGCAGCGCCTCGCAGGTGGAGGCCTACGTCTATGCCCTGGCGCGCTTCGAGCCGAAGCCGGCGCACTTCCCCAAGGCCTCCGGCGGCCGTCGTGGCGAAGCGCCGCGTGCACCGCGTACCGCCCGGGAAATGATCGACCGTTGCGAGCAGGCCCTGCCGCTGCCGGACCTCATGGCCTGGCTGCTGGAGCAGGAGCCGGAAGGCGCCACCGACGAGCTGCTTTACTGGTTCTCCCGCCTTTCCCGCGAAAGCCGCTTCCAGCGCGACCGCCTGGAACGCCGCGACTACCTCACCGCGGAGCATCAGGTCAGCCTGAGCTCCTTCGCCCTCATCAAGAGCGAAAAACATGCATCTTAATCTCACCGAAATGACCCAGCTCTCGGCCATCTTCCGCGAGCTGTTCAAGGGCTATCACCTCTCGCGCAGCGAGCCGGAATGCTACGCCCAGCTGTCCACCATGCAGGACCAGTACCGCGCCCTGTTCAAGGCCCTCGGCTTCGAGCTGGTGTGCGATCCGCGTGGCTTCTATTACTTCGTGCCCGAGCAGATGGGCGCCCAGGTGAACAAGACCGCCCAACGCCTGGCGCTGTTCACCTTCATCCTGGTGGAACACCTGGCCGACCAGGGCCGCGACCCGCTTTCCGTGCTCGACGGCGGCAGCATCGGCCGTGACGAGCTGCCGGCACTGCTGGAGAAGTACCGCGACCTGTTCCTGCAGGCCGAGGTGACCACCCACGAGGAGCTGGAAGAGAAGGTCATCCGCCGCCTCACCCAACTGGGCTTCGCCGAGGACAGCAACGGCATCTACCGCTTCCTGCCGCCCATGCACCGCTTCCTCGACGTATGCCTGGCCGTGCAGCACGACCGCGACCTGGCCGCCAACCTGCACAGCAGCGACCTGGCCCTGCAGGCCCCGGTGCTGATGGACGACGAGGGCGAAGAGCCGATCGTCTCGCTGGAGGTCGATGAGCCGGCCGCCGTTGAATCCGATGAAGATGCCCTGGCCCGCGCCATGGCCGAAGAGCGCGCTGCGCAGGAGATGGACGCATGAGCCAGGAACGCTATGGCATCCGCCGCTTCGCCCTGCTGAACACTGCCGGGTACAGCCTCGGCCTGTTCCCGCTGGAAACCCCGCTGTCGGTCTACGGCGCCAACAACCTGGGTAAATCCGCGTCGATCAACGCGCTGCAGTTCCCCATCCTGGCGCGCATGTCGGACATGAGCTTCGGCAAGTACAGCCTGGAGCAATCGCGCAAGTTCTACTTCGCCACCGACACCAGCTACATCTTGGTCGAAGTTTCGCTGCCCCACGGCCCCCACGTGATCGGTGTTGCCGGTCGCGGCCCGGGCGGCGGTTTCGGTCACCAGTTCTTCGCCTACCAGGGCAGCCTGGACCTGGATCACTACCAGAAGAACGGCACCTGCCTGCGTCAGCGCGAGCTGTTCAACAACCTCGAGCGCGAGGGCATCAAGGCCTACGAGCTGAAGCCGGACGAACTGCGCCGCCTGCTGGTGGGCGGTCACACGTCCATTCCGCTGGACCTGACGCTGATCCCGCTGCGCTCCACCAGCGAGCAGAGCCTGAAGACCTTCCGTTCGCTGTTCATCAACCTGCTGCACATGCGCGAGATCACCGCGGCCAAGCTCAAGCAGCTGTTCCTCGATGCCTTCGAGCACAGCCTGCGTTCGGGCAGCGTCGACTACATCGCCGCCACCGAGGAAGCCTTCCGCGACGTGCGCCGCATG
The DNA here is from genome assembly GCF_025685765.1 of Pseudomonas sp. PDM13. Classification (NCBI taxonomy): domain Bacteria; kingdom Pseudomonadati; phylum Pseudomonadota; class Gammaproteobacteria; order Pseudomonadales; family Pseudomonadaceae; genus Pseudomonas; species Pseudomonas sp. PDM13. Next base: position 6,091 of record NZ_JAOTQU010000042.1, on the reverse strand, counting down.
GAGCAGGACTACCAGGCCCTGGTGGCCGCCGGCCCGCTGGTGGAGGCGCTGTCCAACGGCGTGACCCAGCGCGAGACCCTGCGCGGCAAGCTGCACCGCCTTTCGCCCCTGCTGGATAACCTGCTGGGCACCTGGCACGACTACTCCGGCGCTCGCCGCGAGGAACTGGTGATCCAGGCCGAGCACTACCGCAACGAGCAGGACGGCCTGCAGCACGAGCAACGCGGCGGCACCCAGGAGCTGATGCGTCTGGAGCGGGAGATCAGCGAGATCCAGCGCTGGCTGGGCGAGCTGGCGGTGCTGAAGAACCGCTTCGCCCTGGTCAACGACATCAAGGTGCTGGAGCAGCAATTGCTGGCCGCCAAGGACGCGCACGACGAACTGGCCGGCGCCCTGGCGCAATCCCGCCAGTTCTCCTCGGAGGATCTGGAAGAGCGTCTGCGCGACCTGGAAAAACGCCTGAAGTCGGTGAAGCAGCAGCTCGATCACGCCGACAACAACAGCTATTCGCGCCTGCGCGAAGAGTTCTCCCAGGCCGACGTCGACCGCCTGATGCGTCTGTTCAACGGCCAGCTGTTCAGCCTGCCCCTGGGTGAGAAAGGCATCCAGCTGGATGAAGAAGACGCCTGGGTGAAGTCCCTGGAAGCCATTCTCGACCGCTTCAAGGGCGAGCACTTCCAGGTCCCAGGCCTGGATATCGACCTGTCCAGCATCGAACCGCCAGCCCTGCAGGCCCTGGCCGACCGCGCTGCCCTGCGCGACCAGAAGGACCGCCTGGAGCGCGAGCTGAAACAGCTCAAGACCCAGCAGTCGGTCGCCTCCGACCGTGCCGCGAGCAAGGCCCAGGCCGAGCAGCTGTACCAGGCCGTACTGGATGCCCAGAAGGCCCTGGAAGACTTCCGCAGGGCGCAGACGCTGTCTGCCGAGGAGAACGGCAAGATGGAGCTGCTGGCCCAGCGCGAAGCCGCGCAGGATGACCTCAAGCGCTCCAGCGATGCCTTCACCGAACGCGTCCAGCAGCTCTCCGCCAAGCTGCAGCTGGTGGGCCGTCAGCTGGCCGACCTGGAAGCCAAGGAGCGCACCCTGGAAGACGCGCTGCGCCGTCGCCAGCTGCTGCCGGCCGACCTGCCCTTCGGCACTCCCTTCACCGACCCGGTGGACGACAGCATCGACAACCTGCTGCCGCTGCTCAACGACTACCAGGACACCTGGCAGGCGCTGCAGCGCATCGATGGCCAGATCGAGGCGCTCTACGCCCAGGTACGCCTGAAGGGCGTGGCCAAGTTCGACAGCGAGGACGACACCGAGCGTCGCCTGCAACTGCTGATCAACGCCTACGCCCACCGCCAGGACGAGGCCCTGACCCTGGCCAAGGCGCGCCGTGCGGCGGTCACCGACATCGCCCGGACCCTGCGCAACATCCGCAGCGACTACGACAACCTTGAACACCAGCTGGCGCTGTTCAACCGCGAGATCAACAAGCGTCAGGTGTCGAACCTGCAGAGCTTCCGCATCGTGCTGGCGCCGAACAAGGACGCGCTGCGCCATATCGACCAGATCATCCACAGCGCCGGCCAGTACGAGGAAGGCGAAACCCTGTCGGTGTTCGACCTGTCGCAATCCTCCGAGCAGGACGCGAAGAACGAGGAAGCCAAGGAGTACCTGGCACGCCTGGTGGCCGCCAACGGCAACCAGCTGGGCCTGAAGGACCTGTTCGAGCTGGCGTTCGAGATCACCAAGGTGCATGGCCAGCCGATCATTCACACGGACATCGATGGCGCCGCGTCCAACGGCACCACCATGACCATCAAGGCGCTGACCAACATGTACCTGCTGCTGCACCTGATGGACCGCGAGCAGGCCGGCCGCATCCGCCTCCCCTACTACCTGGACGAGGCGGCGGACATCGACGAGCGCAACCAGCAGGCGCTGATCGAGACCAGCGCCCAGCTGGGCTTCACGCCCATCCTGGCGTCGGTGAAGCCGCAGGTTTCGGCCGACGTGGCCATCGACCTGGAAGGGGGCAGCGGCCCCAACGGCATCTACATCGACGAGGCGGACTGGAAGTTCATCAAGCGTCGCGAGCAGGCCAGCCAGCAAACCCCGGCTGCCAGCGAGGAAGCCGAGCCGGCGTGAGTTGAAGCCGCAGTAACGAAAAAGGGCCGCAGATGCGGCCCTTTTTCATGCTGGGTGGATCACTTCTCGATGGATATCTTCGGTGCCCACTTCAGCCATTCTTCGTTGAGTTCGTCATGCAGGGCGAAGGTCTGCCCGGGGATCGCCGGCGCGCCCATCTGGGCGTTGTCCGGCGTGGCGAAGGCGATGCCCCCCTCGATCAGCGCTTCCAGGGATTCGGTGCGCACCTTCACGCCCTTGAACAGGCCCGCATCGATGCCCACGCCACTGGCGTTCCAGAAGCGCGTGCCGCTGCGTACCAGGGAGGCATAACGCGGCTCGATGAGCACGTGGATGAGTACGCGATCAGCGGTCTTGCCCAGCTCGAAACGCACTACCTTGCCCACCGGGACCTCGCGGTAGCTGACTACGACACCGGGCTTGATGGAGCCACGGCGTGCGGTGCTGAGGACGATGCGCAGACCTTCTTCGCGGGCGATGGCCGACGGCGGTTCGCTGAGTACAGTGAACTTGGTCTGCATCGGGCCCTTGGCCGAGGCGGGCTGCACTTCCAGGTACTGACCGCTGACCAGGGTGTCGAGGTTGGCGGTACGTACCAGGCCGAGTTCGGGCTTGACCACCCAGAACTGGGTGCCGGTGCGGGCGATGCGATCGGCGGCCTCGGTGATGCGTGCGGTGACCACGACGCCGCCCAGGTCATCAGCCAGGGTGATGCGCTCGACGCTGCCGACATCCAGGCCCTTGAAGCGCACGGGCGTGCCTTCGCGCAGGCCATCGGCCTGGGTCATGCGGACCTCGACCACCGTGCCTTTGCCGAGGGCGAGGTTCTCGTTGTCATAGAGGGTGAAGCGGCGTGGCTTGGTGACCGGCGTGGCCTTGGAATCCGGCGTGCTGAAGGAGATACCGCCGGCCAGGAGGGTCTGCAGCGACTCACTCTTCACTTCGACACCGGACAGCCCACCCTTGATGCTGACGCCGCTGACGTTCCAGAAGCGGGTGGATTCGTTCACCAGCTTGGCGAACTCCGGCTCGATGTGGATGCCGACCACGACGCGTTGCTGGTCACGGGAGAGCTGGTAGCTCTGCACGCTGCCGACACGCATCTGCTTGTAGAGGATGGGGCTGCCGACATCGAGGGAGCCGAGCTTGTCGCTGGTGAGCACCAGGTGCAGGCCGGGCGCGTCGGTGTTCAGCGGCGGGGCCTTGGGCCGGGCAGTGAACTCGCGGGTGGGGGTGCCGCTCTTGGCGAAGCGCACGGCGATGTAGTTGCCCTTGACCAGGGCCTCGATACCGCTGATGCCGGCGAGGGAGATGGAGGGCTTGACCGTCCAGAACTCGGTGCCTTCGACCAGGAACTCCTCGGTACGTGGCTCCATGGTCAGCTCGGCGGTGGCACCTGCGAAGTTCTTGTCCATGTCGAGCTTCTTCAGGGTGCCGACCTGGACGCCGTTGTACATGACCGGGGTGTTGCCGGGGTTGAGCCCGCTGACGTCTTCCATGCGCAGCATGACCTTGAGGCCGGCTTCGGCGGCTTCGAAGCCATCGTAGAGACGGAAGGGGATGGTGGAATCCGTGGGCGGGCTGTCCTGGCGGTTCTCGGGCGTGGCGAAGGCGATGCCGCCGGCGGCCATGCTGAGCAGCGACTCGGTGCGGATCTTCACTCCGGACAGGCCAGCGGTGACGTTGAGGCCGCTGGCGTTCCAGAAACGCGTGTGTTTGCGCACGAGCTGGGCGTAGGGCTGCTCGATGTGCACCTTGATCTCGACGGTGCGCTGGTCTTCGGCCAGTTCGTAGCTCTTCACCTGGCCGACCTGGATCTGCCGGTAGTAGACGGGGCTGCCCTGCTCCAGGGAGCCGAGGCGCTCGGCCTTGAGGGTGAGGTGCAGGCCGGGCAGGTTGTCGGAGAGCGGCGGCGGCTCGGACAGCGCGTGATACTTGCGCTCGGGCTCGCCCTTCACCGGGTCGATGGCGATGTAGATACCGGAGACCAGGGTTTCCAGGCCGGTGACACCGGCGAGGGACACGCGCGGGCGTACCAGCCAGAAGCGGGTTTCCTTGCTCAGGTAGGGCTCGGCTTCCTTGAGCACTTCGACCGTGGCGACGACGCCATTGATGTCTTCGCTGACGTGCAGGTCGGTGACCTTGCCGACCTGGATGCCCTTGTACATGAGTTGGGTCTTGCCGACCTGGATGCCTTCGCCGTTCTCGAAGTAGATCTTGATGTCGATACCGGCATCGTTCATCGACTTCCAGCCCAGCCAGAGGCCAATGCCGAGGGCGATCAGGGGCAGGACCCAGATGGCCGACCAGTTGGTGGTTTTCTTCGTTTTGGGCTTTGGCAGGTCAGCCATTCTCGTCGTCCATATCGGTGTTGTCCCAGATCAGTCGGGGATCGAAGGTTACTGCTGCGGTCATGGTCAGGACCACGACGCTGGCAAAGGCGGCCGCACCGGGATTGGCTTCGATGCTGGCCAGGTTGCCGAAGTTCACCAGCGCCACGAGGATGGCGATGACGAATATATCCAGCATGGACCAGCGACCGATCCATTCGATGAAGCGGTACATCAGGATGCGTTGCCTGGCCGACATGGGCTGGTGCCTTTGCACGGAGTAGAGCAGCAAGGCGATGCCGACGAGCTTGAAGGTGGGCACCAGGATACTGGCGGTGAAGACCACCAGGGCGATGGGCAGCATGTCGGCGTGGATCAGCTCGATCACGCCTTCCATGATGGTGGAGGGCGAGCCGTTGCCGAAGAAATTCACCGTCATGATCGGCAGCACGTTGGCCGGGATGTAGAGGATGGTGGCGGTGAGCAGCAGCGCCCAGGTGCGGATCAGGCTGTTGGGCCGGCGCTCATGGAGGCGCGAACCGCAGCGGGTGCAGGTGGGGGCGTCGTCGTCCTGATCCGGGCGGTTCAGTTGGTGGCAGTCGCCACACACGAGGATGCCGGCATCAAGCGCTCTCATTGGCGTGACCTCCGGCGTCGAGGGAGTCCCAGACCTGGTGCGGGGACATGGTGACTTCCAGCCACACCTGCGACAGCAGCAGGCCGATGAAGCAGACGAGGCCGACGCCCAGGTGCAGGTCGGCCATGTCGATGAGTTTGACGATGCTGACCAGGATGCCCATCAGGTAGACCTCGAGCATCCCCCACTCACGCATGTGGTGATAAAGGCGATAGAGCTGCAGGCCAAGCCCCTGCATGACCTGCCAGCGGATGCACAGCAGCACCGCGAGCTGGCAGAGCAGTTTGAGCAGCGGGATAACCATGCTGCAGAGGAAGACCAGGACGGCTACGCCATCCATACCGCTGTGGTAGAGGCCGAGCACTCCGCTCCAGATGGTGTCCTGGGTCGTCTGGCCGAGCAGGTTGAGCTTCATGATCGGCAAGAAGTTCGCCGGGATATAGAGCATGAGAGCAGTCAGCACCAAGGCCAGGGCGCGGCGCTCCATATGGGCACGGTGAACGATGAGTTCATAGCCACAGCGCGGGCAGCAGGCCTTGTGTTCTTCTTCGACATGCTGACGATGCATCAGCAAGTCGCACTCCGGGCAGGCGACCAACTCCTCAAGGGGGCGTTCGGACAACGGGCGGAGATCGGCCGAGTCAGGCATACGGGGGGCTCATATGAATTCGCGCCTATTCTAGACGAGCGCAGCGGCAATGGGTCTGCCTGACTGTGACCCGATTTGCCATTAACAGGTTCGAAACGGACTGGAAGTGGTGATCCACTGGCATATCACCCTGACGTAGCCCGGACTTCAGTCCGGGGGCTTTTCGGGTCAGCGGAGATAGTGCGATGGGCTGCAGCAAGATTCATAGGCATGGCAGCCCTTCGGTCTGCTTGGCGACTGAAGTCGCCCCTACAAGTCGCCCTTACTGCCACGACCACAAGTCACTCGCCAACTTTTCCACAGCACAAAGTCAAACCCCCGACCTTCTTACGAAGATCG
>NZ_JAOTQU010000041.1:0-41610 GCF_025685765.1 Pseudomonas sp. PDM13 | reverse complement strand
CGGAGCCGTCTTCAGCAACACGGAAGCCCGGAGTGCGATCGGAACCGTCTTCGGCAACACGGAAGCCGGGGGTGCGATCGGAACCGTCTTCAGCTACGCGGAAGCCCGGGGTGCGAGCGGAGCCGTCTTCGGCAACACGGAAAGCAGGGGTACGGGCGGAGCCGTGTTCGGCCAGGCGGTTGATGGTGCGCTCAGCGCCGCTGGCGAGAGTCTGCTGGGGTTGTGCGGCGTCCTGGGGCAGGGCGAACGCGGTAGCGGACAGGGAAGCGATGAACAGGCTGGCAAGGATTTGCTTTTTCATTTTGGGTGCCTCGTGGTTTCAAGTGGGGTTGAAAGTGAACACGAGGCCAATGTTACGGATGGAAAATCGATAAAAAAGTGGATACGGCTAATGGTCAACATCGATGCCGTCGATAGTTGCGTTGGCATGATTGAAAATCAATGAGTTAGCTGTGTTTTTGATGTGTTTATGCGGCGCTGTAACGCTCTGTAAAAGACTTTTTCGTTAAATGACAATAATCAATTAATTCGATTGATTGGCCTGTTCAAGCGGCTTGTTGGGCTTCCTGGCTCATCCAGTGTTCGAGGAAAACAACGCGTGTGGTGGGCGCGCCGCCAGCTTGTCGCGGTGTAAAGGGACGGTCACTCAGGCTAGGCTATGGCCCTTTCCCACCATCGGATGGCGACATGTCCAGCGAGATCGAAACCCCCTTCAGCAACGAGCCCCTTTCCGCCGTCGAGGTCCGCCTGCTCGGCAGCCTCATCGAGAAGCAGGCCACCACGCCGGAGTCCTACCCGCTGACCCTCAATGCCCTGGTGCTGGCCAGCAACCAGAAGACCAGCCGCGAACCGGTGATGAACCTGACCGCCGGCCAGGTGGGGCAGGGCATGCGCAGCCTCGAAGGGCGCAGCCTGGCGCGCCTGGTGATGGGCAGCCGCGCCGACCGCTGGGAGCAACGCGCCGAGAAGACCCTGGAACTTGTGCACGGCCAGCTGATCCTGCTCGGCCTGTTGCTGCTGCGCGGCCCGCAGACCCTCAACGAGCTGCTCACCCGCAGCAGCCGCATGCATGAGTTCGACGATGTCGAGCAGGTGCAGCACAACCTCGAACGCCTCGTCGCCCGTGGGTTGGTCACGCTGATTCCGCGCCAGGCTGGCCAGCGCGAAGACCGCTACATGCACCTGCTGGGCGAGAAGGGCGACCTGGAAGAGCTGCTGGCCGCGCGCCAGAGCGCCCCGGAACGCAGTGAAAGCCGTGCCGGCAGCGATGCACGCATCGAACAGCTGGAAGCCCGCGTCGCCGAACTCGAAGAGCGCCTGGCGCTACTCGAGGCGCGTTGAGCCCCATCTGCGCAACTCTTTGTCGCTTGGCGCGTTTCCCAGGGATGGCCGACCTGCCATCCTTGCGCGCAACCCTGATCCACAGCCTTTGAGGTAGCCATGAAAATCAGCTCGGACTTCGATAGCGGCAATATCGAGGTAAAGGACGCCAGCAACCCCCAGCACGTACTGTTGGCGATGCGCCCGGACCTCAAGAGCCATCACTTCCAGTGGTTCCACTTCAAGGTCGAGGGCCTGACCCCCGGCCAGCGTCACGACTTCAGCCTGGTGAACGCCGGGCAGTCCGCCTATGCCCATGCCTGGACCGGCTACAACGCCGCCGCCTCCTACGACCACGTCAACTGGTTCCGCGTGCCCAGCCACTTCGACGAGAAGGGCTTGCACTTCGGCCTGCAGCCCCGTGAAGGGCAGATCTGGTTCGCCTACTTCGAGCCCTACAGCCGCGAGCGCCACGATCGCCTGATCGCCGACGCCCTGGCCAATGCCGGCGCCGAGCTGTTCGCCACCGGCAAGAGCATCGAGGGTCGTGACATCCCGCTGCTGCGTGTCAGCCGCAACCCGGCGGCCCAGCGCAAGGTCTGGATCATCGCCCAGCAGCACCCCGGCGAGCACATGGCCGAGTGGTTCATGGAGGGCATCATCGAACGCCTCAAGGGCAAGGCCGATGCCGAGCTGGAAGAGCTGCTGGCCAAGGCCGACCTCTATCTGGTGCCTAACATGAACCCCGATGGCGCCTTCCGTGGCCACCTGCGCACCAACGCCGCCGGCAAGGACCTCAACCGCGCCTGGCAATCCGCCAGCGAGGCCGAGAGCCCCGAGGTGTTCTTCGTCCAGCAGCAGATGCGCAAGGTGGGCGTCGACCTGTTCCTCGACATCCATGGCGACGAGGAAATCCCCCATGTGTTCACCGCCGGCTGCGAAGGCAACCCCGGCTACAGCAAGCGCCTGGAACGCCTGGAAGACGAGTTCCGCAACCGCCTGGTGGATATCGGCGCCGATTTCCAGACCCGCTACGGCTACCCGAAGGACGAGCCCGGCAAGGCCAACACCACCCTGGCCTGCAACGCCGTGGGCATGGAGTTCGATTGCCTGTCGTTCACCATCGAAATGCCGTTCAAGGACCACGACGACAACCCCAACCGGGAAACCGCCTGGGACGGCAAGCGCTCCATGAAGCTTGGCCAGGACGTGATCAGCGTCGCCGCCGCCATGGTCGACGGCCTGCGCTGACCGCCGCTGCGCCCTTGTGAAAACGCCGCCTTCCCGGCAACGGGGAGGCGGCGTTTTTCGTTAGGGCTGCATCGCGGATGAATCCGCTCCCACGGCCCTTGCCCTTGGGGCTACCCGTAGGTTGGGCTGAGGTACGAAGCCCAACAGGCGGGGCCGGACCTTGCCAAGATCCCACCGCTTGGCACGCCTGTAGGAGCGAGCTCTGCTCGCGAAGCTGGCGGCGCTGCGCGCCGCTTGGCGAATGAATTCGCCCCTACATGCGAAGCCCGACGCTCCGGGGGGGAGAACCGCACGTAGCCCGGGCTTCAGCCCGGGAATGCTCCTCAGGCGCGGGTCGGCGCCGCGGCACCATGCAGCTCAGTAGGTTGGGCTGAGGTACGAAGCCCAACAGGCGGGGCCGGACCTTGCCATGACCCCACCGCCTTGCACGCCTGTAGGAGCGAGCTCTGCTCGCGAAGCTGGCGGCGCTACATAGCTGTTTTGGTTTTAAAGCAAACGCTTAAGCACAGTGCTTTCCTGGCGCCTAAGGGGTTCTGCCACCGCATGGGTTTCGCTTCGCTCTACGCCATCCTACGAAAGCCGCCACCCTCTAGTGCGTAGCCCGGGCTTCAGCCCGGGAATGCTCTTCAGGCGCGGGTCGGCGCCGCGGCGCCATGGAGGAAGAACAACTCGAGCAGGGAGGCGGAGCTGGAGCTGGCGGCACGGCCGCGGCGTTCGGCGTCGACGATGCCGAAGATCAGCGACAGGAAGAGTTCGGAGAACAGCGCCGCGCTGATGTCGATGCGGAACACCCCCTCCTGCTGGCCGCGCAGGAAGAACTTGTCCAGGGCGTCGCAGTAGGTCTGCCAGCGGGCGTCCTCGGCATTCGGGTCGAGGGTGTCGGGGTTGTACTGGAACATCAGGAACACCAGCAGCTCGCGGTGCATCAGGTGTTCGGCAATCAGCCTGCGCAGCACCTGCAGCGGTTCGGCCTGCTGCAGGTCGCCGGCCGAGAGAATCTGGCCGATCACCGTCTCGCCGTGGGTGATGAGCATGTCCACCAGGTTGTCCCGCGTGCCGCAGAAGCGGTGCAGCGTGGCCTTGCTGACCCCGGCCGCTTCCGCCAGCTCCTTCAAGGTGGCACGTGGACGCTCGACGAACGCGACGGCCAGCGCCTTGAGGAGTCGTTCGTCTTGAGCTGTCAGCGACATGGATGGATCCCGTCTTGATTTTCGGATTGCGCGCATTGTGCAGAAAAAACCTCCGGCTTCAACGGTGGAGGACATGATTAATAACAAAAGATTCAAATGAGACAATATTGACTCATTTCGATCAAGAGAAGATCATGCGCGCCTTTCCAGTCAAGTCGTCCGGGTGAATTACATGGGCAGGTTGCGTGCAGCAGGAACAATCAGTGCATTGGTGGTGGCCATGGCGCTCGCGGGTTGCGGGGCGTCCGGCGAGCCGGAAGCGGCGGCCGAGCAGGCCAGGCCCGTGGAGGTGGTGGCGGTGACCACCGAGCCGCTGGTGCTCACCACCGAGCTGCCCGGGCGCATCGAGCCCGTGCGCGTGGCCGAGGTGCGTGCCCGGGTCGCGGGCATCGTGGTGCAGAAGCGCTTCGAGGAAGGCGCCGACGTCAAGGCCGGCGAGCTGCTGTTCCAGATCGACCCGGCGCCGCTGAAAGCCACCCTGTCCCGTGCCGAAGGCGAGCTGGCCCGCGCAGAAGCGTCGCTTTACGAAGCCCAGGCGCGGGTCAAGCGCTACGAGCCCCTGGTGAAGATCGAAGCGGTCAGCCAGCAGGACTTCGACACCGCCACCGCCGACCTGCGCAGCGCCAAGGCGGCCGTGCGTTCGGCCCAGGCAGACCTGGAAACCGCGCGCCTCAACCTGGGCTATGCCTCGGTGAAGGCCCCCATCTCCGGCCGCATCGGCCGTGCGCTGGTAACCGAAGGCGCGCTGGTGGGGCAGGGCGAAACCACCCTGATGGCACGCATCCAGCAGCTCGACCCGGTCTATGCCGACTTCACCCAGCCGGTGGCCGATGCCCTGCGCCTGCGTGAGGCGCTCAAGGGCGGCCAGCTTTCCGCCGGTGACAGCCAGGCGCTGAGCATCCGCATCGACGGCACCGACTACCAGCGCCAGGGCGAACTGCTGTTCACCGACGTCTCGGTGGACCCGGGCACCGGCCAGGTCTCCCTGCGCGGCAAGTTCGCCAACCCGGACGGCATGCTGCTGCCGGGCATGTATGTGCGCGTGAGCGCGCCCCAGGGCAGCGATGCCCAGGCCATCCTGGTGCCCCAGCGCGCCGTGCAGCGTTCGCCCGATGGCTCCGCCCTGGTGCTGGTGGTGGGTGCTGACGAGCGTGTCGAGGCGCGCCCCGTGCACACCGGCGCCATGCAGGGCGCGCGCTGGCAGATCAGCCAGGGCCTGGCCAGTGGTGATCGCGTGATCGTCGGCGGCCTCACCGGCCTGCAGCCGGGCACCAAGGTCGAGCCGCGCCCCACCCAGGAGCAACAGGCGTCCCGCCAGTAAGGTCGGGATAGCCGCGAGGAATCATCCATGTCTCTGTTCTTCATCAAGCGTCCCAACTTCGCGTGGGTGGTGGCGCTGTTCATCTCCCTGGCCGGCCTGCTGGTCATCCCCATGCTGCCGGTCGCGCAGTACCCCAACGTGGCGCCACCGCAGGTCACCATCACCGCTACCTACCCGGGCGCCTCGGCCCAGGTGCTGGTGGATTCGGTCACCAGCGTGATCGAGGAAGAGCTCAACGGCGCCAAGAGCCTGCTCTACTTCGAATCCACCAGTAACTCCAACGGCACCGCTGAAGTGGTGGTTACCTTCCAGCCGGGCACCAACCCGGAACTGGCCCAGGTGGACGTGCAGAACCGCCTGAAGAGGGCCGAGTCGCGCCTGCCCCAGGCCGTGCTCACCCAGGGCGTAAAAGTGGAGCAGACCAGCGCCGGCTTCCTGCTCATCTACGCCCTCAACTTCAAGGAAGGCGCCCAGCGCAGCGACACCACCTTCCTCGGCGACTACGCCGCGCGCAACATCAACAACGAGCTGCGTCGGGTGGCCGGTGTCGGCAAGCTGCAGTTCTTCTCCTCCGAAGCGGCCATGCGTGTCTGGATCGACCCGCAGAAACTGGTGGGCTACGGCCTCTCCCTGGACGACGTGAGCAACGCCATCCGTGGGCAGAACGTGCAGGTCCCGGCCGGTGCCTTCGGCAGCTCGCCGGGCAGCACCGAGCAGGAGCTGACCGCCACCCTGGCGGTGAAGGGCACCCTGGACGACCCGGCCGAGTTCGGTCGCATCGTGCTGCGCGCCAACCAGGACGGCTCCTCGGTGAAGCTGGCCGACGTCGCCCGCCTGGAAGTGGGCAGCGAGAGCTACAACTTCTCCTCGCGCCTCAATGGCAAGCCCTCGGTCGCGGGCGCCATCCAGCTGTCCCCGGGCGCCAACGCCATCCAGACCGCCGAGGCGATCAAGCAGCGCCTGGCCGAGCTGTCGGTGAACTTCCCCGACGACGTGGAATATTCGGTGCCCTACGACACCTCGCGCTTCGTCGGCGTGGCCATCGAGAAGGTGATCCACACCCTGCTGGAAGCCATGGTGCTGGTGTTCCTGGTGATGTTCCTGTTCCTGCAGAACGTGCGCTACACGCTGATCCCGGCCATCGTCGTGCCGGTGTGCCTGCTGGGCACGTTCACGGCCATGTACCTGCTGGGCTTCTCGGTGAACATGATGACCATGTTCGGCATGGTGCTGGCCATCGGCATCCTGGTGGACGACGCCATCGTGGTGGTGGAGAACGTCGAGCGGATCATGGCCGAGGAGGGGCTGTCCCCGCGCGACGCCACGGTCAAGGCGATGGGCCAGGTGTCCGGCGCCATCGTCGGTATCACCATGGTGCTCTCGGCGGTGTTCCTGCCGCTGGCCTTCATGGCCGGTTCCGTGGGCGTGATCTACCAGCAGTTCTCCCTGTCGCTGGCGGTGTCGATCCTGTTCTCCGGCTTCCTCGCCCTGACCTTCACCCCGGCCCTGTGCGCCACGCTGCTCAAGCCGATCCCCAAGGGGCACCATGAGAAGCGCGGCTTCTTCGGCGCCTTCAACCGTGGCTTCACCGGCCTCACCCAGGGCTACACCCGCCTCAACGGCGGCCTGGTGAAACGTGCCGGGCGCTTCATGCTGGTGTACGCCGGCCTGGTGGCGGTGCTTGGCTACTTCTACCTGCGCCTGCCGGAATCCTTCGTGCCGGTGGAAGACCAGGGTTACATGATCGTCGACGTGCAGCTGCCGCCGGGCGCCACCCGTGCGCGCACCGACGTCACCGGCCAGCAGCTGGAGCAGTACCTGGGCTCCCGCGAGGCGGTGGAGAACACCTTCCTGGTGATGGGCTTCAGCTTCTCCGGCATGGGCGAGAACGCCGCGCTGGCCTTCCCGACCCTGAAGGACTGGTCCGTGCGCAGCGACGAGCAATCGGCCGGTGCCGAAGCCATGCTGACCAACCAGAGCCTCGCCGGCGTCAGCGACGGCGCGATCATGGCGGTCACCCCGCCGCCCATCGACGGCCTCGGCAACTCCGGTGGCTTCTCCCTGCGCCTGCAGGACCGTGGCGGCCTCGGCCGTGAAGCCCTGCTGGCCGCCCGCGACCAGTTGCTGGGCCAGGCCAACGGCAACCCGAAGATCCTCTACGCGATGATGGAAGGCCTGGCCGAAGCACCCCAGCTGCGCCTGGAGATCGACCGCGAGAAGGCTCGCACCCTGGGCGTGAGCTTCGAAACCATCGGCAGCGCGCTGTCCACCGCGTTCGGTTCCTCGGTGATCAACGACTTCTCCAACGCCGGCCGCCAGCAACGCGTGGTGGTGCAGGCCGAGCAGGGCGAGCGGATGACGCCGGAAAGCGTGCTCAAGCTCTACGTCAGCAACGCCAAGGGCGAGCAGGTGCCGCTCTCCGCCTTCGTCACCACCCACTGGGAAGAAGGCCCGGTGCAACTGGTGCGCTACAACGGCTACCCGACCATCCGCATCGCCGGCGACGCCGCACCTGGCGTCAGCACCGGTGAAGCCATGGCCGAGATCCAGCGCCTGGTGAGCCAGTCCCCGGCCGGCATCGGTTACGAGTGGACGGGCCTCTCCTACCAGGAGAAGGTCGCCAGCGGCCAGGCGGTGCAACTGTTCGCCCTGGCCATCCTGGTGGTGTTCCTGCTGCTGGTGGCGCTCTACGAGAGTTGGGCGATCCCGTTCTCGGTGATGCTCATCGTGCCCATCGGCGCCCTCGGCGCGGTGCTCGCGGTGACCTCGGTCGGCATGCCCAACGACGTCTACTTCAAGGTCGGGCTGATCACCATCATCGGCCTGGCGGCGAAGAACGCCATCCTCATCGTCGAGTTCGCCAAGGAGCTGATGGAACAGGGTCGCGGCTTGCGCGAGGCGGCCATCGAAGCCGCGCGCCTGCGCTTCCGCCCGATCATCATGACCTCCATGGCCTTCATCCTCGGCGTGGTGCCCCTGGCCCTGGCCAGCGGCGCCGGTGCGGCCAGCCAGCGCGCCCTCGGCACCGGTGTGATCGGCGGCATGCTCAGCGCCACCGTGCTGGGGGTGATCTTCGTGCCCATCTGCTTCGTCTGGGTGCTGTCGCTGCTGAAGCGTCGCTCCGCACCCGCTCAACAATCCACGGAGGCCTGAGCGCCATGCACAGACACGCCTTGACCGCATCGGCCCTGCTGATCGCCCTGACCCTGGGCGGCTGCTCCATGGCCCCCACCTACGAGCGCCCCGAAGCGCCGGTGGCCACGCACTGGAACGGCCCAGCCGCCATACAGGACCAGGCCGCCAGCGAGCTGGACTGGCGCACCTTCATCGTCGACGCCGACCTGCGTCGGCTGGTGGGGGAGGCGCTGGCTAACAACCGCTCCCTGCGCCAGACCCTGCTCGATATCGAGCAGGCCCGCGCCCAGTACCGCATCCAGCGCGCCGACCGGGTGCCGGGGCTTTCCGCCAGTGCCTCGGGCAATCGCCAGCGGGTGCCGGGGGATCTCTCCAGCACCGGCACCTCCACCGTCACCAGCAGCTACCAGGTGGGCGTGAGCCTGCCGGAGTACGAGCTGGACCTGTTCGGCCGGGTCAAAAGCCTCACCGACTCCGCCCTGGAGCAGTACCTGGCCACCGAGGAGGCGGGCCGCAGCGCACGCATCGCCCTGGTCGCCGAAGTCACCCAGGCCTACCTGACCTATGACGGTGCCCAGCGCCGCCTGGCCCTGACCCGGCAGACCCTGGAAAGCCGCGAGGACTCCCTCGACCTGACCGCCCAGCGCCGCGCCGCCGGTGCCGCCACCGCGCTGGATCACCAGGAAGCCCTCGGCCTGGTGGAGCAATCCCGTGCCGAGCTGGAGGCCAATCAGCGGCAGAAGCAGCAGGCGCTCAACGCCCTGGTGCTTTTGATCGGCACGCCGGACGCCGCCAAGGCACTGCCCGAGGCCCCGCGTGACGAGCTGCTGCTGATCCAGGACATCGCCCCCGGCGCGCCTTCGGCATTGCTGGAGCGGCGCCCGGACATCCTTGCCGCCGAGCACCGGCTGAAGTCGCGCAACGCCGACATCGGTGCGGCGCGCGCGGCGTTCTTCCCGCGCATCAGCCTCACCGGCAGCTACGGCAGTTCCAGCGCCGAGGTGTCCGGCCTGTTCGATGGCGGCTCGCGCTCCTGGAGCTTCATGCCGACCCTGTCGCTGCCGATCTTCGATGCCGGCCGCAACAGCGCCAACCTCGACCTCGCCGAAGTGCGCAAGGACGCCGCCGTGGCCGCCTATGAAGGCAGCATCCAGACGGCCTTCCGCGAAGTCGCCGACGCCCTGGCCGCCACCGACACGCTGCGCCGCGAGGAAGCGGCCCGCCGCGCCCTGGCCAACACCAGCAACGAGACCCTCAAGCTGGCCAAGGCCCGCTACGAAGGCGGTGTCGACAGCCACCTGCGCTACCTGGATGCCCAGCGCAGCAGCTTCGTCAACGACTCCACGCTGATCGAAACCAGCACCCAGCGGCAGCTCGCCCTGGTCGACCTGTTCCGCGCCTTGGGTGGCGGCTGGAGCAGTGCCGACGCCAGCGTGGAGAGTCGATGAGTTCGAGCCACCCTCCGGGCAACCGATGGCTGATCCTGCTGGTGGTGGTCCTGGCGTACCTGCCCATCGTCATCGACATGACGGTGCTGCATATCGCCGTGCCGTCGCTGACCCTGTCCCTCGGGGCCAGCGGCGAGCAGGTGCTGTGGATCATCGACATCTACCCGCTGATCATGGCCGGCCTGCTGGTGCCCATGGGCACCCTGGCGGACCGCATCGGCAGCCGGCCCATGCTGCTCACCGGCCTGCTGGTGTTCGTCGGCATGTCCTGCGTGGCGGCCTATGCGCCCACGGCCGGCGCCCTGATCGCCGCCCGCGCGGGCATGGCGGTGGGTGCCGCCATGGCCTTGCCCTGCACCCTGGCGATCATCCGCCGCGCCTTCGAGTCGCCCAAGGAGCGTGGCATCGCCCTGGGCCTGTGGGGCACGGTGGCCTCCGCAGGCGCGGCGCTCGGCCCGCTGGTGGGTGGCGCGCTGCTGGAGCATTACTGGTGGGGCTCGGTGTTCCTCATCAACCTGCCGGTGATGCTGCTCATCTGGCCCCTGGCCTATGTACTGGTGCCCCGTGATGCCGGCAGTGGCAGCGGTGGCAGCGGTGGCTGGAAGATCGGCCAGGCACTGCTGTTGATCGCCGGCATCATCGCCAGCGTCCATGCGCTCAAATCCGGCCTCAAGCCGGGCGGGCCGTCCTGGGTCAGCGGCCTCACGCTGCTGGTGGGCGTCCTGCTGCTGGCCGACTTCGTGCGCCGCCAGCTCACCAGCGCCGAACCCATGCTCGACCTGAGCCTGTTCGCGCGGCCGGCCATCCGCTCCGGGCTGATCATGGCGCTGGTGGTATCCGGCGCCCTGGCCGGCACCGAACTCACCATCGCCCAGGAGCTGCAACTGGTGCTCGGCTGCACGCCGCTGCAAGCCGGGCTGTTCCTGCTGCCGCTGATGATCGCCGCCGGCGTCGGCGGGCCGTTGGCGGGCTACCTGGCGTCCCTGGTCGGCCTGCGCCGGGTGGCGACCACCGCCTTGCTGTGCTCGGCCATCAGCCTGGCGGGGCTGGGGTTCAGCGATTTCCGCGAGGCCGGGCTGGCCGTGGTCGGCCTGCTGGTGTTACTGGGCCTGGCCCTGAGCATCGGCCTCACCGCATCCTCCATCGCCATCATGGGCGCCGCGCCGGTCAGCAAGGCGGGCGCCGCCGGTGCGCTGGAGGCCACCGGCTACGAGATGGGCACCGGGCTGGGCATCACCGCCTTCGGCGTGTTGCTCTCCAGCGTCTACGGCGCCGCCATCCACCTGCCGGGCGGCGTGCCCGAGGCGGTGAAGGACCAGGCGATCCGCTCGCTGTCGGACACCCTGGTCGCTGCCGAGCGCCTCGATGCCACCCTGGCCGCGCCGCTGGCCCAGGCCGGCCGCGAAGCCTTCAGTGCCGCCCACGGCGCGGTGCTGCTCTCCGCTGCCACGCTGCTGGTCGGCCTGGCGGTGGTGGTGTTCCTCTCGCTGGGCAAGGAGGAGGGCAGCGAGCCCGCCGCAGTGGGGCACTGAGTGCGGCGCGTCGGCTCTGGGCCGGGGCTGCGCATTCAAGGCCTGTCACAATTTCCGCGCATCCTGCGCTTGGCGGCTGCGCTATCGTTGCGCGCTTTCCATCAACGACAGGCGGGCTCCATGCCATTCGTGCTTCCTTCTTCCATCGCGCGCTTCATCGACGGCGCGCCCCTGACGCGGGATTGTGTCGGTGAATCCCCGTGCGAAGTCCACGCCTTCAGCCGTGGCAACGACCGTTTCTTCCTCAAGCTGAGCGCCGCCGTCTATGCGCCCACCACCTACAGCGTGCTGCGCGAGGCACGTGTGCTGCAGTGGCTGGACGGCAAGCTCGCCGTGCCCGAAGTGGTGGCCAGCGCAGCGGATGAGGCCCATGAATTCATGATCACCCGCGCCGTGCCCGGCCAGCCGCTCTCCGAGCTGATGGCGGAGGCGCCCACCGTGCACCAGGCCTTCGGTGAGGCCCTGCGCCAGTTGCAGGCGGTGCCGGTGGAGGGCTGCCCCTTCGACTCGTCAGCCGCCGTGCGCCTGCGCGAGCTGGAGTACCTGGTGGGCCAGGGGCTGATCGCCGATGACTGGGACCCGGAAACCTGGCCCGGCCTGCCGACGCCCGAGGCGTTGATCGCCCACCTCCACGCCAGCGTGCCGGTCGAAGACCATGCCTTCAGCCACGGCGACCTGTGCGACGCCAACCTCTTTCTCGATGCCCGGGAACGCCTGCACTTCATCGATCTGGGGCGCGGCGGCCTGGCCGACCGTTGGCTGGATATCGCCTTCGCCCACCGCAACCTCGCCGAGGAGCTGTCGCCGGCAGCGGCCGAGCGCTTCATCCGCCAACTGGGCATCCCCGACCAGCCGGCCAGGCGCCTGTTCTTCGAACAGCTGGACGAGATGTTCTAAGCCCCTCGCGGACACTGATCTAGCTCATCTGCACTATTTCGCCCCCATACCGTGTCGATGGAAAATGACCGGTCCAGGACCCGCTCCAGCCTCTATCAAGGATCGATGCATGAAATTGCCTCGCCCGCTTTACGCCCTGTCTTCCGCCTTGCTGCTTGCCCTGTCCCTCGCCGGTTGCGTGCCCGAGCCCTACACCAGCGGCTATGGCATGGACGACCCGAGCAACGGGCCCCTGCTGGACAAGGTGGACGCGGCGCTCAAGGCGAACATGGCCGTGGTGCTGGTGGCCGACGTGATGCCGCACAAGACGCTGAACGACGCGCTGACCATGACCCAGTGGACGCCCACGGTGATCTGGCAGAACGAGAGCGACCCGAACATCACCTTCGGCCGCCGCTTCAAGACCAACGAGCTGCAGCGCGACCCCAAGCCCAACAACCTGTTCACGGCCTTCGAGGTGCACATCCTGCCGCCCGGCAAGTACCTGCTCACCGGGGGCGACGACTACCAGATCCGCGGGGTGCTCGACGAGGTCGGCGCCCGCAGCGGCCCGGTCGGCTCGGGTAAAGGCCCCAACGGCACCGCGTACCTGTCCACCGAGATGTACCGCGAGTACTACCGCGAAGAGGTGTGGAAGGACGCCACCTACGGCAGCGAGCTGAAGAGCGAGAAGGTCTGCACCGCCGTGCACGTGGCCAGCGGCGCCTGCGTGGCCTGGGGCGAGCAGCAATACAGCCAGACGACCCAGGGCGCGGGGGCCGGCTACTACCAGCAGACCGACTCCCGGGACGTCCCCTCGATCAAGGTCCAGGCACGCCTGCCGGCGGACAAGGCCCTCGCCAGCTTCACCGTCCAGGGCGGGCAGCTGGTGCTGGCCCCGCGCATGCACCTGAAGAGCCCCAGCGCCCAGTACCAGCGCTCCAAGTGCCGGGCGACCGACCCGACGAAGATCGAGTGCCCGCTGCAGAACTTCACCGTCTACACCTGGCCGGCGCCCATGGACTTCGCCACCTCCGTCATCTCCCCGCGCTACCTGAGCGACAGGCACCAGGAGATGCTGTCCCGGCTCGTGCCCCTGCAGATCACCCCGCTGCGCCAGCAGGGCAAGGAAGACCCGCTCTGGGGCGTGCCGCTGTCGTTGACCCAATAAGCCGGACTGGGCGGTAGCCGGCGCCTAGGGCACCCGCTCGAAGCGATAGAACAGGTTCGGCTCGCTCACCAGGTAGAGGTTGCCGCTGTCGTCCAGGGTCATGCCTTCGCCTTGCGGCACATCCTCCTGCAGGCCGGCGAAGCCACTGGAGAGCGTGCGGTAGTCGAGCATCCGACCGTCGCCGTCCAGCGCCACCATCATTTGCGATTCGTCGCTGAGCAGGAGCAGCTGCCCGCTGTTCTCGTCGTAATGCGCCGACGACAGGTCGGTGGCGAACACCGCGCCGAGCCAGGCGCTGCGGTCGATCACCTGCAGGTTGAAGGCGCCGCCGATGCTCGCCTTCAGGCCACGGACCTCGTACAGCGCGCGGGGTGAGTGCTCCTTGACCACGAACAGGCGGTCGCCCTCGCGGTCGTAGCCCACGCCCTCGAAGCCCTGGTTGCCGCCGGCATCCAGGCCCAGGGTCAGGGCCGGGTAGTCGCTACGCAGCAGCGGCCCGGGTTGCCGGGGCACCGGCATCACCACCAGCGCCTGGCTGCGTTCCTCGGCGAGCAGCAGCAGGCCGTCACCCAGGTAGGTAACGCCTTCCACATCGGTGAAGCCATCGAGCGGGTAGCGCGCGAGCACCTCGCCGTCCTTGCTCATGGCCAGCAGCTCTTCGGGGTTGTTGAGCACCGCCCACAGCTGGTTGCGGTGCTCGTCGAAGGTCAGCCCCGAGAGGTTGTCGGCCACCTGCGGCACCGGCCTCGCATCGATCTTCACGCGGTAGTTCGGCAGGTGGCTGCGCGCATCGGCGGGCTGGTCCTGTTGCCAGGCCGTGTTGAGCCAGAAGTACAGGCGATCGTCGAAATGCTGCACGCGCACCTGGTAGGCCAGGACGGTGGAAACCAGCAACAGCACCCACATCCATGGGCGTACGGCGGGAAGCCGTCCTGGCGCCCCCTTTGCGGCAGATGACATGAGCGTGCGCTCGCTTGCTCGGCATGGGAGTCGTCCAGGCTAGAGCGGCTTTGTTGCAGTTCTGCGGGGTCGAAGCATGGGGAAACACATGCGCCGGATATTCCGGCACGCAGGGGCGCTGCGTTACGCTTGCCGTCCCCGTCGTTCCAGGAATTCCCCCGATGCCCAGCCAGGCCGCCCAGCAGCCGACCCTCAGTGGCCAATGCGTTGCACTGCTTCCCCTGCAGGCGGAACACCGCCAGGCGCTGCTGGATGCGGCCGCCGATGGCGAGCTGTGGAACCTGAAATTCACCGTGGTGCCGGGGCCGGAAACCGTGGACGCCTACATCGCCACCGCGCTGCGGGGCCGCGAGCAGGGCACGGTGATGCCCTTCGTGATCGTCCGCCGCGAGGATGGCCGGGTCATCGGCAGCACGCGCTTCTGGAAGCTCGACCGGGTCAACCGCAAGCTGGAGATCGGCCACACCTGGCTGAGCGAGTCGGCCCAGCGTTCCGGCGCCAACACCGAGGCCAAGTTCCTGCTGCTCAGCCACGCCTTCGAGGTGCTGGACATGGTGCGCGTGCAGTTCACCACCGACGAGCTGAACGAGAAATCCCGCGCCGCCATCCTGCGCCTCGGTGCCCAGCAGGAAGGCATCGTCCGCCACGAGCGGATCATGCCCGACGGCCGCAAGCGCAACTCCGCGCGCTTCAGCATCATCGACCCGGAGTGGCCCGAGGTGAGGGCGCGCCTGCTGCAGCGGATGGCGCGCTGACGCCGGCTGGTCTTCAATCAGTCCCCTGGTACGAACCCCGGAAGCAATGGAGGCAAACCCCATGAGCAAGGACAGCAGCAAGGTGGAAGAGGGCGCCGTGGACGCGCCCGCGCTGATCGACGCACGCATCGCCGAGCTCGCCGACTGGCGCGGCGAAACCCTGGCCAAGGTGCGCGAACTGATCCGCGCCGCCGACCCCGAGGTGGTCGAGGAGTGGAAGTGGCGGGTGCCCGTGTGGTCTCACGGCGGCATCGTCTGCACCGGTGAAACCTACAAGAACGCGGTGAAGCTGACCTTCGCCAAGGGCGCCTCGCTGGAAGACCCGGCCGGCCTGTTCAACGCCAGCCTGGAGGGCAACGCCCGCCGCGCCATCGACATCCACCAGGGCGAGCACATCGACGGAGCGGCGTTGCAGGCACTGTTCCTCGCCGCCGTCGCGCTCAACGCCTCGCGCCCCGCCAAGGCTCGGAAGCGCGCCTGATGACCGAGCTGCCCGGCACGCGCGACTGGGTGCTGCGCAGCGACCACCCGGCGCGGATCGAACGCATCGAGGCCTACTTCGGCGGCCACGGCTACGACCCGCACCGCCACGACACCTACGCCATCGGCCGCACCCTCTCCGGGGTGCAGAGCTTCAGCTACCAGAAGAGCCTGCGCCACAGCCTGCCCGGCGGCACCCTGGTCCTGCACCCCGACGAGCTCCACGACGGCATGGCCGGCACCGAGGCCGGCTTCCATTACCGGATGATCTACGTCGAGCCGGTGCTGATCCAGCAGGTGCTCGGGGGGAGGGCGCTGCCCTTCGTGCCGGGCGGCCTCTCCGATGACCTGCGCCTGCACCGCGCCACCGAAACCTTCATGCAGGCCATGGACCGCCCGCTGCAGGCATTGGAGGAACAGGACGCCATCTACGACCTGGCCCAGGCGCTGCAAGCGGTGGGTGGCAGGCGGCGAGGGCGCCGGGCCTTCGACTTCGCCTCGGCCGAGCGCGCCCGGGACTACATCCACAGCCACCTCGGCAGCAACGTCACCCTCGACGAACTGGAGCGCGCCAGCGGCCGCGAACGCTGGAGCCTGTCCCGCGATTTCCGCGCGCTCTACGGCACCAGCCCCTACCGCTACCTCACCCTGCGCCGCCTCGACCGCTGCCGGCGCATGCTGCTGGACGGCTTCAGCCTGGCCGACGCCGCCCTGGCCGCCGGCTTCTTCGACCAGAGCCACATGACCCGCCACTTCACCCAGTGCTACGGCCTGCCGCCGGCGCGCTGGCTGCGCATGCACGGCCGCTGAAGCTGCAGGATCGTACAAGAGCGCTACGGCGGGCCTCGCTACTCTCGCGGCTCAATCCCCAGCCCGGAGCCGCACCATGGCCGTTCAGCCCAACCACCAGAGCATCAACCTGCTGCACAAGGTCTCGCTGTTCAGCGAGCAGTGGAACCCCAAGGTCGTCGCCGAAATGAACGACTACCAGTTCAAGGTCGTGCGCATCGCCGGCGACTTCATCTGGCATTCCCACGCCGACACCGACGAAGCTTTCCTGGTGCTCGAAGGCCAGCTGCGCATCGATTTGCGCGACGGCGCCGTCCTGCTCGGGCCGGGCGAGCTCTACGTCGTGCCCAAGGGTGTCGAGCACAAACCCTACGCCGAAGGCGAGGTGAAAATGATGCTCATCGAGCCCCGTGGCGTGCTCAACACCGGCGAGGAAGGCGGCGAGCGCACCGCGCAGAACGACGTCTGGATCTGATCGCCCGCCCGCATCGCACCTCCGTAGGAGCGAATTCATTCGCGATCAGCGGGCGCTGCCGCGCCCCGGGCTGAAGCCCGGGCTACACACCGATCCCACGCAGGTTGTAGGGGCGACTTCAGTCGCCCAGCGCCTTCGTGGGAGCGAATTCATTCGCGATAGGCGGGGCAGGGTGCAACCACGACCCCGCTATGTAGGGCTTCGCCCTGACACGCGACGTTTCACAGCCTTCCACCCTCACTGCGGCACAGCGTCGCGCCGATCTGGCCGACGCTTCGATTCCTTCATCCCCACATCGCCCCGGCCCGCTGGAGCCCCTGCTGTGCCTGGCCGTAACCCGCAAACGCAGCGGTAAAGCGCAGCGCAGAGGGCTTCCAGCAGGTTAAGGATTTACGACAGAAGGTAGGCATTTTCCCCGGATGGGGGCTATAGCAAAGAGAAGGGCAGCCGAAACAGGAATCGGCATAACTAGAAATAAAAGTCACAGCGTGACCGCCAAGTGGCTATTGGCCACTAAATAGTCTTTTTGTACAATCCGCGCCCCAATCTTGGGTACCTGCCAAAATGCTGAAGAATCTGTCGCTGACACTAAAGCTGTCTCTGCTGCCCGCTGTTGCCTTGCTGGGTCTATTGCTGTTCGTCGGCTACACCTCGATGCAGCTCTCGGCCAACGACGACCGCCTGGTAACCCTCGAAAACAACAGCTTCCCCACGCTGGAGAAGGCTGACGCGGTGAACTTCCAGTTCTCCCGCCTGCCCGGGCTGCTCAACAGCGCGGTGGCTGCCGGAGAGCTGGAAACCCTCGACGAAGCCCGCAAGGTGCTGGCCGATATCGCCGGCATGCAGCAGGCCCTGCAACCGCTGACCCGCGCCAACAGCGAGCGCTCCAGCGAGCTGGACGCCTGGCGCGCCGCCATCGGCCGCTATGCCGACAACGCGCTCTCCGCCTCCGAGCAACTGATCAAGGGCAGCGCCGGGTTCGACGACCTGCGCCCCAGCCTCGACCGCATGGCCACCGACCTGAAGGCCGCCCAGGACCTCGGCGCCGCCTTCCGTGCCCACGCCTACAAGGACTTCCAGGCCACCCTGGTGCAGGCCCGCACCGACAACGCCGAAACCACCCGCGTGGGCTTCATCCTCACCGCCTTGCTGGTGGCGCTGGTGGGCCTCGGCGCCTGGGTGATCATCCGCGGCATCATGGGCAACGTGCACGGCGTCATCGAATCCCTGCAGGCCATCGCCCGTGGCGACGGCGACCTCACCCGTCGCGTCAACGTCGACTCCCGTGACGAGATCGGCGAGATGATCCAGCTGTTCAACGGCTTCCTCGACAAGCTCCAGGGCACCATCCGCCAGATCATCGAGGCCGCCAGCCCGCTGGGGCAGATGTCCAAGGAGCTCTACCGCCTCACCCAGGGCGCGGAAGAGAACGCCAAGTCGCAGCAGGGCCACACCGACTCCATCGGGCGCGACATCCAGACCATGACCAGCAGCATCCAGGAAGTGGCCCAGCGCTCCCAGCAGGCCACCCAGGGTGCCGGCGACGCCTCGCGCCAGGCCGTCGACGCGCGCACCAGCATCAACGCACTGTCCGGCAGCATCAGCGACCTGGGCAGCAGTGTGCTCGGCGCCGTGCAGGCCATGCAGCAGCTGGAGGAGGAGACCCAGCAGGTCGGCTCCGTGCTCACCGTCATCCGCAGCATCGCCGAACAGACCAACCTGCTCGCCCTCAACGCCGCCATCGAGGCCGCCCGCGCCGGCGAACAGGGCCGTGGCTTCGCCGTGGTCGCCGACGAGGTGCGCAACCTGGCGCAGAAGACTGCCGCGTCCACTGCCGAGATCCAGCAGATCATCCAGCGCCTGCAGAACAGCGCCAATGGCGTGCTCAATGTCATGACCGCCAACGGCGACAAGGCCCAGGCCAGCATCGAACGCTCGGTCGAGGCCACCCGCATGCTCGAGTCCATCGCCACTGCGGTGGGCCAGATCGATGAACTGAACGCCGGCATCGCCCAGCTCACCCAGGAGCAGATCGGCCTCTCCAGTTCCATCCAGCAAGAGACACAAGTGTTGCAGCAGGACGCACAAGCAACCGCCCATGGTGCAGATGCCACCGCCCGCCTCGGCGAGCAGCTGGTCAGTACCGGAGATCACCTGCGCGCGGCCACGGCCCAGTTCCGCGTTTAAACCCCATTTTCAACGGAGCATCACGATGACCAAACTTCGTCTCCTCGGCCTGTCCATCTGCCTGGCAGGCTCTCCGGCGTTCGCGCTGGAGCAGGGCGAATACCGTTTCAACGGTTTCGGTACCGTCGGCGTCACCCACCTCGGTGGCGAGGACGACGGTCGCAGCTACGGCATCACCGGCCAGACCAACGACTCCTGGCGCGGCGACCAACTGAGCAAGTTCGGCGCCCAGTTGAGCTACGGCCTCACCGACACCGTGGGCGTCACCGTCCAGGCCACCGCCAAGCCCCAGCAGGACGAGTGGAAGGCCAACCTCGAGTGGGCCTACCTGTCGTGGCAGGCCAACGACGAACTGATGTTCCGCTTCGGCCGCCTGCGTACCCCCGTGTACATGTACTCCGAAAGCATCGACGTAGGCTTCAGCTACCCCTGGCTGCGCCTGCCGGACGAGGTCTACAGCCAGGTCCAGCTGTCCAACTACGAGGGCGCCGACGTCGTCTACAACATGCCGCTGTCCTTCGCCACGCTGTCGTTCCAGCTCGCTGGCGGCCAGGCCAAGAACCGTGACTACTTCGCCTACGACGAACAGTTCGACATCGACTACAACAAGGTCTTCGGCGGCAACGTCAGCCTCGCCACCAACGATTTCGGCACCTTCCGCGTCGGCTACGTAGAAGCCGACATCAAGACCGACATCACCGGCACCGTGGTCGGCATCCTGCCCCCGGGCGTTGGCGTGGTGCAGCAGCAGAGCCTGGTCAACCTCGACAACAAAAAAGGCAAGTTCACCTCCATCGGCTACCAGTACGACAACGGCACCTGGCTCACCGCCAACGAGTGGACCAGCCGCAAGGTCGAAGGCGACAACACCGGCAACACCGACTCCTTCTACCTGATGGGCGGCCGTCGCTTCGGCGAGTTCCTCGGCCACGTCACCTACGCCCAGCTGGATGACGACGAAGGCCGCCAGAACTCCTGGACCCTCGGCCTGAACTACAACATCCTGCCCACCGTCGTGCTCAAGACCGAGTACAAGCGCGTGGACACCAGCGGCGGCTACGACGGCGTATTCATCCGCAACGCCCAGGAGCTCTACGAGAACACCGTCAACGAACTCACCAGTGGTGCCTTCGGTGTACCGGCCCGCAACTACGACGGCGACATCATCAGCGCCGGCGTCGAATTCGTGTTCTGAGGAGCCGCTACATGAAGCAGTCAATCAGCCTCCTGATCGCCGCCGCCGGCCTCAGCGCCGCCACCCTGGCCAGCGCCGAAGTCGCCGTCATCGTCAATGCCGGCGCCTCGGCCAGCCCGTCGCAGTCCGACGTGGCCAACATCTTCCTCGGCAAGAACAAATCCCTCAAAGGCGTCGACCAGAAAGACTGGAACGCCACCAAGGAGAAGTTCTACACCGCCGTCACCAGCAAGAACGAAGCGCAGCTGAAGTCCTACTGGTCCGGCCTGGTGTTCACCGGCAAGGGCCAGCCGCTGCCCACCGTCGCCGGTGACGCCGACGTGGTCGCCAAGGTCGCCGCCGAAGCCGACGCCATCGGCTACGTCGACAAGGCCGCCGTGACCGATAAGGTCAAGGTGCTCTTCACCCTGCCATGACCCGGCAGCGGTAATGAAAAGGCCGACGGGGCAACCCGCCGGCCTTTTTCTTTGCCCACCCAAACCCCAACGCAGCCGCCTGTAGGGGCGACTTCAGCCGCCCGGCGATACCCGGCATCGCGTTTTCGTGGGATCGAATTCATTGGCTCTGTCTACGTTAAGTGTTGCTAGGAGATTTGAGCCTGGCTGGTTGCCGAGTTTTGCTGAAAACTCCTGTTTCGCCTTGCCGGGCAAGTCCCTTTTAACAATCGCCTTAAAAGGAACCAAAAGCGCTCGCCCCTGCATACGGCCCGACTACGTCGGGTTCCCTCGCTCCATCATCGTTCCAGGGGCACGCCGCGAAGGGCCATCCCTGGCCCATCGCGGCTCTCGCGACATCCATGTCGCTCAACCCCCTCCACGACGATTCGCTCGGCCTCCTGAAAGGGGCATTTGGCGGCTGCTCCAACTTCTTCGCTCGAATCCTCACATTGATGTACGCACCAACCCAGCGTGTACGTGGCGACGGCTTTCGTAGGATGGGTAGAGCGGAGCGAAACCCATGCGGCGGAGGTGGCACGAACCCTTGGACGCCCGGAAAGAGCCGTGCTTGAGAGCTTGCTTTAAAACCACAACAGCTGACTCAGACTGAACGATTCATTCGCGACAGGCGGGGGGCAGGGCGCAACCACGACCCCCGCCACGTTGGGCTTCGTCCCTCAGCCCAACCTACAGGAGCTGCAAGCCCTTCCAGCTCGGCAGATCACGCAATTCCGGCTCGTCATGGATGGCCAGGAACACCGGCAGGTCGCGCCGCGCGATCCAGATATCACCCTGCCACTTGAGCACGCCCACCTGCTGGTTGGCCCAATGCATCAGGGCCCGTTGCGGTGCCGCCTCGGCGTCGCGGTGGCGGTCGTGCAGGGTGGGCAGCACCACCTCGCTCAACCACTGGCCGATGCAGCGGTGCTCCGGGTGGCGGAAGCGGTACAGCGCCTTGTACGCCCCGGCATCGCTGATCACCTCCACCTCCTCGCGCAACCCGGTGGCGTATTCCAGCAACACCCAGCGCTTCTGGTTCGGGTCCATGCGCTGGGGCAGGCGATAGGGGCGCAGCGCACCGATCATCCGCGCGAAATCCACGGCGACGAACCAGGGCTGGTTGTCGATCATCACGGCGCGCAGGGGATAGGTGTTGCGGTGGAAGAAGAGCGGGGTGAGTGCTTCGTGCATGGTGTAGCTCCTATCAGTCAGTTCAGGAGCTGCCGCCATTCGCTGTCAAACGAAGGGTGGCAGACCGCGCGGGGTTGACAGACCGGCGATAGGACCCGGCAGACCCGAGGGTCTCCCCACGCGATCTGCCATAGAGCAGTGCAGTTAAAACTGCATGCGAGCACGTGCCTGCAAAAAACGTTCGCCGTTTTTCGCATGCACCTAGCGGCGCAATCGCGCCTATCAGTACGGGCTGTCAAACCCGGTCGCGGGATTTACCGCGACCGGCGAAGGATAGGGAGGTGTAATGGGGATGGCAAGGGAGGGAAACTCTCGTAATACATAACGTTCTCCCTATTTTGTGGTGAATGCTATTTCATCATTGCGTTGTAATGATCAATGTAGCCGCAATCTTGAAATATCTCTTTTAGGCCATCTTTGAAAATTTGGTAGTCAAATTCTTTGATATCAAATATGTTTTGGCCTAACGAGTGGGACTCCCTATTCATATATCGATAGAAGGTTTTAAATCTGTCTGACGATAACACTGGTTTTTGAAATACATTATTAAAATCGGTCTTTTGAACGAAATTGAAAAAATATTCAACAATATTTCTCATGCAGTTGGCTATAAGGGCAGGAGGTGCTGAGGTATCTTTCACGATAGACCAATAGGACTGATAGTCATTTTGTATCTCCTCGTATCTCATGGGCACTATTTTGCTGCCGTCTGCATTCTTAACTATTCTAAAAAGGTGTTGGTACTGGTCTCGCTTATCTTTACCGGTAAAGGTTAGCTCGTAAAAGAAATATAAACTGTGTGTCAGTATGAATATCTGCTCAAATTTATCATTTTCAATGAAATGTCTTTTTATGAGCTGCCCGATGTTAAAGACATATAGGTGCGACAGACTGGAAATTGGATCGTCTATTACAATGATTTTATTTTTGGGGATCGCATCTGCGGATCGTTGCCCGTTGCATAGTTCGATAAAGTAAAGAAAACTAATTACGGTTTTTTCTCCTTCACTTAAAGAGTGGAAGGCGTTAGATGCTATGTTTGTTCTCGCTATTCTATACAAATTTTCACTGTGTTTGATTACGGAGAATCCATCAATGCCTATCTCTACAAGGGTTCTGTTGATGTTGTTTATTGCTTCTTCTATGTTTACGGTTTGTTCTCTAAGTTTAGCGATTTTTAATTTTTTCTCCGTGATTTTTTCTTCAGCTTCCAGAGATTTGGCATTTACTGTCCCTGATGTTTTTTCTAGCTCAGTGGTCGTTGCTTCGTAAGCAGAGATAGTCTGATTGAACTCCCATCGCATTAGGATCCAAAATTTTCTTTTTATTTCTTCGGCTGTGGATTTTTTGTTGTTGATTTTGTAGTTGTGATTCTCAATTAGTTTATTGATTTCGGTTAATATTTGATTTGCAGTGTCTGTGGCGGTGATGCTGCTTTTAAGACTTAACGGGATGCTCGGGTTTTTTAGTTTATTTTCAATTAGGAGAGTGTTTTCTCTGAAAATTGACTTCAGAGCCTCTGCCGTTGCGGCCCAAGAGTTCTCCAAATCTTTATTTGTGAATGGAAAAGTGCTGATATTTCCGAGGCTCAGGCCTTGCGTGAGGTTGGAGTAGTCAAGCTTTAGGCGCTCAAGCTCTAAAAGGTCTGCTTCATAAGCTTCGTCGAAGACGTTTCGAATGGATTCAGATAAGTTGTGGGTTATAGTAGGAGACTGGCAGAAGGGGCATTCGCATGTTTCGTGCGCAATATTAGTCGGTATGTATTTGAGGCCGGCTTTTACCCAGTCTGAATTACCTAGATTGCTTATAAATTGAGCGACAGAGCCTTCCTGGCTTCCTGTGATAATCTTTTCAAATAGGGGGTTTTTTTCTATTGCGAGCCAAGGTGCGTCAATCCTTCGTAGCGGCAGGATCGGAGACGAGTTCTCGCCTTGAGTAAGAGAGCTTTCTCTTTTGAGATCATCTACTGAGTAGCTAGGCGCTGAGGAGGGGAGAGGAATGGTTAGCAAGTGTTTGAAAAGCAATTCTGTTCGTTTTAGACCATCCAGGCAAAACTCAAGGACCCTATCACCACCGGAGTATTTTGTTTTAATTTCCCATATGGTTGAACTGGCCCGTTCTCTTGCTTGCTCTTTTTGCTTGTTTAAGTCCGCTTCTTCATTCTTTCTTTGAAATTGAGCTGAATTGAGTTTTTCGAGTTCTTTTGATTCTAATTCTATGCCTTGTAATGCGCTTTTATTTTCTTTTGATAGTGTGAAAATCCCCTTTAAATTATCTTCCTCATGAAAATATTCACTTAGGAAATCTTGATTGTATACTAGTAGATCGCAGTCTTGTGTTTGCTTGATTCTGCATTGTGTATAACGTGGGTCTGCCTGGTTGTATAGAAAGCTTGATATTGTGCTTTTTCCGGCACCATTAAGTCCATAAAAGAGACAGGTCCTATTCGTGGGTGAAATGGAGGATGGGGACTTGTAGCTCGCGACAGAATTGATAAGCATTTCAGTGATCATTAAGTATCCCTCTTAATTTCTGCTGGCATAGGCTTTCAATAAGCTAAAGCGAATATTTTTGGCTGAATTTCAGGTTGAATAATATCCTGGTTAATTGTGATTGAATTTTGTAAGCGCCAAGTGTTGTGCGCGCTTCTTCTATAGCTGAGTTATTCGTTGTTGCAACTAGTACTTAGGTTTTGCGTCTTGCAGGCCAACTGGTACTCATTTCCCAGTTGGCCTTTCCCATCACTCGCTTTCTTTCACCTCAGCCTGCGGCTGCGCCACGCCATTCCGTTCATGCCGGTACACGCTCACCGTTTCGTACACCAGCTTGCGCAGGCGGTTGATGCCGCCGATGGGGCGGTGTTCGGGGAGGGCGTGCCAGGGGTTGAAGGAGAGGTTGTCGCAGAATTCGTTCTGCTCGCGGCTATCGAAGTCCTGCGCGGGCACCTTGATGGTGGCGACGGTCTTGAAGGGGGAGACCTTCTCGCTCCAGGCCACGCTGGTGTCTTCGATGGGCATGTAGTACTGCGGGTTCTGCACCTGCACCTGGAGGGCGAAGCAGGCCGGTACGCGGTCCAGCGAGAGTTGCTGGTACAGGGCGTTGCGCAGGAAGTTGGGCAGGTCGGTGTTCTGCTTGGGCAGTGTGTACTGGGGGCAGGATTGCGGGTCGGGGATGACGCGGTACTTGATGTTGGCCTGGCCGAGCTTGTACGGCGCGACGGAGCTGTAGACGGTGTCGGTGGGGCTGTCCGGCGCCGGCGCGAGGGTTTGCAGGGCGATCAGCATGTGGCGGATCTCCCAGGTGCGCGGGTCGAGGCTGGGGAAGAAGGCGCCGACTTTCTGGCCGTTTGCCTGGGCTTCGAAGTTGCTGCGGTATTCGGCCACATCGCGGATGAAGAAGACGTCGTGGTTGAACATCACGAAGTCCTGCTCGGTGGCGTGGTCCGGGGCGTTCATGAGTTTCTGGCCGGGCACGTCGAGCAGCTTGATGGCCATGCCGCGGGCGTCGCGGGCGCTGTCGAACTGCGGGTAGGCGTTGCCGTTGGAGAGGCGCATCCAGGCTTGCCAGGTCTTGCCCGGTTCGGCGAGCACGCCGGCGCGCAGGTCGCTGGCCAGGTCCTGGGCGACGGTGACTTCGGCCTTCACGCAGCCGTGGGCCTTGGCGTGGGCGTCGCGCATGACGCGGGTGTTGTCGCGGTGCTGTTCGACCACGCGCACGGCTGATTCCATGATCGCCTTGGCGTCACTGGCTTCGTTCGGCGGGATCTGTTCGTCGGCGGAGACGGGGCCGGAGAACTTCCAGCCGTAGTAGAGCGAG
Organism: Pseudomonas sp. PDM13; assembly: GCF_025685765.1. Taxonomy (NCBI): domain Bacteria; kingdom Pseudomonadati; phylum Pseudomonadota; class Gammaproteobacteria; order Pseudomonadales; family Pseudomonadaceae; genus Pseudomonas; species Pseudomonas sp. PDM13. The sequence continues at coordinate 16,081 of NZ_JAOTQU010000041.1, read as the reverse complement.
CCGATGCCCCAGCCGAGCAGGCCGACGACCAGGAGGATGAGGAGGAGCTTGCCGAGGAGGCGGCCGAGCCAGAGCCAGAAGCGCTTGAGCATGGGAGCTTGAGTCCTTGTTGTTCGTTCCCAGGCCCTCCCCGTGGCGGGGAGGGGTTGTACAGCGGTCTATCAGCCTTCGCAGGCGGGGCCGGGCGTCCAGGGTTTGGGCGCGACGGGGCTGAGCTTTTCCTCCAGGGGCTGGTTGCCCATGACCTTGAGGTATTCGATCAGCGCGAGGCGTTCGTCCGGCGAGAGGGCGCGGCCGATCACGCCGTTCTGGCGGCAGCCGTCGCGGAATTCATGGCCCTGGTTGCCGTTGCCGGTGACCGAGGTCTTGAACAGGAAGCCGCCCGGGAACTTGTCGTGCTGGAAGCCGGCGAACTGCGGGTCGTACTCGAAGTTGCCGACGTAGAACTCCTTGGCGCGCTCGGGCACGGGGGAGAGCAGCTGGAAGAGGGTGGGCACCGAGCCGTTGTGCAGGAAGGGCGGGGTGGCCCAGATGCCGTCCAGCGGGCGGGCCTTGTAGGCGCGCAGTTCGCGCACGCCGATCTTCAGGCCGTAGCCGTCCATCTGCTTGCGTTCCTCGCCGCTGATGCCGGCTTCCTGGTAGGCGCGGTCTTCGACGAAGGCGGTGAGGTAGGCCAGGCCCTTGGCGCTGGAGATCTTGCTGAAGTCGAGGTCTTTCAGCGGCGGCTTGCTGAACAGTTCGACGTCGAGCTTGGAGAGCTGCTCCTTGGTCCAGCCGAGCTTGGTGATGTCGAAGCGGTGGTCGGCGATGTTGTCGGCGGTGGTGGGGTCGGTGCCGATCTCGCTGGTCTTGACCATGCGCAGCTTCCACTCCGGGTCGCGGTCGGGGGCGAGGCGCTTGTCCACCGGCTGCGGGTTGGGGGCGTGGCAGTAGGCGCAGTTTTCGGCGAACAGGGCGCGTCCCTGGCTGGCGCGGGGCAGGTCGATCTTGCCGAAGACCTCTTCCGGCCAGGTCGGCGGCTTCAGGGTCTTGAGGGTTTCTTCCAGGGTGTGCAGGTCACGCACGCGCACGCTGGAGGCGTAGCGCTGGTCCAGCGGCACCGGCTGGCCATTCTCCTGGTGCAGGGTGAGGCTGGCGCCCACGCCGAGGGATTCGCCGATGTTGCGTGCCATGGGCTGCATGGCGGAGCCGTTCCACTGCACCCAGTCGAACTTCCAGATGTCCCACAGCTGCGGGTAGCTCACCGGGGCGTTGCCGACGCGGTAGTTGGCCGGGTCGATGGCGTCGCCGAACACGCTGTTGGCGATGCGACCGAAGGCGTCGGTACGGCCGAAACCTTCCTCGGTGGGGTAGAGGCCGCGGTGGGTGTCGTTCCAGGCGGTGCCGAGCAGGCGGTCGAGCACATCCTTGAAGTCGCTGCGCAGTTCGTCCTTGCCCTTGGGGTATTCCTCGCCGAGTACCGTCTTGGCGAAGCGGTTGAACTTGAGCGGGTTGTAGTAGGTGAAGGCCATGCTCATGCCCAGCGCCTGGCCGAAGCCGCCGCCCTTGAGGGTGGGCACGGTGGAGGCGAGGGAGTGCAGGGCGGCGCCGCCGTCGATGCGCACGGCCTGGCCCTTGTAGTGCAGCTCACCGGTGTGGCAGGCGGCGCAGCTGATGTCGAGGTACTGCTGGCCGGTGTCGTCGTCTTCATGCCGGGCGAAGCCCACGGGCAGGTTGCCGGGGTTCAGCTCGGTGGGCTTCTGCTTGGGGTCGACGAGGAAGCCGAAGCGGCCGAGGTATTCCGGGCGGGCGAACTTGTCGCTGGAGAAGGGCAGCTCGAGGGCGGTGAACCAGTCGTAGCGCAGGCCTTTAACCGTGGTGCCCTGGGGGGTGTAGTAGTAGGTCTGACGCGCCTGTTCGTCCCACTGGTCGAGGTAGTGCAGCTGCTCGGGGGCTTTGTAGGTGGGCAGGTTGGGGTTGGCGACGTAATAGAGGACGACCGCCAGGCCCACGAGGACGAGCACGAGCAGAAGCACCAGGGTGCGACGCAGGATTCGCATCAGATACATCCTTGTAACCAGTGTGGAAAATCCTACGTTATGCCAATCAATAGGAATATTGGCAAGGTGCTATTACCAATGTCCTCAGATTGGGGTGTTTTGTCGGTTGCGTCATGTTTTTGCAATCCTATTTCCCACGGCCTTTTCGGCATACACCCACGCCATCTGACGGCGCTGTGGTTTTAAGAACATTTTGCGATTTTTCCTATAAGAAATGGTTCCATACCCCGTCAAAGATATTGCTAGCGTTACAGTCAGGCGCGCCAAACCCTTGTTTTTAAAGAATTATTCAAAAAATTGGCGCCAAGGATGGGACATGTTGGACACCATCACTCCTAGTACCCGCCGCGTGCTGATGATCGACCCTTGTGAGGAGTGCCGACAGCTATTGCCGCGCTTGCAGGCGAGCGGTTGGACTGTGGAAAGCCGCGAATCACGACAGGCCCAGGCGGGCGGTTATGACGTAGGCCTTTTATGCCTGCGCCATGAGCACCTGGATAACCCCGAACGCATCAAAACCCTGATCAGCAGCAGCGGCACCGAGTGGATCGGCCTGCTGGGGCCGGATATCGCGCCCCAGGAGCGGGTCGAGGATTTCGCCGGCGAGTGGTTCTTCGACACGCTGGAAATCCCGGTGGATTCCACCCGGCTGCAGGGGCTGCTCGGCCGCGCGTTCGGCATCGCCCGGTTGCGCGGGTTGGGCAGCCGCCAGGGCGCCGAGCACGAGCTGCTGGGGCAGAGCCGGCCGCTGCGTGACCTGCGCAAGCAGCTGACCAAGTTCGGCCCGCTGGACAAGCCGGTGCTGATCCTCGGTGAGAGCGGCACCGGCAAGGAGCTGGTGGCGCGCACGCTGCACCGTTATTCGCGGCGCGTGGGCGGCCCCTTCGTGGCCTTCAACTGCGGGCTGCTGGACGAGGCCGGTTGCAGTGCCGCGCTGTTCGGCCCCAATGGGCGCCTGCAGGCGGCGAGCGGCGGCAGCCTGTTCCTCGACGCGGTGGGCGAGTTGCCCCTGGAGGTGCAGCGCACGCTGATGCACTGCCTGCGCACCCGCAAGTTGCCGCAGCCCCAAGGGCCGGCGCGCAGCCTGGACGTGCGCCTGCTGGTGGCTTCCGACCGCGATATCGAGCTGATGGCCGAGCAGGGGCGCTTCCTCCCCGAGCTCTACCAGCTGCTGGCGGCGCATCAGGTGCGCCTGACGCCCCTGCGTCGACGCCAGGGCGACATCGCGCTGTTGGCCAATTACTTCGCCGACCTCTACAGCCTGGAGTCCGGGCACAAGCCGCGGCAGTTCAGCGAAGAGGCGCTGACGGCGATGGTCCGCCACCACTGGCCGGGCAATGTGCGCGAGCTGGCCAGCCGGGTGCGACGCGGCTATGCGCTGGCGGAGGGGGAGCAGATAGAGGCGGGGGAACTGGGCCTGCACAGCGTGCCGATGGACAGCGTGCTGATCGGCACCCTGGACGACTACAAGCGCCGTGCGGAATATCAGGCGCTGTGCGATGCGCTGGCGCGCTACGGCAACAACCTCAGTCTGGCCGCGCGGGTGCTGGGCATCTCGCGGCCGACCTTCTACCGGCTGCTGCACAAGCATCAGCTTCTTTAAGCAGCCGGGCTCCGTGCAGGGAGCCGAGCCCGCGCGCCGAAGTGCTCTTGTAGGCTGTGCTGCGCGCACCTGGGCGTCTGCCGGAGGCACCGTGCGGAGGTGCGCACGGCACACCCTGCGGCACGAGTTCGTCCTGCCGGGCTCTAAGGAGCCAATGACTCATGGTCACGTCTCAAGCAAACGAAAAAGGCGCCGGGTAGGCGCCTTTTTCATGGGCATCACGCCGTCAGCTTTGCATCGCCCAGCCGCTGACATCCATGGCCGCCTGGCGCAGCGCTTCGGAGCGCGTCGGGTGCGGGTGGCAGATCAGCGCGATGTCTTCGCTGGAGGCGGAGAACTCCATTGCCACGCAGTACTCGCCGATCATCTCGCTGACGCTGGGGCCGACCAGGTGCACGCCCAGCACTTCGTCGGTGCGCTCGTCCGCCAATACCTTGGCGAAGCCTTCGGTCTCGTGGTTGATCTTGGCGCGGCTGTTGGCGGTGAAGGGGAACTTGCCCACCTTGTAGGCGCGGCCCTCGGCCTTCAGCTGCTCCTCGGTCTTGCCCACGGTGGCCACTTCCGGGCGGGTGTAGATGACGTTGGGGATCACCTCGTAGTTCACCTCGGCCTTGTGCCCGGCGATACGCTCGATGCAGACGATGGCTTCGTCCTCGGCCTTGTGCGCGAGCATCGGGCCGGAGGTGACGTCGCCGATCACCCAGACGTTGGGCGTGGTGCTCTGGTGCTTCTCGTTGGCGAGCATGCCGCGCTTGTCGACGCTCAGGCCCACGGTTTCCAGGCCCAGGCCCTGGGTGTAGGGGCGACGGCCGATGGCCACCAGCACGTAGTCGGCCTGGATGCTTTCCGCCGCGCCGCCGGCAGCCGGCTCGACGCTGAGTTCGACGCCGTTCTTGCCGCTCTTGGCGCTGGTGACCTTGGAGGCGAGCTTGAACTTCATGCCCTGCTTGGCCAGGGCGCGTTGCAGGGTCTTGCCGGTTTCCACGTCCAGCCCGGGGCAGATGCGGTCGAGGTACTCCACCACCGTGACCTCGGCACCCAGGCGGCGCCAGACGGAGCCCAGCTCCAGGCCGATCACGCCGGCACCGATCACTACCAGGTGCTTGGGCACCTCGGGCAGGGACAGGGCGCCGGTGGAGTCGAGGATGCGCTTGTTGTCGATTTCCACGCCCGGCAGCGGGGTGGGCTCGGAGCCGGTGGCGATGACGATGTGCTTGGTCTCCAGCACCTGCTCCTTGCCGTCGGCGCCTTTCACGGCGACGCGGCCTGGGCCGTCGATACGCCCCCAGCCCTTGATCCACTCGGCCTTGTGCTTGCGGAAGAGGAACTCGATGCCCTTGGTCAGGGCGCTCACGCTGTCGGCCTTCTGCTTCATCATCTGGCCGAGGTTGAGCGTGGGCTTGACCTCGATGCCGAGCAGTTCGAATTCCTTGCCGCTGGCCGCTTCATAGAGTTCGGAGGCGTGCAGTAACGCCTTGGACGGCATGCAGCCGACGTTGAGGCAGGTGCCGCCCAGGGTCTCGCGGCCTTCCACGCAGGCCACCTTCAGGCCCAGCTGGCCTGCCCGGATGGCAGCGTTGTAGCCGCCTGGGCCACCGCCGATCACAACCACGTCGTATTGGCTCATGAAATTTCCTTCTGTCTCGATTGATGGCTATCAACCCAGCAAGCGTAGTGGAGCTTCACGGCGCGTCCATCGGCTTTGGATGACGGCCGTAATATCCTCGCGCCTGAATGATCGGTCAAGAAAAGATCGTGAGGGTCAGGGGGATAGGGGCTGGCACGGCCCTGTAGGTTGGGCTGAGGTACGAAGCCCAACACAGCGGAGTTCGGGCTGGCACCGAGTGCGGCGCGGTGCACCGCTGGGCGAATGAATTCGCCCCTACAGGGTGCAAGCCGGTGGCGTGGGTGGGGCGGTGGGTCTTTCGCGAATGAATTCGCTCCCACGGGGTGGGACGGGCGAGGCAGGGAGCCCGTCGGGGGTTAAGCGATATCCATCAGGCGCAGTTCGCTTTCAAAGCGCAGCGCCTCGCCGCTAATGGGGTCGACGAAGGCCAGCTCGCGGGCCAGCAGTTGCAGAGGGCGGGCGTGGTCGTCGGGGGCGCTGGTGTCGTGCAGGTCGGGGTAGAAGCCGTCGTTGAGGATGCCGGCGCCGAGGGCGGCCATGTGCACGCGCAGCTGGTGCTTGCGGCCGGTCACCGGGTGCAGGGCGTAGCGCCACAGCTGCGGGCCGCGCTCGATCACCTCCAGGCGGGTTTCGGTGTTGGGCTCGCCGGCCACCTGCTGCATGCGGAAGAAGGGCTCGCCCGCTTCCAGGCGGGTGCGCAGGGTGCAGGGAAACTCCAGCTGCGGCAGCGGCGTGGCCACCGCCTCGTAACGCTTGTGCACGCGGCGCTCGCGGAACAGCGCCTGGTAGGCGCCACGGCTGCCCGGGTCGCGGGAGAACAGCACCAGGCCGGCGGTGTGCCGGTCGATGCGGTGCAAGGGCACCAGCCCGGGGAGGCCGAGGCGGCGGGTGAGGCGCGCCTGCAGCGTCTGCTCGACGTATTCGCCGGCGGGCATCACTGGCAGGAAGTGCGGCTTGTCGGCCACCACCAGGCGCTCGTCCTGGTAGAGCACGCGTTCCTCGAAGGGGATCTCCCGCTCCTGCGCCACTTCGCGGTAGTAGCGGATGCACAGCCCCTGCTGGTAGGGGCGCGTGGCGTCCACCGGCTGGCCTTCGCCATCGGTGACCCGGCCACGGGCCATGCGGTCGAGCCAGGTGGCGCGGTCGATGGCCGGGAAATGCGCGCACAGGCAGTCGAGCACCGTGGCCCAGGGGCCCTGGGGCAGGTGCAGCGTGCTGGGGCGCACATTGGGTTCGGTGCTCATGGCCATCTCCGGCAAAGCCTGGCGGGGCGCGCATTAGGCCGCAGCGGGGGCGGGCGGTCAAACCCCGGCGTGCTCGTTTTCCCATTGCCCGGTGGGGCTTCGGCTGGCACCAGAAGCGGAAGGCCTCACCTGTCGAGCCTTTGAAACTTCAGCCTAGGATCACGGCCACTTCAAGCCACCGGGCCCCGCCATGACCGCCTTCGAAACCGCCCCCTCCGCCCCGACGCCAGCCGCCTCACTCTCGCTGCGCGACGCCGCCTACGGGGCCATCAAGGCGCGGATCATCCGGTGCGAGTTCCGCCCCGGGGAGGTGCTCAACGAGGCCGCGCTGGCCAGCGGCCTGGGGCTGGGCCGTACGCCGGTGCACCAGGCGCTGCAACGCCTGGAGGCCGAGGGGCTGGTGTCGATCATCCCGCGCAAGGGCGTGCTGGTGGCGCCGCTGTCCATCGACGAGGTGCTGGAGATGATCGAGGTGCGCCTGTGCAACGAGGTGCTCTGCGTGGGCCTGGCCATCGAGCGCGCCAGCCTGGCGGAGATCGCCGCCATGGACGAGCTGCTGGCCCGCGTGCCGGCGCTGATCGCCGAGCGGGACGTGGCGGCCCTGTCCGCCCTGGACCTGCAATTCCACCTGGCCATTTCGGCGGCCGCGCGCAACCGCGTGCTGGCCGATCTGCTGCGCAGCCTGCACGAGCGCCAGGCGCGCTTCTGGTTCCTCTCGCTGGCCACGGCCGGGCACCAGGAAGCGGTGCACCAGGAGCACCGTCGCATCCTCGAGGCCTTCCGCACGCGGGATGTGGCGGCGGGGCAGCGGGCCATGCGCGACCACATCGAAGCCTTCCGCAGCACCATCGGCAGGAGCATCTGAAGCCGGGGCAAACGGGCCCCGGCGCCTTTTCATGCACGCAAGGAGAATGACCATGGCACTGGATTTCATCGTCGCGGGCGAGCGTCGCCTCGCCTTCGAACCTCGGGAACTGGTGATCGCCGGCTGGACCGGGCGCAACCGGGTGGCCGTCGACCGGCACATCGCCGAGCTGGAGACGCTGGGCATCCGCCCACCCACGGAGGTGCCGTGCTTCTACCAGGTGGCGGCCTCGCTGCTGACCACCGCCGAGAGCATCCAGCTGCCCCGCGACCATTCCACCGGCGAGGTGGAATGTGTGCTGATCGCCGCCTGGGACGGCCTCTACGTCGGCGTTGGTTCCGACCACACCGACCGCCAGGTGGAGGCGCTGGACATCACCCTGTCCAAGCAGCTCTGTGCCAAGCCGGTGAGCCGCCAGCTGTGGTCCTTCGACGAGGTGGCCGGGCATTGGGACAGCCTGGTGATGCGCTGCTGGCGCGAGCGCGAGGGCCAGCGCGAGCTGTACCAGGAGGGCGAGGCCGGCAGCATGCTCGACCCACTGGACCTGATCGAGCGGCGCAACGGCGGCATGACCCTGCCCCAGGGCAGCGTGATGTTCTGCGGCACCCTCGAGGCGCTGCTGCCCATCGCCCCGGGCGAGGCCTTCTGCGTCGAACTGCACGACCCGGTACTCGAGCGCACCCTCAGCCACCGCTACACCGTGGAGGTACTGGAGGTGGAGGCATGAACGGCCTCGTCACCCTGGCGGAATGGTCCGCGCGCCTGTCCAACGGGCGCACCAGCAGCCGCGAGCTGACCGAAACCATGCTGACGCGTGCCCAGGAGCACTTCGCCGGTGGCGGCCATGCCTTCATGGAGCTGGACGAGGAGGGCGCCCGCGCCGCCGCCGCGTTCGCCGACCAGCGCCTGGCCCTGGGGCGGCGGGTGTCGCCGCTCGATGGCCTTCCGGTGTCGATCAAGGACCTGTTCGACATCGCCGGCCAGGTGACCCGCGCCGGTTCGCGGGTGCTGGAATGGCAGGCCCCGGCCACGGTGGATGCGCCCGCCGTGGCGCGCCTGCGCGAGGCCGGCGCCGTGCTGCTCGGGCGCACCAACATGACCGAGTTCGCCTATTCCGGCCTTGGCCTCAACCCGCACTTCGGCACGCCCCTGTCGCCCGTGGGCGAGGGGCTGATCGCCGGGGGCTCCAGCTCCGGTGCCGCCGTCAGCGTGGCGCTGGGCATGTCGGTGGTGGCGCTGGGTACCGATACCGGCGGCTCGGTGCGCATCCCGGCGGCGTTCTGCGGCATCACCGGCTTCAAGCCCACGGCGCGGCGGGTGCCCAACGAGGGCATGGTGCCCCTGTCGCAGAGCCTGGATTCCATCGGCCCGTTGGCGCCCACGGTGGCCTGCTGCGCCCAGGTGGACGCGCTGCTGACCGGCGCCCAGCTCTGGCGCGATGCCGGCCTGCCGCTGCAGGGGCAGCGCTTCTTCGTCACCCCCGACTACGTTTTGGAAGACCTCGCGCCGGAGGTGGCCCAGGCCTTCGACTGGGCCATCGCGCGCCTGGCGGAGCAGGGTGCGGAGATAGTCGAGTTCCGTTTTCCCGAGCTGCTGCGCCTGCCGGAGATCAACGCCGGTGGCGGCTTCGCGGCGGCCGAGTCCTGGCACTGGCACCGCGAGCGCCTGCTGGCCGAAAGCGCCCGCTACGACCCGCGCGTGGCGGTGCGCATCGAGCGCGGCAGCCGGCAGAGCGCCTGCGACTACCTGGAGCTGCTGCTGGAGCGCGCCGAGCTGAAGGCCCGCGCGGCGGAGGTGCTGCTGGGCGCGGATGCCTGGCTGATGCCCACGGTTTCCATCGCGCCGCCGCGCCTGGCGGAGATCACCGATGACGACGCCTTCCAGCGCATCAACGCGCGGGTGCTGGTCAACCCCGCCGTCATCAACTTCCTCGACGGCTGCGCGCTGTCCATCCCATTGCCGGAACGCCCCGGCATCGCCCTGAGCCTGTGCGGGCTCGGCGGGCAGGACGCCAACATCCTGCAACTGGGGGCCGCGGTGGAGCGCTGCCTGGGCTGACCCTCACCTCTGCGGGCGGCCTGGCCGCCCCGGGAGCGATCGCATGTCCATTTCCGATCCGGCCCGTTCGCGCCTGCGCGAGCGGGCCTACCGCAGCATCACCTGGCGCCTGGTGCCCTTCCTGGTGCTGCTGTTCATCCTCGCCTGGCTGGACCGGGTCAACGTCGGCTTCGCCAAGCTGCACATGCTCGACGACCTGGGCTTCAGCGAAGCCGTCTACGGCCTGGGCGCGGGCATCTTCTTCATCGGCTATTTCCTCTTCGAGGTGCCGAGCAACCTGCTGCTGGAACGCATCGGCGCGCGGCGCACCCTGGCGCGCATCACCATTTGCTGGGGGCTGATCTCCACCGCCATGTTCCTGGTGACCACGCCGATGCAGTTCTATGTGCTGCGCTTTTTGCTCGGGGTGTTCGAGGCGGGCTTCTTCCCCGGCGTGGTGCTTTACCTCACCTACTGGTTCCCCACCGCACGGCGCGCCCGGGTCAATGGCCTGTTCATGACCAGCTTCGCCCTGGCCGGGGTGGTAGGCGGGCCGCTGGCGGGGTTGATCATGACGGGCATGGCCGATGTCGGTGGGCTGGCCGGCTGGCAATGGCTGTTCATCGTCGAAGGCGTGCCCTCGGTGCTCGCCGGCCTGCTGGTGTTGCGCTACCTGCCCGAGCGCCCGGCGGACGTGCGCTGGCTGAGTGCCGCGCAGCGCTCTTTGGTGAGCGCCGAGGTGGCCGCCGACGCCGCCGCGCCGGGCAAGGCTTCCAGCCTGCGCGACGCCTTCTGCAACCCCCACGTGTGGCTGTGCGCGGCCATCTATTTCTGCCTGGTGAGCGGCAATGCCACCATCGCCTTCTGGGTGCCGACGCTGATCCGCGACCTGGGCGTGCAGGGCAGCCTGGATATCGGCCTGCTTGCCGCCTTGCCCTTCGCCGTGGGCACGGTGGCGATGGTGCTCAACGGCATCCATTCCGACCGCAGCGGCGAACGGCGACTGCACTGCGCCGGTGCCGCCGTCCTGGCTGGGGTCGGGCTCGCGGCCTGCGCCGCATCCATGGGCCACGGCGTGGCGGCGATGCTGGCGCTGACCCTGGCGGCGGTGGGCATCCTCGCCGCCTTCCCGGTGTTCTGGTCGCTGCCCACGCTGTTCCTCACCGGCACGGCAGCGGCCGGCGGCATCGCGGTGATCAACTCGGTCGGCAACCTCGCCGGTTTCGCCGCGCCCTACCTCATCGGCTGGGTGAAGGACCGCACCGGCGCACTGGCTGGCGGCCTCTATGGGGTGGCCGGCCTGGAGCTGCTGGCGGCGTTGCTGGTGGTGGTGTTCATCCGCAAGGCTCGGCGTGGGTAGGCCCCTTGCATGGGGTACAAGAGTGCTGGCTATCCCGTGCCTTGCTTGGCCCTATGCGCTGTGCGCTACCGGCTAAATCCAATATTCAGAGTGTTATCGGCGCTATACGGGGATAAACGATGGTTTTCTGAAGTTATGTAGCTTCCAGGATTCACCGAATAACTCTGCATCTCAGCGCATCAGCGGCGATTCCGGGGTTTCACGCTCGATATGATGAATTTAGGCTTGGTCAAACCGGGAGAAGTGATCCAGCTGCTCTGCACGCGCTTGCGCCAGGAGCGTCTGTCCCAGGAGATGACACAGGCCGAGGTAGCCGGTCGCGCCGGTATCGGAGTGGGCACCTTGTCGAATCTGGAGGCCGGGCGCAGCGTGGCGTTCGACAGTGTGGTGCGCGTCGCCATGGTCCTGGGGCGTCTCGGCGAGCTGGAGCGGCTGTTCATGCCGCGGCTGGATAGCCTCGACGACATCCTCCGTTATGAGCAAGGTGCCCAGCGCCGACGGGTCAAGAGGAAAGCCCGCGATGCCTAAGCGTGTCGACGTCCATTACTACGGCTGAGACCCGTACCCCGCCACGGATGTGCTAAGCCTGCATAAGGCCGGCGCAGTGACATGCCGCAAGGATTTCACCGTGCAGCGCAACGGGCAGCGGGCCGGAGCCGCGCTACAATGCGCGCCTGCGTCGGGAACGGCGAGCCGGCGGTGCGTGTCCCATGCACGCGGCCCGGGCCTTCCCAGCCACCGATTTCAGCTTCGTTTTCACTTTGTATGAGGATCGCAGTATGTCTCGCACTTCCATCACCCTTGGCCTGGCGCTCGTGGGCGCTCTGCTGGCCGGTTGCAGCTCCACCGATGCGCCGGCGGAGAAACCTGCCGCCGCTGCCACCGAGAGCCTGCCGGCCGCCGCTCCTTCGGAAGACGGCCGCTGCTCGTCCGGCCCGGTGCGCTCGCTGATCGGCAAGGCCGCCACCCCCGAACTGGTGGAGCAGGCCAAGAACGCCGCCGGTGCCAGTGATGTGCGCGTGCTCAAGCCGGGCAGCGTGATGACCCTGGAATACAACTCCCGCCGCCTGAACATCGACACCGACGACACCAACCTGATCAAGGGCGTCAGCTGCGGTTGAGCTGAGCCACCTCCAGGGCCCGCGTCGTCGGGCCCTGTCCCTCTCGCTGCTGCCATAAGGCTCCGTCCACACCTGTGGTGGTGCCATCCTTCAAGGGTTACGGACTTCGCCCTCTGTGCCCGCAACGGCCCGCCCCCTAGCATCTGAGCTTCATCGCTTCCCGCCCGCCTGGATCGCACCCCTGACGATTCGGCATCACCCCGCGCGGGAAACACCGCATCACCGCAATCGACAGGAGTTAGCCATGACACTGCACTTCACCGTGGCCGGTGGGGAGTCCCTCGCGTTCGACGTGCGCAGCCTGGTGGTCGCCGGCTGGACCGGGCGCGATGCCGACCAGGCCAGCGCCCAGGCCCGCAGCCTGAGTGCCACGCCGCCGCAGGAGCTGCCCTGCTTCTTCGAACTGTCTGCCGACCTGCTGAGCACCGATGAGGACTTCCAGGTGCCGGGCAACGATTCCTCCGCCGAGGTGGAGTGCGTGCTGTTCTCCACCGGCACCGCGCTCTACGTCGGCATCGGCTCCGACCATGCGGACCGCCGCGTTGAGGGCTACGACGTTGCCGTTTCCCGCCAGCTCTGCCTCAAGCCGGTGGGTCGCGAGCTGTGGCGCTTCCACGAGGTGGCGGGGCACTGGGACCAGTTGCTGCTGCGCTGCTGGCGCCATGTGGAGGGGCGGGACGAACTGTCCCAGGCCGGCCTGGCGGCGAAGCTGCTGGACCCGCGCGAACTCATCGCCCGGCGCACCGGCGATGCCAGCCTGCCGGCCGGCACGGCGATGTTCTGCGGCACCTTGCCCTTCATCGGCGAACCGCTGCCGGGGGAAGGGTTCAGCGTCGAGCTGCACGACCCCGTCCTGGGGCGCAGCCTGCGTCACAGCTACCGGGTCAAGCCCCTCGCCTGAGGGGCTCAGCCCAGCTTCATCACCACCACGCCGAGGGCGATCACCGCGCACGCCAGCAGGCGGATCGGCTTCATGGGTTCCTTGAGGAACAGCCAGCCGATCAGCAGCGCGAACACCACGCTGGTCTCGCGCAGGGCGGAGACCAGCGCCACCGGCGCCTGGGTCATGGCCCAGATGACGATGCTGTAGGCCAGCAGCGACATGGCGCCACCCGCCAGGCCGCTCTTCCAGTACGGGCCCAACTGCAGGAACACGCGCGGCCCGCGCTGCACCGCAATCACCCCAGCCATCACCCAGCCATTCACCGCGAACAGCCAGGCGGCGTAGGACAGCGCATCGCCGTTGCTGCGTGCGCCCACCGCGTCGGAGAGGGTGTAGCCGGCGATGAAGGCCGCGGTCATCAGCGAGCAGAACAGCATCGAGCGATTGATCCCGACCCCAGCGCGCCCGCCGCGCCAGGCCATCAGCCAGATGCCCGTGACCAGGGTCAGCAGGCCGGCCAGTTCGGCGTGACCGAGCCCGTCGTGGAGGAAGGCCAGGGACAGCAGCGCCACCATCAGCGGCGAGCTGCCCCGGGAGATGGGGTAGACCTGCCCGAGGTCGCCGTACTGGTAGGCGCGGGCGAGGAAGTGGTTGTAGCCGATGTGCAGCACGGCGGAGAGGATGATCCAGGGCCAGGCGGCGGCCACCGGGAAGGCCACGAAGGGCAGGGCGCAGAGGGAGACCAGGCCGGCGGCCATCTGGATCAGGGTGGCGGTGAGCAGGCGGTCGAGGCCGATCTTCAGCAGCGCGTTCCAGCCCGCATGCAGGGCGGCCGCCGCCATTACCACCAGAAAGACCGAGGTTTCCACGCGCGAGGTTCCTTGTACCGACGGAGCGACGGCGCCCACGAGGGGCGCCGCGAAGGAGGCGCGATAGTGACACAGCCCAACGGCCGCTGTGAAACCGCCGCACCTCGCGCTTCCGTAGCCCGGGCTTCAGCCCGGAAGCTCGCCGAGAGCCTCAGTTGATCGGCAGCGCCACCGGGCGGATCGGCGCGGCATCGGCGCCGCGGAACTTCAGCGAGGCGCCGATGAAGGCGAACTCGTAGACCTTGTCCCGCGAGAGGCCTTCCAGGTCCACCAGCTCCATGATGGGCGCGCCCTGCTGGGCCAGCAGGTAGGTGTGCACCGGGATGTAGTTCTCCGGCACCTCGGTGGGGAAGGTCTCGAAGCTCAGGTTGTCCGCGCCCACCACCATGGCGCCGCCTTCCTCGATGAGGAACTTCGCCGCGTCCAGGCTCAGGCCCGGCGGGTTGGTCATGTAGCGCTGGGCGTTCTCGTAGTCACGCATGCGCCCGGTGCGGATCAGCACCACATCGCCTTTCTCCAGGCTCACGCCCTGCTTGTTCAGGGCCTGGCGCAGGTCCAGGCGGGTGACGCGGTAGCTGTCCGGCAGCATCTCCACGCCCTTGGCGGCGGGCACGTCGATCAGCACGCCACGGGCGACGATGGGGGGCAGCTTCTCGGCGCCGGTCACGTTCCAGCCCCGGTCGCCCAGGTGGTCGGCGGCGGCATAGCCGTTCCAGATCTTGCCCTCCAGGCCGAAGTGGTTGAGCGCGTCGATATGGGTGCCCATGTGGGCGTACATGGACACCGCCGAACCGGTGTAGCTGACGTGGCGGTTCATCGCCTCGCCCACGCCCATCGGGTCGGCCAGCAGGTTGCCGTGGGGCGTGTGGGTCATCCACATCTGGTAGGGCGGGTCGCCGGCGGCCTGCCAGCTGGGCATGCCGATGAAGTACTCCACGGCCAGGTCGTAGGCCTTGCCGCCGGCGAGGCGGCCGAGGATGGCGGCGCGGGATTCGGGGGTGATCAGGTTGAGGCGGCCGATCTCGTCCTTTTCGCCCCAGGGGCTCTTGCCGACTTCCTCGGCGGCGAGGGCGCCCTGGGCCAGGGCCAGCAGCAGAGGCAGGGCAGCGAGGCGGGAAAGGGGGCGGGGCAGGTGCATGGCGGAACTCCTTGGTGGTGATGAGTGCCGCGATGGTATTTGTTGAGCCTGAAGAGATAATCTGCGCATCCGCTGAAAGACATTCAACCTGAGGGAAAATATGGACCTGCTCGTTGCCATGCGCACCTTCCGCCGCGTCGTCGAGCTCGACGGCTTCAGCAAGGCCGCCCTCGACCTGGGCCAATCCACCGCGGCGGTGAGCAAGCAGGTGCGCCAGTTGGAGGCGCGCCTGGGCAACCTGTTGCTGCTGCGTACCACGCGGCGCATGAGCCTCACCGACACCGGGCGTGCCTACTTCGCCGAATGCTGCCGCCTGCTGGACGAGCTGGAAGCCCTGGAAAGCGCCACCGCCCAGGGCGCGGGCGAGGTCAGCGGGCGCCTGCGGGTGAATGCGCCGCTGTCGTTCAGCCTCAAGGTGCTGTCGCCGCTGCTGGCGGAGTTCATGGCGCTCTACCCGCAGCTGAACGTGGAGCTGACCCTCGACGACCACCTGCTGGACCCGGTCTCCGAAGGCTTCGACGTCTCCTTGCGCATCCGCTCCAGCCTGGCCGACTCCACGCTGATCGCCCGGCGCCTGGGGGAGGTGGAGCAGGTGATCTGCGCCTCCCCGGGCTACCTCGCGGCGCGGGGCACGCCGCAGCGGCTCGAAGACCTCTGCGGCCACGACTGCCTCGCCTATCGCCTGGCCGACAGCCCCGGCGGCTGGCGCCTGGATGGCCCCAAGGGGCGCGGCGTCGAGCTGCGCACACGGCTCTCGGTGGACAACAGCCTGATGCTCGGCGACCTGCTGGTGGCCGGTGCCGGCATTGGTGCGCTGCCGTCCTTCATCGCCGCGCCACTCCTGGCCAGCGGCCAGCTGCAACAGGTGCTGCCGCACCAGCAACTGGCCCGGCGCAGCATCTACGCCCTCTACGCCAGCAACCGCCACCTGCAGCAGAAGGTGCGGGTCTTCGTCGACTTCCTCGCGGAGCGGCTGGCGGAGTGAAGCCCCTTCACAGGCGGGCGCCGCAGCACGTCTGGTAAGCCGTAGGTCGGGTGCAGCCCGACGCTGTGGCCGATCAACTACGCGGGTTTCACCCGCCCTACGGAGCGCGGGCCTTGATCGCGAATGAATTGGCTCTGTCTGCGTTAGCTGTTGTGGTTTTAATGCAAGCGCTCAAGCACGGTGCTTTCCGAGCGCCCAAGGATTCGTGCCACCTCCACCGCATGGGTTTCGCTTCGCTCTACGCCATCCTACGAACGTGCGCTGGGTTACTGCGCACATCAATGTGAGGGTTCGAGCGAAGAAAGTTGGA
>NZ_JAOTQU010000040.1:0-48551 GCF_025685765.1 Pseudomonas sp. PDM13 | reverse complement strand
GTTGCTCGAACCCGTGGGAGCGAATTCATTCGCGATGAAACACCCGCCCACTCGCGGCCCAGTGCCGGCGGTAAGCCCTTCGCGGCTGAAGCCGCTCCCACAGGGAATGCCCACAGCGAGGCCGAACACCGCTGTGTTGGGCCTCGCTACGCTCGGCGCCAACCTACGGCACCGAGCCCCTCGTAGGTCGGGTGAAATCCGACACCCCCGACCCACCACCACGCGGGTTTCACCCGCCCTACGGAGCCAACCGGTGTGTGGGTGGATGACGCCTCCCCCATCCACCATCGGAGCCCCGCCAAACACCGCCGTGTCGGCCCTGGCACGCCCCGTAGGAGCGAGCTCTGCTCGCGAAGCTGTTGCCGGAACCCGTGGGGGCGAATTCATTCGCGATGAAACATCCGCCCACTCGCAGCCCGGTGCCGACGGTGGGTCTTTCGCGGCTGAAGCCGCTCCCACAAGGAATGCCCGCAGCGAGGCCACACATCGCCGCGTTGGGCCACGAAATCGCGCCCAAAGAAAAAGGGAGGCCACCGGCCTCCCTTTTTCGTCACCTTCACCCGATCAGAGCGCGGCGATGGCGGCTGCGTAGTTCGGCTCGTCGGCGATTTCGCCTACCAGCTCGCTGTGCAGCACCTTGTCATTCTCGTCCAGCACGACCACGGCGCGGGCGGCGATGCCGGCCAGGGGGCCGTTGGCGATGGCGACGCCGTAGTCCTTGAGGAACTGCGCGCCACGCATGGTGGACAGGTTGATCACGTTTTCCAGGCCTTCAGCGCCGCAGAAGCGCGCCTGGGCGAACGGCAGGTCGGCGGAGATGCACAGCACCACGGTGTTGGCCAGCTTGCTGGCTTCGGTGTTGAACTTGCGCACGGAGGTGGCGCAGGTGGGGGTGTCGACGCTCGGGAAGATGTTCAGCACCTTGCGCTTGCCGCTCAGGCTGGCCAGGGTCACGTCCGCCAGGTTGCCGCCGACCAGGCTGAAAGCCGGTGCCTGGGCGCCTTTGGCCGGCAGTTGGCCATCGACGCTGACGGGGTTGCCCTTGAGGGTTACTTGAGCCATGGAATTGATCCTTTTATTGATGGGTTGTTCTGTACTGCAAGCAAGAGTGCCGCAGGATAATGAATTCCGACCGGCAAGTCAGATATTTAATCCAAGCTTCACGTAGGCCCCCACCACACCCCCTCAAACGACAATGCCCGGCTTATCGGGCCGGGCATCTGTCACGTCGAGCGGTTGGGCTCAACCGTTGGAGCAACCATTGCCGAACACCATGTACTCGAGGCGATGCACCTTGCCCTGGTGGTCTTCATAGGTCAGGTAGGCCGGCACCACGCCGCAGACATCGGGAACTTCGCTGCGGGAGATGACCCGGGCGATGTCCAGCTCCATGCCGTAGTGGTAGGGCTCGGTTTCGGCGGGAGCGGGTTGTTCGGGGGCGGCAGCGAAGACGAGAGGAGACAGGCCGGCCAGGGCCAGCAACATGAACGCTTTCATTGATCTGTTATCCGAATTGCCTTGGAGGGAGGGGCTTCGGCCCGCTCTCCACGAACGGGCCGAAGGTACTGCGCAACACCGCAGGACGGTGAGGTAGATCAGCATGTACGCCTCGTCGTGGGAGGCAGGTCAATTTTAAGGAGCACCACCCGACGCTTACAGACCGATCCAGCACAAGGACTGTGGCCGCTGGCTCAACAATCCCTCAGCCCCGCGGAGCGTCCCCGCCCTGCCCCTCGTCCACCACCACGGTGCAGGTCATCCCCGCCGACAGCGCCAGCCCCTCGGGCACCTCGTCCAGGTGGATGCGCACCGGCACGCGCTGGGCCAGGCGCACCCAGTTGAAGGTGGGGTTCACGTCCGCCACCAGCTCGCGGCTCTCGGGGTTGTCGCGGTCGTAGATGCCCCGGGCGATGCTGTCGACATGCCCCAGCAGGCGCTCGCCGCTCATCAGGCGCATCTCCACTTTCGCGCCCACGCGGATGCGCGGCAGGCGGGTCTCCTCGAAGTAGCCGTTGACGTAGAACGAGCGCCCGTCCACCAGCGCCATGCTGGCCTGGCCGGTGCGCGCGTAGTCGCCCCGGTAGATGTTGAGATTGGTGACGTAGCCGTCCACCGGCGCGCGCACTTCGGTGCGCTCCAGGTCCAGCCGCGCCGCATCGCGCTGGGCCAGGGCGCGGCGGTAGCGGGCCTCGGCGCCGTTGGCGATATGGCTGGCGTCCTCGCGGCTCTCCCGCGACACCACCAGGTCGTCCATGTCGGCGCGGCGGCGGGCGTTCAGGCGGCGCATGTCCAGCTCGGCGCGGGCGGCGTCCACCTCCGCTTCGGCCTCGCTCACCGCCAGCGCGTAGTGCGACGAGTCGATGCGCAGCAGCACGTCGCCGGCCTTCACCGCCTGGTTGTCGCGCACCGGCACCTCTACCACCAGCCCGGCGACATCGGGGGCGATGTTGATCACATCGGCGCGCACCCGGCCGTCGCGGGTCCAGGCCGACTCCATGTAGTGCTGCCACAGCTGGTGCACCAAGGCCACCGCCAAGGCGAGGATGAGCAGGGTCGCGACGACACTGATGATTCGTTTCACGGACAGGGGTCTCTCAACGGTAGGTGGCCAGCGCCAGGGCGCCGTACAGGCAGGTGAACAGGCTGACCCGCAGCAGCACCGGGTGCCAGGCGTGCTGGTACAGCCCCAGGCGCGCGGCCAGGCGGTCGAGCACCCAGCCGCCAGCCAGGGCCAGGAGGAACAGCAGCGTCAGGCTCGGCAGGTAGACGCCGTGCAGGGCGATCTCACGTGGCATGGGCGAGTACCGGGGCGGGTGCCGGCTCGGGGGCATCCGCCCAGGGCGCCAGCGGGTCGAGCAGAGAGGTGCGGATGAAGTGCAGGTAGCTCTGCAGGCGGCGCAAGGGCGAGGTCTCGAACTGCGGCGCACAGGGCTCGGGGGTGGCGCGCACCGCCTCGATGGCCTGCTCCACCGCCTGCAACGCGCGCAGGCGGTTGGCCTCGCCGGGCTGGATCAACAGGCGGATCAGCGCCCGCCCCATCACCCGCACCGATTGCCGCCAGGGCATGGATTCGGCATAGCAGGACAACGCCGGCAGCCGTGCCTGCTCCAGGCGCAGCTCGATCACCGCGTGCCCCACCTCCTGCACCGCGTACATCCAGCGCAGCAGGCGGCGCTGCACGTCCGGGCGCCCGGCGGAGAAGGCATAGGCCTGGGCCAGCAGGTCCCGGGTGCCGCTCTCGAAGCCGCTCACCAGCCCACGGATGCGCCCGCTCACGGTGTGCACCGCGCACATGCGCAGGTCGTGCTCCAGGCGCCGCCACAGCCAGGGTCGGTTGGGCGGCAGGATCAGCGCCGCCGCCAGGGTGGCCAGGGTCATGGACAGCAGCACCGCCAGGTACTCGTTGAACAGCCGGTAGGGGTCGTAGTGTGTCAGGTTGGCCGGCAGCGACAGCAGGCAGAACCACACCAGCAGACCGACGCCGTAGCCCGACCACTGGCTGCGCGACAGCAGCAGCGCGCCCAGGGCGAAGGTGGGCGCCAGGGCGCAGCAGAGCATGGCGAAGCCGTCCAGCCAGGGCAGCACCCAGAAGGTGGTCGCGATACCGGCCAGGGCGCCGCCGGTGGCGCCGATGGTCAGCTGCAGGGCCAGGCGCTTGGGGTTGGACGAGGACGACGCCAGTGCCGAGATCATCCCCACGGTCATGGTGAAGGTCTCCCCGGCCGGCCAGGCGGTGGCCATCCAGAAGGTGCCCAGGGCAAGGATCAGCAAACTGCTGCGCATGCCGGCCACGGCGGCGGCCAGGGAGTTGGCGCGGGGGCGGAAGCTCTCCCGCCAGTCCTCGCGGGCGTGGCGGTGGTCCAGCAGCGAGGCCAGGGTCAGGGCGTAGCTGTGAAGGTCATCGACGAAGCGGAACAGCAGTTCGGCGGCGGTATCGAAATCCAGCGCGCCGGCCTCGTCCACCTGCTGCATGGCCAGGCGTCCACGCCCAGCGCGGATCAGCTGCATCAGCTCCTGCCGGCAGGCCGCCAGGCGCCCGGCGAACTCCGCCGCCTCGGCGTCGCTGCCCAGGCTTTCGCGCTGGGCGGCCAGCAGCGCGGCCACTTCCGCCAGGCAGGGTGCGAGGGCCTCGCGCACCAGCTGGCCGGTCGGCTCCACGGTCGCGGCCAGGCGGTTGAGCAACTGGTGCAGAGCATGGAAGCGCGTGGAGAGCACCATGAACTCGTTGTTCAGCCGCCCCAGGCGCCCGGCGCGCAGGCGCATGTGCGGGTCTTCGAAGGCGGTGGCGTTGCGCAGGTTCTCCAGGCCCACGGCAGCGGCGGCGAAGCGCGCATTGAGGGCCTCGAAGCGATCGCTGTCCAGGCGCCCGGCCAGCCCCTCGCAGGCGAAGGCGGCGAAGTCGCGAAAGCGCGCCTGCAAGGTGGCACGCAGGTCGGCGCTGCTGGTCTGCGGCAGCACCAGGGCATTGACCAGCCCGGTGCAGAGGATGCCCAGGGTGATCTCCAGCACCCGCCACAGCGCCTGCATGAAGGCGCCTTCCGGGTGCAGGGTCGCCGGCAGGCCGATGATCACCGCCGTGTAGCCGGCCAGCACGCAGGCGTAGCCGCGAAAGTCCCGGTAGCGCGCGGCACCGGCGGTGCACAGGCCGATCCAGATGGCCACGCTGAGCATGAACAGCACCCGTTCCTGGTTGAACAGGGCGATCAGCGCCACCATCACCGTCAGCCCCAGCAGGGTACCGATGATGCGGTAGAAGCTCTTGGCCAATACCTGGCCGCTCTGCGGCTGCATGACGATGAACACCGTCACCAGCACGGTGCCGGGCTGCGGCAGCTCCAGGCGGTAGGCCAGCCACAGGGCGATGAAGGCAGTGAGCAGGGCCTTGAGGATGAACACCCAGGTCAGGCCCTCGGTGCGCGCCCAGTTGGCCAGGTCGCGGCGCAAGGTTGTGGTCATGGTCGTTTCTCAGGGATGGGGGATGTGCAGCGTGGGTTCGGTGGGCGTCAGTCGCTCCGGCTGCGGGCCGGTGGCCACCGGCAGCACGCCGCCGCCCAGTTGCAGCAGCAGGTCGGCCTGGGCCACCAGGCGCGCGGCACGCACCTGCTGCTGCAGGCGCTGGGCCTGGAGCAGCGCCGGTTGCGCCTCCAGCACCGCGCGCTGGTCGGTGAGGCCGCGCTGGCGGGCCAGCTGGGCCAGGTCGAAGGCGTGTTGCGCCTGGGCCACCGAATCGGCGGCCAGGTGCTGCTGCTCGCGCAGGGACTTCAGCCGCACCAGGGCATCGGCCACGCCCTTGATCGCCAGCACCAGCGCCTGGTTGTAACCCTCCACCGCCAGGTCGTAGCCGGCCCCCGTCTCGGCCAGGCGGCCACGGCGCAAGCCACCGTCATAGACGGGCAGGGACAGCGCCGGGCCCAGGCCCCAGGTCAGCTTGTCGTAGCGCAGGAAGTCCAGCACCCCGCCCTGCACCGCCGAGGTGCCGAGGCCGCCGAGCAGGTCGACGTTGGGGTAGAAGTCTGCCTTCGCCGCCTCGATGCCCCGCGCCTCGGCCGCCACCCGCCAGCGCGCGGCCACCAGGTCCGGTCGGTGGCCGAGCAGCTCCAGGGGCAGGCGCGGCGGCAGGCCCAGGTCCAGCAGTGGCGACAGCGCCGGGCGTTGCAGGGCCTCGCCCTCCCCCGGGCCCGCGCCGGCCAGGGCGGCGAGCTGGTTGTGGTCCAGCGCGATGGCTTCGTGCAGCAGGTCGATCTGCCGGTGAGCCTCGGGCAGGCCCAGCTGCGCACGGGTCTCCTCCAGGCCGGTGCCGATGCCGTCGTGGCGGCGTTGGCGGGTCAGTGCCAGCAGTTGTTCCTGGCGGGCCAGCTCGGCTTCGGCGATATCCAGCTCGGCGTGGTGCAGGGCCAGGCCTATGTAGCTGCGCACCAGATTGCCCTGCAGCTCCAGGGCCGCCAGGCGCGCGTCGCTCGCCGTCGCCCGGGCCTGGTCGAGGGCCGACTCGCCGCGGCTGCGCTCGCGCCCCCAGAGATCCAGCGGGTAGCTGAAGCCCAGCTGGCTGGTGTTGTTCCAGCTGCTGCTGCGGGCCAGATCGCCGGGGCCATAGAAGGCATCGTCGGGCCAGCGCTTGCGTTGCAGGCTGGCGTCCAGACCCAGCTGCGGCGCCTCGTCGGCCTCCACCACCCCGGCCCGCGCCCGGGCTTGGCGCACCCGCGCGGCGGCCATGGCCAGGCTCGGGCTGCCGGCCAGGGCGCGGTCCATCCAGCGGTCCAGCTGCGGGTCGCCATAGGCGCGCCACCACTGCCCGGCGGGCCAGCCGGCCTCGGCCTGGGCGGCGCTGATGGCAGCGCCCGGCGCCAGTACATGGGCGTCCAGGGGCCGGGAGGATGGCGCGAGGCCGGAGGAATCGATACAGGAACACAGAAGCGGGAAGACAGCGAACAGACTGGCTCGGGTCAACCCGGGCCGACGATTGCGGGGCACGTGCGGCACATCCTGAGGCAAGGGCCGGAAAGGCCCGAAACGGCGGCGATTCTATGTGTGGCCCGGCCTCGGGATAAGCGCTCGGATAGGCGATTCATTGTGTACTGATCGGCCATAATCCCCTCGGCACTTCATGCCAGAATTCGCACCCCTTCCAGGCCGGAGCCCTTCATGGACATCCTCTTCAACATGCGCGCCTTCGTCTGCGTGGCCGAAACCGGCAGCTTCACCGCTGCGGCGGCCCGCCTCGACCTGACCACCTCCTACGTATCGCGCGCCGTGGCCACCCTGGAAACCCACCTGCGTACCCGCCTGCTGCACCGCACCACCCGTCGCATCGCGCTCACCGAAGCCGGCCAGCGCTACCTGCTGCGCTGCGAGCAGATCCTCGGCTACATAGAGGAAGCCGAGGCCGAAGCCAGCGAGGCCCACGCCCGCCCCGCCGGCAACCTCAAGGTCCACGCCATGACCGGCATCGGCCAGCACTACCTGATCAAGGCCATCGCCCAGTACAGCGAGACCTACCCCGACGTCAGCTTCGACATGACCCTGGCCAACCGCACCACCGACATCCTCGACGAGGGCTACGACATCTCGGTGGTGATCGCCCAGGAGCTGCCCGACTCGGGCTTCATCTCCAAGCAGCTCGGCACCACCTACAGCGTGCTCTGCGCCTCCCCCGCCTACATCGAGAAACACGGCGCCCCGCGCCAGCCGTCGGACCTCACCCAGCACCGCTGCCTGCGCCTGGTGAACTCGGTGATGGCCCTGGACAAGTGGCTGTTCGAAGGCCCCGACGGGCAGCAGATGATCTCCATCAACCAGACCCCCTTCCAGGTCAACACCGCCGACGCCATGACCGAAGCGCTGATCGCCGGCATGGGCATCGGCGTGCTGCCGGTGTACTCCGCCGTCAAGGGCCTGGCCGACGGCAGCCTGGTGCGCGTGCTGCCCCACCACAGCCTGTTCCCCCTGGGCATCTACGCCCTCTACCCGTCGCGGCAATTCCTCGACGCGAAGATCCGCACCTGGGTGGAATTCCTCCGCGACTTCCTCCCCGACCGCCTCAAGGCCGACGAAGCCGTGCTCACCGCCTGCACCCACGCCCTGCCGCCACAACCCTAGGCTGAGCCCATCACACAGAGCCCCCCGTAGGAGCGAATTCATTCGCGATGCTGCGTACATCGCCAAGCGCAAGACGGACGCAGGGTAAGACGTCAGGTGAGGCGCGGGGTGAAGCGTAGGGTGGGCTTCAGCCCACCGCTTATCCGAGCCCGAGCCCCGCTCCCCCCACGAGCACTACCCTCCTCACTCATTTCTGCTCTTGAATACGCCCCACCCTCGAGGTGCGCACGGCACACCCTACAAAGAGCTCCACGCCCTAGCCACCCGTCCCTGTGGGAGCGAATTCATTCGCGATCGGGCCTCCCTGAAAACACTCACCCAATGGCGCGCCCCCTCGTACATGACGCCACGGCTGGCGGGCCGGCACGCCCTGTGCTTGGCTGAACGGGTGCCACGCCGCCGGGCGTGCATCGCCGGGAGAATTCGATGTCCCGATTCCGGGTCCTGTTGTTCATCTGCCTGTTCGCCTGCGCCCGCCCGCTCTTCGCCGAGGGCCATATCCGCATCGCCATCGGCGAGTGGCCGCCCCTTATCAGCGCTTCGCAGCCCGGCAATGGCGTGATCCCCACCCTGGTCAGCGAAGCCTTCGCCACCCAGGGCATCACCGTGGAATACGGTTTCTTCCCCTGGAAGCGCGCCTTCGAGGAAGTGCGCCAGGGCCGCTGGCAGGCCTCGGCCGTGTGGGGCCGCAGCCCCGAGCGCGAGGCCTGTTGCCTGTTCTCCGAGCGGGTCTACAGCGACGAGGTGGTGCTCTTCTACAACCGCGCCCGCCCGGTGCAATGGGACGGCACGCCGGCCGACATCGAGCGCCTGCGCGGCCTGACCATCGGCCTGCCCCTGGGCTCGGCGAAGACCCCGCTGCTGGAGGAAGCCGAACAACGCGGCCTGCTGAAATACGAAGTGGGCGGCGACGAAACCAGCAACCTGCGCAAGCTCGCCGCCGGGCGCATCGACGCCGTGGACATGGTCAAGGGCACCGGGCAGTGGCTGGTGAACCAGAAGCTGGACGCGGACGAAGCCGCGCACCTGGCCACCACCGCGCCGCTGCAGAGCTGGGAGTACTTCGTGCTGTTCGCCGGGCAGCCCGCCGGCAACCGCAGCTATGTGGAGGCCTTCGACAAGGGCCTGGCCGCCCTGCGCGCCAGCGGGCGCGAGGCCGAGTTGTGGCGGCGTTTCTTCGCCGCGCCGCGCTAGCCTACGGTGCCTGGCGGGCTCACCCGACGAGCTTCAGGGTGCCCCTCGCCGTGCCACAAGGCGTAACCTTGCCGCTCCGCTACGCTGAACCCGTGCCCTCTCACAAGGAAACCGCATGAGCCTGTCGCTTCTCAGCCGCTACGCGTTCTTCGCCTTCTGCGTGCTCTTCACCCTCGCCACCCTGCCCTTCATCGAACATGAATGGGTCTGGCCCTTCACCCTGCTCACCGGCGTGCTGTCGCTGGTCGGTCTCATCGACCTGCTGCAGAAACCCCACGCGGTGCGCCGCAACTACCCGATCCTGGGCAACATCCGCTACCTGGTGGAAGGCATCCGCCCGGAAATCCGCCAGTACCTGCTGGAAGCCGACGGCGACAAGCTGCCCTTCTCCCGCGCCCAGCGCTCGCTGGTGTACGCGCGGGCCAAGAACGAAGGCGCCGACAAGCCCTTCGGCACGCTGATGGACGTCTACCAGGCGGGCTTCGAGTTCATCGGCCACTCCATGCGCCCCGCCCCACTGAGCGACCCGTCGGCCTTCCGCATCGAGATCGGCGGGCCGCAGTGCAAGCAGCCCTACTCGGCATCGATCTTCAACATCTCGGCCATGAGCTTCGGCTCCCTCAGCGCCAACGCCATCCGCGCCCTCAACCAGGGCGCCAAGCTCGGCGGTTTCTATCACGACACCGGCGAAGGCAGCATCAGCCCCTACCACCGCGAGCACGGCGGCGACCTGGTGTGGGAACTGGGCAGCGGCTATTTCGGCTGCCGCACCGCCGCCGGCCTGTTCGACCCGGAGCGCTTCGCCGCCCAGGCGCAGAACCCGCAGGTGCGGATGATCGAAATCAAGCTCAGCCAGGGCGCCAAGCCCGGCCACGGCGGCATCCTGCCCAAGCACAAGGTGACCAAGGAAATCTCCGAAACCCGCGGCGTGATGATGGGCGAGGACTGCATCTCCCCCTCGCGCCACAGCGCCTTCTCCACCCCCGTGGAAATGATGCAGTTCATCGCCCAGCTGCGTGAGCTGTCCGGCGGCAAGCCGGTGGGCTTCAAGTTCTGCCTGGGCCACCCCTGGGAATTCATGGGCATCGCCAAGGCCATGCTGGCCACCGGCATCTACCCGGACTTCATCGTCGTCGACGGCAAGGAAGGCGGCACCGGCGCCGCGCCACTGGAGTTCACCGACCACATCGGCGTGCCGCTGCGCGAGGGCCTGCTGTTCGTGCACAACGTGCTGGTGGGGCTGAACCTGCGGGACAAGATCAAGCTCGGCGCCAGCGGCAAGATCGTCAGCGCCTTCGACATCGCCAGCGTGCTCTCCATCGGCGCCGACTGGGCCAACTCCGCGCGGGGCTTCATGTTCGCCATCGGCTGCATCCAGTCGCAGAGCTGCCACACCAACAAGTGCCCCACCGGCGTCGCCACCCAGGACGCCCTGCGCCAGCGCGCCCTGGTGGTACCCGACAAGGCCCAGCGCGTGCACAGCTTCCACCGCAACACCCTCAAGGCCCTGGCCGAGATGCTCGCCGCCGCCGGCCTCGATCACCCGGCGCAGCTGGAGCCGCGCCACCTGGTGCGCCGCGTCTCCGACAGCGAGATCCGCCTGTTCTCCCAGCTCCACGTGTTCCTCAAGCCGGGCGACCTGCTCAAGGACACCATCGAAGCCGACTTCTACGGCCGCATGTGGGAAATGGCCCGCGCCGACAGCTTCGAGGCCGCCTGCGGCTGGTAACCCTTAGCCCGGGTCAGGCGAGCGAGCGCTCCATCACGATGGTGCGCTCCTCGCCCCGGATGATCTGCTGCACGGCCTGGAAGCCCAGCCCTGCGTAGAAGCCTTCGGCGGTGATCGACGAAGGCACCTTCAACACCGCGACGCCGCGCTCCCGGGCCAGCGCCTCCACTTGTTCCATCAGCCGCCGGCCGACGCCCAGCCCCTGGGCACCCGGCGCGACGAAGACGGTACGCACCACATCGCCATCCAGGCTGGCGGTGCCGATCACGCAGCCCGCCTCCTCCGCCACCAGCACCTCGCGCGCCGCCAGCAGCCCCCGCACCTGTTCGGGGCCGAAGTTCGCCTGCACCGAGGCGATCACCGCCGGCGGGTAGTCGCGGGCGTTGCTCTCGGCCAGCGCCAGGAGCACCACCTGGCTGATGGCCGCGGCGTCGTCAGGGGTGGCGGTTCTGATCAGGTATTCCATGTTCGATTCCTCAAGCCCTGCCTGCCTCGGCCAGCAGCCATTCGCGGAACGCCGCCACTGCGGGACGCTCCAGAACGCCGGCCGGGTAGACAAGAAAATAGGCCAGGGCGCTGGCAACGCCCTGGTGGAAAGGCGCCAACAGGGTACCGGCCGCGAGCTCGCGATGCACAAGGGAGCGCCGCACCAGCGCCACCCCGAGCCCGGCCCGGGCCGCCTCGATGGCGCCGTTGCTGTCGACGAACAGCGGCCCGCGCGCAGCGTCCACCTCCGCAGCGCCGGCCGCCTCCAGCCACAGCGGCCAGTCGTGGCGGTGTTCGTCGTGCAGCAGCGTGAAGCCCGCCAGTTGCGCGGGCGTCGACAGGCTCGTATCGGCGGTCAGCGCCGGGCTGCACACCGGCACCAGCTCGTCATCCACCAGCCGCTCGGCCACCAGCCCCTCGTAGCGGCCGAAGCCGTGGCGCACCGCCAGGTCGATGCCGTCGAGGGCGAAATCCATGCGCCGATTGGACGGGCTGATGCGCACGTCGATCCCCGGCATCCGCGCCTCGAAGCCACCCAGCCGGGGCACCAGCCACTGCAGGGCGAAGCCCGGCGTGCAGGTCAGGGTCAGCACCGCCGGCCGCGCGCGGGCGGTGATCTCGGCGGTGGCTTCACGCATCAGGCGGAAGGCCGTGCGCAGGGTGGCGAAGTAGTCCGCGCCCTCGGCGGTCAGGGCCAGGCTGCGCGGCCGGCGCAGGAACAGCTGCACGCCGAGGGTCGCCTCCAGCTCCTTCACCTGCAGGCTCACCGCCCCCGGCGTCACGCAGAGTTCACGGGCCGCCAGGGTCACGCTGAGGTGGCGGGCCGCCGCTTCGAAGGCGCGCAGCGCGCTGAGGGAAGGCAAGGTGCTCATGCTTTAGAAAAACTCGATCGTCCATGGAGAAAAGCTCGTTTGTCACGCCGAGCCCCGTCCGAATAATAGGGAGCCACAGACGGGATTCAAGCGACCGCCTGCAACGAATGGAACTCAAGCAAGGAGACAGGCGATGAACACGCAGAACGTCATGGGCACACGCGAATGGGGCATGCTGGTGGCCCTTTCCATCCTCTGGGGCGGTTCGTTCTTCTTCGTCGGCATCGCCGTGAAGGAATTGCCCCCCTTCACCATCGTCATGGCCCGCATCGGCCTGGCCGCCCTCGCCCTCCTGGCCCTGGTGCACCTCATGGGCCTGCGGATGCCGCGCGATCCCCGCGTGTGGCTGGCGTTCTTCGGCATGGGGCTGCTCAACAACCTGATTCCCTTCTGCCTCATCGTCTGGGGCCAGACCCACATCGCCAGCGGCCTGGCCTCCATCCTCAACGCCAGCACGCCGCTGTTCTCGGTGCTGGTGGCGCACCTGCTGACCCAGGACGAGAAGATGACCGGCCGCAAGCTCGCCGGCGTGCTCATCGGCCTGGCCGGCGTCGCCACCCTGATCGGCCCCGCCGCGCTGTCGGGGCTCGGCAGCCATATCTGGGCACAGCTGGCGGTGCTCGGCGCCGCGCTGTCCTATGCCTTCGCCGGTATCTTCGGCCGCCGCTTCAAGGCCATGGGCGTGCCGCCGATGATCACCGCCACCGGGCAGATCAGCGCCTCGACCCTGCTGCTGATTCCCGTCGCCCTGCTGGTGGACCACCCCTGGACCCTGCCCCTGCCCGGCCCCGCCACCTGGGCCGCGCTGGCCGGGATCGCCCTGCTCTCCACCGCCCTGGCCTACGTGCTGTACTTCCGCATCCTCGCCAGCGCCGGCGCCACCAACCTGATGCTGGTGACCTTCCTCATCCCGGTCAGCGCCATCCTCCTCGGCGCCCTGGTGCTGGGCGAACAGCTGGAGGCCAAGCACTTCATCGGCATGGCCCTGATCGCCGCCGGCCTGGCCGCCCTCGACGGCCGCCTGGTCACCGCCCTGCGCCCGAAACCGCGCCACCCCGACCGCGACAGCTTCCTCGGCAAGGACATCTAGCCCTCCCGCCACTCACCAGGCCCCGGCGCGCGGGGCCTGGCAACCCAGCCGACACAAGGCTCGAATAATTCTGCAACTCACCCTCCGGCACCCGGTCTATGGTTATCAGCGATCGTCACGCCCGTTGCACAGCGGCCACAGAGCCGCGTCGCGCAGCGGTCGGCAGGATCGCGACCCCACTCAAGCCTGTCGTCTGCCGGACAAAGGAGTTGCCCCGTGAAGTGCTTGATCTGCGAACACGAAGCCAAGGCCCTGGAATCGGGCGGCCCCGGCCTCGCCCTGCGTTGTCGCGAGTGCGGCAGCTACCAGGTGGACGAACGCCTGCTGGCGCGCCTGCGCCTGAGCGGCGAAATCCTCGATGAACAGCAGGCCCGCACCCGCCTGCACTTCCGCCGCGCTGGCCACCAGGGCCTGCCGCTGCTGGACGCCGCCGACGCCGACCTGCTGCAACCGCGCCCGCTGATCCACGACTGGATCCGCGATATATCCAGTTGCTGAGGGCCTGTAGGACATCGACGCGCCCTAAGGGCCGCCCATCGTCGGCGAGCCCTGCTTCCAGGTTGCGGTGATATAGTCCGCCGCGATTTTGCGGCCAGGTCGGCACGGAAGCGGAGGACATCATGAATATCTACACAGCGGGTTATGAAGGCCTCTCCATCGATGCCTTCATCGCGCGCCTGCAAGAAGCCGGGATCGACAAGGTCCTCGACGTTCGTGAATACCCCCTCTCGCGCAAGCCGGGCTTCTCCAAGAAAGCCTTTGCCGAATGCCT
Source organism: Pseudomonas sp. PDM13 (assembly GCF_025685765.1). Taxonomy (NCBI): domain Bacteria; kingdom Pseudomonadati; phylum Pseudomonadota; class Gammaproteobacteria; order Pseudomonadales; family Pseudomonadaceae; genus Pseudomonas; species Pseudomonas sp. PDM13. The sequence goes on along the minus strand of NZ_JAOTQU010000040.1, from coordinate 34,812 downwards.
GGCGAAAGCGGGCATCGCCTACGAGCACGAGCCCGCCCTCGGCTGCCCCAAGCCCGTACGCAAGCGCTACAAGGAAGATGGTGACTGGGCCGTCTATGAGCGTGGCTTCAATGCCTATATCGACACCCAGGACGAGCGGCTCCATGAGCTGCTCGCCGAAGTGCCCAGCCAACGGATCTGCATGGTCTGCTACGAAGCGGACGCCCGGTTCTGCCACCGCAACCTGATCGCCCAGCGCGCCCACAGCCTCGACGGCGCCCTGCAGGCCGTTCACCTCCCCCTCAAAGTAACGGCAGCTGCAGACCTATTCCCGGCTGTAGCCTAGGCGGATAGATCAGGCTGACGATCAGCCACTGGCCTGGGAAACGGTGCATGTTGCCCATCAGGAACATCAGGTCCTGACGTGGTAGATCCCTTTCGAGCTTTTTCCTGAAGGGCACCTCCCAGCCGGAGCCGTGACTTCGGCGCACCTTCCGGTACAACTCGCAGGCCTCCCAATCCGAAATCTTGTGGGTATGGCTGACCACCTGCCCGCCGACCATGCACTCGTAGTGGTAGTAGAAATCGAACGGCACCTTTTCCAGGCGCTTGATGCTGGCAACCTCGTCCTCATCGAACAGGCTGGCCTGGCGCTGCATTTGCTCCAGCTTCTCCAGCTCCTCGGCCGTCCACTGCTCGGTGCCCGCCTTGCGAATCTGCAAGCCGGTTATCCGTGCAGGCCTCAACAACCCCAGGGTGGTACCGTCCCTCAACCGCGCCTGCTCCAGCGCCTCGAAGCTCTCGTATAGCGGTAACTTCTCCAGCTGGCGCCTGCGCTGCAGCCAATCACCAGCGGGCAGCGTTTCCTGGGGCTGGATGGTGTCTACGCCTATCTTGTGGCTCTCAGGGCGGTGGTCTTGGGTACTCTTTTCGATACCGGCTTCGATCCACTGCCACTTGGCGAACTGCTGCTCCTCGCCAATGAGGCGGAACGGCACGGGGAACAAGCGGATCAACGCGCCGTGCTCATCCATGCCCGCCACGCAGGAGGTCTCGGCATAAGTGGCACTAGGGCTGGGGTAGGTCTTGCAGAGGATGAGGATGCGAGCCTTTCGTCTCATGGGGGCAACTCCTTTTGTCCAGCTGACTACTCTAGACATCGCCCCTAGCCGGAACCAGGCAACACCGCCGCCGCTCCAGGCTCCGTTTTCCCATTACAGGGGCAGGATCAACAGCGCGAGCGTGCAGGCGTTTGCGGCCATCCCGCTATTCGTCGCCGGACCGGGTGCCGAGCGGGCACCGGACCGGTACAATTCGCGCCCTGCACCGTGCCGGAAGCCTTTTTGCCATGTCCCTACCCAAACACCACCTCGAACTGCTCAGCCCTGCCCGCGATGTACACATCGCCCGCGAGGCCATCCTGCATGGGGCCGACGCCGTCTACATCGGCGGGCCGAGCTTCGGCGCGCGGCACAACGCCTGCAACGAGGTGGCCGATATCGCCCAGCTGGTGGAGTTCGCCCGGCGCTTCCATGCCCGCGTGTTCGTCACCATCAACACCATCCTCCACGATGACGAGCTGGAGCCTGCGCGCGCGCTGATCCACCAGTTGTACGACGCCGGCGTCGACGCGCTGATCGTCCAGGACATGGGCGTGATGGAACTGGACATCCCGCCGATCGAGCTGCACGCCAGCACCCAGACCGACATCCGCACCCTGGAGCGGGCCAAGTTCCTCGACCAGGCTGGCTTCTCCCAGCTGGTGCTGGCCCGCGAGCTGGACCTCAAGCAGATCCGCACCATCGCCGACCACACCGACGCCGCCATCGAGTTCTTCATCCACGGCGCCCTGTGCGTGGCCTTCTCCGGCCAGTGCAACATCTCCCACGCCCAGACCGGCCGCAGCGCCAACCGCGGCGACTGCTCCCAGGCCTGCCGCCTGCCCTACACCCTGAAGGATGACCAGGGCCGCGTCGTCGCCTTCGAAAAACACCTGCTGTCGATGAAGGACAACAACCAGAGCGCCAACCTCAGCGCCCTGGTGGACGCCGGCGTGCGCTCCTTCAAGATCGAAGGGCGCTACAAGGACATGGGCTACGTGAAGAACATCACCGCCTACTACCGCCAGCGCCTGGACGGCATCCTGGAAAACCGCCCGGACCTGGCCCGCGCCTCCAGCGGCCGCACCGATCACTTCTTCGTGCCCGACCCGGACAAGACCTTCCACCGTGGCAGCACCGACTACTTCGTCACCGACCGCAAGATCGACATCGGCGCCTTCGACTCCCCCACCTTCACCGGCCTGCTGGTGGGCAACGTCGAGAAGGTCAACAAGCGCGACCTGCTGGTGGTGACCCAGGAGCCCCTGTCCAACGGCGACGGCCTCAACGTGCTGGTCAAGCGCGAAGTCGTAGGCTTCCGCGCCAACATCGCCGAGCCCAAGGGCGAGTTCGAGGAAGACGGCGAGAAGCGCTACCGCTACCGCGTCGAACCCAACGAGATGCCCGAGGGCCTGTTCCGCCTGCGCCCCAACCACCCGCTCTCGCGCAACCTCGACCACAACTGGCAGCAGGCCCTGCAGAAGACCTCGTCCGAGCGCCGCATCGGCCTCTCCTGGGTCGCCAAGCTGCGTGAAGAGCGCCTGGAGCTGAGCGCCACCAGCGAGGAAGGCATCACCGCCAGCGTCGCCCTGGAAGGCCCCTTCGGCGCCGCCAACAAGCCCGAGCAGGCCCTCGAACAGCTGCACGACCTGCTCGGCCAGCTGGGCACCACCCAGTACCACGCCGACGCCGTGGAGCTGGACGCGCCCCAGGCCTTCTTCATCCCCAACTCCCAGCTCAAGGCCCTGCGCCGCGAAGCCATCGAGGCACTGACCGCCGCCCGCGTAGCCGCCCACCCGCGCGGCGGCCGCAAACCCGTCGCCGTGCCGCCGCCGGTGTACCCGGAAGCGCACCTGTCGTTCCTCTATAACGTCTACAACCAGAAGGCCCGCGACTTCTACCACCGCTATGGGGTGCAGCTGATCGATGCCGCCTACGAGGCGCACGAGGAAGCCGGTGAAGTGCCGGTGATGATCACCAAGCATTGCCTGCGCTTCTCCTTCAACCTCTGCCCCAAGCAGGCCAAGGGCGTGACCGGCGTGCGCACCAAGGTGGCACCGATGCAACTGGTGCACGGCGACGAAGTGCTGACCCTGAAGTTCGACTGCAAACCCTGCGAAATGCACGTGGTGGGCAAGATGAAGGGCCACATCCTCGACCTGCCGCAACCCGGCAGCGCCGCAACCCAAGTGGTCGGCCACATCAGCCCCGACGACCTGATGAAAACCATCCGCAACCGCGCCCCGCACTAAGGCCCCGCCCAACCACGCCACCCCTGTAGCCCGGGCTTCAGCCCGGGAACGGTGAAGCCCATCAAGCCCCGGGACTCTGTTGCTCTGCAGGGGCAGCCAGGCGCGCACGCCGTATCGCCCGTCGCGCCCGGGGGAAATAGCCCCACTCCCCGGGCAGCACACGCCAGGCCAGCCGCAGGAACCCGGCGAGCAGGCGCAACCGGCGCTGGTCCGACGCCGTCCAGCGCAGCCCCAGCCGCTCCCGCAACACCGGCGGCAAGGTGCCCCGCGCCACCCAGCGCACGCCGCCCACCAGCACCGGCTGCAGGCACCACCACAGCGGGCCGCGCATCCAGGGATAAGGCGCCTGCAAGCGCCCGGTCGAGCCGAAGTACCAGGCGGTGATCTCCGTCGGCTGGAGGCGCTGCTCCAGCATCCGCTGCCAATAACCCTGGAAGGCGACGTAGCTCTCCGGCACCTGCCCCATCGGCAACCCATAGAGGGCATACCAGTGGATGGACTCCTGGTAGAGGCGCTCGCATTGCTGTTCGTCCAGGGGCGCGCCGAGCCATTGTTGCAGGGCGATCTGCGCCTCGAAGAAGGTCGCGTGGGCCCAATAGAACAGCTCGGGGCTGAGGGCGTGGTAGGGCCGCCCCTCCCCGTCCTGGCCCTTGATATCGCGATGGAAGGAGCGCACCTGCAAAGCGGTGCCGGCAGCCTGGCCACCGTCGTAGACCACACCGAGGATGGGCGGGATGGAGCGCAGCAGGCGGTTCCAGGGGTTGGCGAACAGGTCGGAATGCTGCAGCACGCCGGCGGCCAGGCCCGGGTGCATGTTCTGCAGGATGCCGGTGCGCCCGATCAGCAGCAGGCCGCGCAGGTCGCCGAAGTAGCGCCAGGTCAGTGAATCCGGCCCCAGCGGGCTCGGCGGGACGGGTGGATGGGCGGGCTGGGCGAGGTCTGGTGCGTGCATGGAAGCGGCTCCGGCAAGGGCTTGGAAACGCCCTCACGCTAATGCGACTATCCGCTCGCATTCAATTCGCGTCCGGAGCCCGCCATGCGCAAGCAGCCCCGCCAGCAACGCTCGCAACAGATGGTCGCCGACCTGGTGGAAGCCTGCGCCCGGGTCATCGCCCGCGAGGGCCTGGCACGCCTGAGCACCAACCTCATCGCCGCCGAGGCCGGGGTCAGTGTCGGTTCGCTCTATCAATACTTCGCCAGCAAGGAAGCCCTGGTCGAGGCCCTGCTCGACCGCATGAGCCAGGCGTTGGCCGGCGTGGTCCGCGACAACGCCACGGCCTTGCTGGCGGACGACGTGCACACCGCCGTGGAGCGCCTGCTGCAGGCGGTATTCGCATTCATCGACCGCAACGCCAGCCTGCACCTCGAACTGGCGCGCCACTGGCAGGACTTGCGCACGCTGAAGGTGGTCGACGAAATGGAGCGGCACCTGTTCGACTTCTGCCGCCTCTACCTGCTGCGCCACCTGCGGGAAATCCCCATCGACAACCCGCTGCCCACGCTCTACGTCGTCATCAACAGCGCGCTGATGACCATCATCCGCTTCATGAGCCACCCCCATCCGCCGCTCACCCGCAGCGAACTGATCGGCGCCTTGAGCGACATGTTCGCGGCCTATATGGCCAGCCTGGCCAAGGCGAAGTAAGGGCTATGCCCAGACAAGCCACTAAAAAGCATCAGCGCTGCCAAGGCCGAAAGCTCTTGTAGCCTGGGCTTCAGCCCAGGAATCGATGCGCACAAAACTCCCGGGCTGAAGCCCGGGCTACGCCCTGTGACGATGCGAATCAAGAGCAGGACGAACACGAGCCGTAGGGTGTGCCGTGCGCACCTCCGCACGGTGCTTCCGGCGGGCTCCCCTACTTGCAACGCCGCGATGGCAACGCAGTTAGGTTTTCACGGAGCGCCCAGCAGCAGCGTCCAATACTCCCCACCCGCCTTCGCCGCCGGCGACTGGGCGCCGCCCAGGTCGGTGAACAGCGGGCTCATCAACCGCGAGCATTCCTCCGGGCTGGCCAGCCAACCCTGCACCGCGCTGGCCGCCGAGCCCATGCCGGCGGCGATGCTCTCCGCCACCCGCGTACCCCCATAGCCGGCACTGCGCGCCCGGTCCGCCGGCGCGCTGCCGTCGGTGCCCTGGTGGGCGAAGAAGCCGTTGAGCGCCATCGACTGGCTGTGGTTGGTCGCCGCCACTCCCAGGGCCTCGTTCCAGCGCAGCGGCGGCGCGGAGGCGAAGGGCTCGTTGCCGCACAGGCGCGGCTGCGCCCGCGCTGCGTTCACCTGCTCCAGCAGCATCGGCCCCTGCAAAGGCCCGGCGGCCAGGGCCGCGCTGCGCAACGGCCGCGCAAAGGTCACCCGCCACACCGGCCCCGCCTGGCTCACGCCCACATCGACGAACTGCGGGTTCAGCAGCACATCGCAGTACCCCAGCAACGCCTTGAACGCCGCCTGGGCATCGGCCGGGCCGGTGAGGCGAATGGTGCGCACATCCCCCGGCCGGTAGCCGGATTGCTCCAGCGCCGCGCGCCAGGTTTCGCCATTACCGGTGGGCAGCACCAGGCGCGGGTCGCTGGCCAAAGGCGTAAGCGCAACGGTGGGCTGGTTGCCGCAGTTCTGCGGCTGGGCGCGGTAGGCATTGATGGCATCGACCAGCACCGCCTCCTCGGCGGCGGAAGCACCGGTGGCGAGCAACAGGCCGAGCAGGAAAGCGAACGGACGGATAGGCAAGGCAGCAAATGGGCGCATGGTTCGAGCCTCATATAAAGGAAGTCGGGCAACCACGGCGCCAGCCCGGTGCCACGGCACACGGGGTTCGCAAGCCCGTGAAGGTTGGAACCGCAACGGCGCCGCCGAGTTCAGCGGCGCCCGGCGGTTGCGACAGTTGAACCGCCCGCTACTACAGTTACCCGCGCAGCGCAGGTTGGGCAGTACACGCACTGCTCCATCCCCCCACAGGGATTTTCATCATGGAGGATTACCTATGAGCCTTTCACTCTCCAACACCCTCGCCGTCACACCCGGCGAAGCCGCCCGAATCCGCCGCTTCAAACTCCGCCTCAGCCTGCCGGGCCACAATATCGGCGGCGACTGGCTGTGCCAGGCCGTCAACGACGCCGAGGCGTATAAATCCTATTGCTGCACCGGCAGCCGGCCACTCACCTTCACCTGGCAAACCCTCTCGGACGGCCTCAACTACCTGCAGGCCGACAATGGCTACTGGCTGTCCTGGGAAACCACGGCCAACTGCCTCTACCTGTCGTACAAGATGAACGCCGCCGCCTGGAAGCTGGAAGGCGGCCGGCTGATACGCGTCAGTGACGGCGCGGTGGTTTCACGCCCCGCGAAGCAGAACTGGCCGCTGGCAACCATGCACTTCCTCATGGCGCTGCCCGAAAACGAATGGGCGCTCACGGTCGAGTTGGTGGAAGAGCCCATTCCACCCCTGGTCAAGCTGCTGGAATACCTCACCCCGGTCGTCCCGCTCAGGCACCGCCCGGTGGCGGACCCTGACCGCTACCTCTACTCCGTACCGCCCAGCGGCTACCTCGACACGCTTGCCAAGGCCCAGTCGTACGCCGGCAGGAACGCCGCCTTCTTCGCCCTGCGCCAGCCGGTGCAAGGGGAAGACACCCTGCCGATCTACCTGCTCCAACTGCCGGCCTCGCCCACCCACCCGACCAGCTTCAAGCTGTCCCCGAAGAAAGAAGACGGTGAATACCGCCTGCCCACCGAGAACACCACGGGCGCGCCCAACTTCCACGCCTTCGCCATCAATGCCAAAGACCCCTTCCTGCACCTGGTCTACGAGCACACGGCAGCCTTCGGTGACGGCAAGCTGCGCTACATCTACGACTTCATCGAAGAAGCCCATGAAGGCTGGGGCCCCGGCGTCGCCGTATTCCGCGCCGCCACCGTCGATGAGGCCCACGCCGCCCTGTCCACCTCCACCGGCGCCCAGTCGGCAAGAGGCTACGCGGTCGAATGGTTCAACGAGCACGGCGAGCACCTGGCCAAGCTGTTCGACAAGGTCGGCAAGCAGGACGTCAGCAAGGAACTGATCGGCGCCTACCAGAACCAGGTGACCGGCCTGCCCGACATCCGCTACGTCAGCATCGGCGCCGGGCTGCATGGCGGCTACGGCCTGGGCACCGTGGGCGTCGAATCCGGCGGGTTCTGGCCCCTGAACGAATTCGGCAACGTGCCCGCCAATACACCGCTGGCGGACTACAGCGTCGAATGGGTCACCTTCGGCGGCGCAACGGGGCTGGATATCGGCGGCAGCATCGACGCCTGCGCGGTCGGGGTCTGGTACGGCGAAGTGGACCAGATCAACGGCGCCTGCAACGGCGTGACCATCTCCGCGCAGTTCATCGGCGGCATCTCGGTCAACCTGCTGTGGGACGGCAGCTGGCAAGGCGCCAACCAAAGCCCCCACCCGATCGGCGTCACCGTGGTAATGGCCCTCGGCCCGGAAGCCGGCGCCGGCATCTTCTACAACGCCAGCGCCACGCAGTTCTGGAACCGGCGCTCCGACTTCCCGGACATCTGATCCACACCAACGCTGCGCCGCCGCAATGGCAGCGCAGCGCCCTGCCCCGCTGTCTATCAGGGCACCTGGCGCCCCAAGGGCAGTCCGACCATCTCCACCAGCCGCAGGTAATCCTCATAGTTGCTGCGCGACAGGTGGATCACCGCATCCATCAACGCACCCTCCCGGTAACCATCGAGAAACGGCCCCGGCACGCCATCGTGCAGGGACACGTTCTCCAGAATCACCTCGGCGATCACCAGGGTGGTATGCAGGCGTGCATCCAGGCCCTGGACCAGTTGCCGGAGGCGGCGTTGTTCGTGAGTGATATCGCTCATGCCGAAACCTCCCCGTGGGTGGGAAGGATGGGGGGCGGGGCTGAGCGGTAGAGAATGAGGGGGGTGAATGCGTCGTGCATGGCGAATAGTCCTTTGCTGAGGCTCATCAGCTGCCGCCATTCGCTGTCATTCAAAAGGCGGCAGATCGCGCAGGGTTGACAGACCGGGCAAAGGAGCCGGCAGACCGCAAGGGTCTCCCCACGCGATCTGCCATAGAGCAGAGCAGTTATGAAAACTGCATGCGTACAAAGGCCTGCAAAAAACGTCCGCCGTTTTTCGCATGCACCTTGGTGGCGCAATCGCGCCTTTGCTGCGGGCTGTCAAACCCGGCCACGGGACTTACCGTGGCGGGTGCAGGATAAGGATGAGGGGGCGGGAGGGCAAGGGAGGTCGACGGCCAGAAGCGGACCGTCATCTTTGTATCGCTTTTGGCTCTCGGTGTCGGTTCCTAAGTGCGAGACTCCGGCCCTTTAATCCGAGAAACCGCTGGAGGCACCAGTACACGCGCGATGCTTTTACAGCATGTTCTATGCAGTCGCGCGAGGGGCGCCATGGTCACGATGATGTCGCATTGCCCTCGCGACAGATGGGGATTTAGTATTGGGTTTAGACCTCTGCCCAGTGGTGGCTGGGGCCCTGATCAAGGAAGAGATTAAGCTAGTATGAGCGACCAAATCCTACTTCGTTTTCTGAGTGCAGGTCTGATAGATGTAGGCGGCGATGATGCCAAACTCGGTAAGCTTCGAGAGACTGCTTCTGACCTAGCTGCTTCGTTACAAAAGACTCCATCGAAGACCTCCTCGTTTGCCCTGATTGCCTTTGATCCTGCATCACCCGAGGATGACCCAGTCATCACAGAGGTTTGTAATGCGCTAAGGAAGCGCTGGCCCACCTACATCAACACCTTTTCTGGTACGCCCCTGTTGGTGCTGCGGGCTCTGCTGCTCGATGCCCTCGTTCAGGCTGCCAGCGACGAAAGGGTGGGGGTCGCGTTTGTTACGTCAGCTCGCAATGCGCTGCCCTTTATCGAAGCCGGTAACGAGCAGAGCATCTGGGCAGAGGCTGTGCTCGAAATAGAGAGGCGAGTTGACGCTCGGGCGGAGGCCGAGTGGGCGACCCCCGAGTCGATTCATGTGCCACATATGAAGTACTCGGCCCCATCCCCAATCGAGATTTCGCTGCCTGAAGTGGGCATTGAAGCTGACAATCTGGCAGAGGAATTGGCTGCGGCTACATATGCACCAACCAACCCCCATTCAAACCGTAACGACCCGCATAGCTGGGGAAAACAATTTGGCAGATTGGCAGGAGACGCCATTGCCGATTCGCTTAATGCGGCATTGGAAAGCCTTCAGTTTGAACCGATCAACATTACAGAGCCGCTAAAGGCCCTTTCGGAAGCAGTGACAACTCATGTTGGGGATACGCTGAAGCTTGTAAGTGCGGCGACTGCTGGCCTGCAGCGAAGAACCAATCTGATTTGGTGGAAAGAGACCCTGTACTCGCCTAGCGCTCGCGTCAGCTATCGCACACTTCCAGCATCGACTGTGGGAGCGCTGATGGCTTTGGACCTACACCAGCAAGTGCCCACCTTCTCCCCCGTCAGCGTGGCCGCTTTTCTCAGCGAGACCGTACTGAGCCTGACCTCCGTGGATCCAGAGAACAATCTGTCTTTGCGTGAGCTCGTTGGTGAAGCAGTCAAATCAGCAGAGCTGAGCCCGTTGCGGACGGTTGCGCGGCAACTTATCCCGCAGCCAGGTGGGCGAGGTCCTATTTTGTCTTTGCTTGCAGAGGATGAGGGTACTTTTGCGATGAACGACACCCAGTTCCGCGCGAGGGTCGGTGTACCTGCTGACGCGGCACTGACCATCTCTGAGTGGGCCGCTTGGATTTTCAGGGAGTTGCAAGCAGCTCGGGCTACGCGAGAGGTCGTGAAGGCTAAGAAGCCAGGAACTAAAGACTGATGAATGCTTGCTTGCGCCCCTCATGCTTTGCCCCTGATTGCAGCTGCGATTTGGGCTATGTGAACCACACCAAATGCCCTACCTGGGGGAAGGGGGAAGAGGTTGCCCCGGCATCTGCGATGGTGGATGCCAATAGCCTGCTGCTTCCTTGGTCGGGAAGCGCGCTAGGCCTAGCTGATTTGGGCTTTGTCGCAGGTCCAGGAAAGCCACTGGTTGTTGCAGTAGTAGGGCCGCAGAACGCAGGCAAGACCACGCTACTTGCAGCTTGGTACCTGCTTATCGGGCGCGGTCTCGCTTGCTCTGAGAAACGCCGCTTTGCCGGCTCTTACTCATTAGCGGGTTGGGAAGCACTGGCAGGCTCACTACGATGGAATCCAGGTTATCCCCCAATTTTTCCGCCTCACACCACGAGCCGAGGCGGTAGAGCCCCAGGTCTCTTGCATGCCTCGTTTAGAAATGGCTCAGGTGATGCCCGCGGCTACCTGTTTACCGACGCCCCGGGCGAGTGGTTCCAAAAGTGGTCTTTGAACCGAGATGCGCCTGATGCCGAGGGCGCGCGCTGGGTGGCAGTACATGCAGATGTGTTATTGCTGATTGCTGATCGCCAAGCACTTGCCGGAGAAAACAAGGGATCAGCCCGCAGCTCACTTCAGATGCTGGCTCGTCGATTGGCAGCGGAGCGTGCTGGCCGCCCGGTCGCGCTCGTTTGGACCAAAGCTGATGTGTCCATCGCGCCTGAGATTGAGGCGGCAGTCCGCGATGCAGTGCTGAAGCTGATGCCGGATGCGCATGAATTTTCGGTCAGCGTCTCTAAATCATGTGACAACGAGAACAAGGGGCAGGGGCTGCTCGAGCTGCTCGATTGGACCCTTACTATCCGGCGAGCTCATCTTTCCTTGCCACCGCCCCAGACGGCTATCTCGGATCTTCTGTTCATGTTTGGAGTGAAGTAACCATGAGCGCTAGCGATAACTCGATCCTGCTCATCGGTGAGTCAGGTGTCGGCAAAACCCACTATGGTGCCCAGCTTCTAAACCGCCTAATGAATGGTGCGGGCAAGCTGCGTATGGATGGGGCTGCGACGAACCTTGAGCCTTTCGAATCCGCTCTGGGGCGTCTGAACGAGGGCCTTCCCGCAGACCACACGCCTACCACCACCTACGTTGATAGCTTGTGGCCAATCAGCGATGAGAACGGCCTGAAGGCCGAGTTGGTATGGCCTGATTATGGCGGCGAGCAGATTAAGGCTATGTCCTCGACCAGACGAATTCCCGCTGCTTGGCACGATCGTGTTGTAGCCACGCCGGCTTGGCTATTGCTGATTCGCCTTCAGCAAACTCGAGTGAGTGAGGACATCTTTTCCCGGCCCATGAGCGATATCACCGGTGCAAACGTCGATAATGGCGAGGTTCAGGTGTCCGATCAGGCGCGCCTCATCGAGCTGCTCCAGATGCTTCTTTACATCCGAAATGAAAGCACCACGAAGCCGCTGATAAGCCCTCGCCTAGGTGTGCTTCTGAGCTGTTGGGATGAGCTCGGCGCTGGCGAGCTCGAGCAGCCACCTGCGCAAGTCTTAGAACGCAGGCTGCCTATGTTCTCCAACTTCATTCACAGCGTTTGGGCTGAGCCTTTGGTGCTGGGCCTGTCCGCTTTGGGGCGAGCGCTCACGCCCAACAACAGTGACATGGACTACATCGCTCAAGGCCCCGAGCACTTTGGCTATGTGGTGCTGCCGAATGGACAGCACACTCCAGATCTCACCCAACCCATCCAATCCCTCTTGGCGGCTAGCGCTTTAAAAGTGGCGGGGTAATGCTGTGAGAGTTGAGCAGGCCGTTTTTGGTGAGGCGCTTGGCGGGCACGCTCTTCGGTTGGCCAGTGACACCACGTGCATTCCGCCGGAACTTGCGGCACGTCTGGACCTGCCTGATACCGCACCGCCGGGGGTCGTATGGTCTCCCTACGTGAGCGGCTTTGTGCTTGGTGAGTGGTATGTTCTGGCGCGCACCTTTGCAGATCCTGCTGCAAGCAGGTCTGGCATGGTCATCTCGCATGCTGTCTTGGCTCCGCTCCAGGAAGTGATCTACTGGACTAATCTGAGGCCGCTATTTGCGCTTCTTATTGACTCCCCCATGCCTCCGAATGCGCTTACCTCGATTGACCTGACACCCTCGCAGACGGTGCCAAGCTCTACGCCAGAATTGATTGCTATGGCGCAAGCGCTGGTTGCTCGTGGAAAAGGACCTATTGTGAGGATCGGTCTTGACGGGTGCGAGGAGCTGATAACGGCTCTATGGGCCAATTGCTGGCCAGCCATCCGCGCCCGCTTTGCTTTTCGGCTCAGCTTTGGTCCGCATGATGTTGTTGAGTCGCCTGAGCCTACAATTGTGTGTTCACCGCTGGTGCTAGCGGCACGGTGGGGAGGATATCGCATTGTGGGGGCTGACAGCTCAAGTGCCATAACGCGTGCTGCGGCCATGCTCAGTGGTAGTGCTGAGGCTGCACCCATCCTGCGCTATGCGCAGGAAATCGGAGCTCAGCTAAAGCAGTTTTCGGACCTGCCTATGCTCGAGCGCGCCTTTGACGCAGGCACCTCGGTGAACCCGATTTTTGCGCAGTGCTTAGTGACCATTCGATTGGTGGAGCGATTGTCCCCCGATCGCTCGGTTGGGGTAACGGCGAAAGAAGTACTGATCGAGAAATTTTTGCTGCAGCTAAGCAACGCGTCCGTGGCGGAGGTCTTGCAGCTGCGAAATCTAGTTGCAGATGGCTTTGCTTCCTCAAACAGGATATGGGCTGCCCTACAGTCCTGGGCAGCAAAACATAAATTCGAGCCCCAAGAAGATGCGCAGATGCTTTCTGCCATCAATGATGCGCTTTCCATGTCGGATGCGCTCGAGTCGTGGCGCAAATCGATTATCGCAGGTATCTGCGAGGCCTCAAGTAGGGCTGATAGTGAGTTCCCTACTGCATTCTGGCGCTGGGCAGTAGAGCGTGGCGACATCCTGCAGATCCTTTCCAAGTACCTGCCAATAGAGAGTGCTTTGGAGGGTCGGCTCGTCGATGCTGCACCTGTGAAAATGACTGAGGTTGTTGGCGATGTCGTGATGCGGATCGCCAAGCAGAAACATTGGTTTGCACTTCACGGCGCTGCTGCAGGTGCATGCCTTGCAGCTAGGGCTGCAGTCGATTGCCAGCTCTCGATCGATGTGGTGATGGAGTATCTCGACGGCCTTCGGGCCGCTTTACGTTCTGTGGCCCCCACACAGTTGCTTGAAGTTGTTCTGGCTGTAGAGGAACCGCGGCTACTGCTTATTGGTGCGGAGCGAATCGCTAAGAACCCCGAGCTTTTGAGCGACGTCAACGTTGCTACAGCTCGGGTACAAGAGCTTTGGCTCAAGGTGCTAGACCTCAATGCAGCAGCATGGGTGGGCCTGAGGGAACCACAGCAAGCATTCTTCTGCCTCCTGCAGAATCTGTTAGAGGGGCGTGCAACTAACCGCAAGTTGATTACCGTGCTCTCTACAACACCTCTGGCTGATCTCAGCGAGTATCCGCACGTAGCGGAGGTCTGGGGACGGTTTCACGAGCCTGCTCTTGATAATTTTCTGCGCGCGACTAGCTTGGGTTGGCTCAAGCGTGCTGCAGAGGGGAGCATCTCGACGCCTGATGCACGACTCCAGACCTTCATTATTGCTGGCTCTGAGTTGTACCGAACTCTCGAGGGGCTGACACCTCCTGGGATCTGCATCCAAATCATGGCGACCTTGACCCAGTTCAGCGAGTTGCGACTTATTCGGTGGCTCGATGCTGGGACCTGGGGGAGTAGTCTTCTGTCGATGTCAGAGGCCGAGGCGCTAGGTCACATGATCTTGAGGCGTAATTGGGGGACGGCTGCAAGTAAGCTGGTTAAGCTTATGCGCTCAGGCCGGAGCGATGTAAGACCAGCGCTACGAGTTTGCCTAGAGCTGCTGGGAACGATCGATCGCTGGAAGGTGAAGTTCTCGTCGCACTCAGCGCAGGATGACTGGGACTGCCTGGAAGCGGTAGCCGTAGACCTATATCCAGAAGGGCCTGACCACGAAGAGCTATGGAGTCGTGCGGGCGGTCGCAATGCTGACCTGCGACATAGCGGAAGTGGTCGAAATCGGTGGCGCTACGCGCTTGCCCAAATCAGAAAAGGAAAAGGGCTCCACGTCAGTGCCCTGCTGAAAGAGATGCGGCATGATTATCCGTCTAACGAGCTCCTCAAAGAGCTAGTGAGCGACGCTCGCTTTTGACATGCCTACAAGTGGAGCAATGGAGTAAGGATGAATACGGTAGAGGTAGTTGAGGTGGCCGAGAAGACGTCTTTTCCGGGTGGGCATGCGTTGGTTATTGCTGTTGCAGATTATGCGCAGGTCAATCCGCTGCCTCCTTCTGTTCTCAATGACGCCCAAGATATTGTCGCCACGCTAACCTCTGCAGCGCACTGCGGTTACGCGCCGCAGAACGTCAAGCTGCTACTGGACAACCAAGCGACACTGGAAGCTATTCGTCAAGAGCTCGAAGCGCTTGTAGCTCGCGCCCAATCGAGCGATACCGTTCTGATTTTCTTCTCTGGCCACGGAACTCGGCTGGGGGATGAAAGCGCTCTGGTGCCCTTTGATTGCGACACACGCTGTATCGCTCAAACCACACTGTCGGAGCAGGAGTTCTCAGCTGCGCTCGCACGTATTAAGGCTGAGCGTCTCGTTGTCCTGCTTGACGCATGCCATGCCGGTGCCGCCGCGAGCCTCAAGAGCGCCAGCGCTGCCCTGGACCTTGGCTTCAATGAGAAATCGCTCAGCCAATTGGCTCAAGGTACCGGGAGGGTAATGATCGCGTCGTCCCGGGCTTCGGAGTACTCGCATGTGTTGGGCGGGGCGCGCAACAGCCTCTTTACCGAGCACTTGCTGGGGGCTTTACGGGGTGAGGCACGTACTCATGGCGATGGGTTGGTACGAGTCTTCGAGGTGTTCAATCACGTCAGCGAAAGAGTGCGTCAGGTCATGCCAGACCGGCAGCACCCTATCTTCAAAGCGAGCGATCTGGAAGACAACTTTCCGGTTGCGCTCGAGCTAGGGGGAGTGAAACGCCTCGATGCCACATCTGCTCCAGCAGAGGGTGGCAAGGTTTGGCGCCAACTCGAAGAAATTCTGTCGGATCTGTATCCGGCAGGGCCTCAGGATCAAGATGTTTGGTTACGCGCATGTGGCGATATCTCCCGATTGCGTTTGGGGGCTACTGGTCGCGCTAACTGGTTCGCTGCTCTTCGCTCGCTACGGCAAGGCGGCGGTGGGTCTGGAATAAGTCAAAACTCATTAATCGACACGGCTTTGCAGGATTTTCCGCATCACCAAGAGCTAACCAGACTTGCCAGCGGCAGTTAATAGCCAAAAGCAACCACAAATAAACGAGACCCGCACCTACCTCTCCCCCACCTCCCCCCTCACCTCACTCGGCGTCCTCCCATACCTCGCCTTGAAGCTCCGCGCGAAATGCGCCTGGCTCGAATAGCCGTGCCGGTAGGCCACCTCACTGATATCCAGGCCATTGGCCTGCGGGCTGCTGAGCAGGCGGTGGGCGAGTTCGAGGCGGCGCTCGGCGATGTAGCGGCTGGGCGAGCCGCCTTCCTGGGCGAACAGGCGGGTGAGGTGGCGCACGGAGATGCCGATGCCCTGGGCGACGCGTTCGCAGCTGAGGGCCGGGTCGCCCAGTTGTTCGGCGATCAGGCGTTTGGCGGCCAGTAGATAGGAGGCGCCCTGGGCGCTGACGCGGTGTTCGCCGGTGCTGCCGGCGATGATGCTGGAGAGCAGCTCCAGGGCGTCGTCCTCGAAGTGCTCGGCCTCGCGGTTGGCGGGGCGCTGGAAGAAGCCCTGGGTGCGCTCGCAGAGGGTGCGGGTGAGCAGGCGTTGCAGGCGGGTTTCCGCGCCCACCTTGAGCGGGCCGTCGAGGCGGCCGAGGCAGCGTTCGCCGAACAGGTCCTGGGGGATGTCGAAGATGAATTGGCGCATGGCGCCGGAGAAGCCGAACAGGTAGGGCTTGTCGGTGCGGTAGATGATCATCTCCCCCGGCTCCAGCAGGGTGCAGCCTTCGCCCTGGTAGAAGAACGAGCGGCTTTCCTGCACCAGGGAGACGAACACCGATTCCTTGGGCACCGAGCGGATCATCGAGCAGTCCCGCTCCACCACGTGCTGGTTGCCGCGTACCAGGGCCAGGCTCATGGCGCCCAGTTCGAGGTTGGACTGCGAGGCGGCCAGGCCGCCGTCGGCGTAGGAGGAGCATTTGAGGCCGACGAGGATGGAGGCGTTGTACTGCTCCCAGAACCTCAGCCGCTGTTCGACCGGGATGTCGCAGGTACTGGCTCGCCGGGTCTCGAGCAAGGCGGGTGTGGTCATTCTTATTGTTCTCGTGGGTCGCCGCGGATCGAACCCCCGGGCCAAACATCGGCAGCTCCCGGGGACCGGGCGTCGCGCATCCTCTGTGGGTGTGGGCGACGCCCGGTCATTAACATCTGAACGCTGCCCGCCGTCAATCGCCCCCCGCCCGCTGCCCGGGCCCTGTCCGAAAAGCGCAAACAACAGGGCCGAGGCGATCAAACCCGCTGCCGCCGTGCCCTCTAGAGTCGGCCCCAGTCCATAACAACAACGAGACTGGAACATGGCCGAGCCTGCCCGCAACGAATTCTGGAAAGACCTGCAAGCCATCCCCAACTGCTTCAAGCCCGACGCCAAGCCCGAGATGTACCTGCCCAACGCGGCGAGCGACGACCTGAGCCTGTACGTGCCCTTCACCGAGACGGTGTCCTCGCGCCCGCTGTGGATCTCGCCGAGCGAGAACCGCTGGTGCGACATCCTCATGGCTCGCAGCGCCGGCCTGGTGAACCGCCACTACCACCCCCACGAAGTGTTCGCCTACACCCTCTCCGGCAAGTGGGGTTACCTGGAGCACGACTGGACCGCCACCGCCGGCGACTTCGTCTACGAGACGCCCGGCGAGGGCCACACCCTGGTGGCCTATGAGCACGAGGAGCCCATGCGCGCCTTCTTCATCGTCAAGGGCCCGCTGATCTGGCTCGACGAGCACGGTGAGCCGGACGGCTATTTCGATGTGCACTCCTACATCGCCATGTGCCGCGAGCACTACGAGAAGATCGGCCTCGGCGCCGCCTACATCGACTCCCTGTTCCGCTGACCCCTTGCCCGGGGCGCCCGCACGGCACCCCGGAGGAGAACGACATGGCGCCCACGACTTCCAACGCCCGGTATGAAAACGTACTGCTCGGCGTGCTCTTCCTCACCTTCGGCTTCGTATTCTTCGACCGCCTGGCACTGTCCTTCCTGTTTCCCTTCATGGCCGAGGAGCTGCAACTCGGCAACCGCCACCTGGGCATGCTGTCTTCGGTGCTGGCCCTGGCCTGGGCAGTATCCGGGGCCCTGGTGGGCCTCTGGTCCGACCGCAACGGCGTGCGCAAGCCGCTGCTGATCGCGGCGGTGATCCTCTTCTCGCTGTGCTCGGCGCTGTCCGGGCTGGTGGGCGGCTTCCTCAGCCTGCTGCTGTTCCGGGGCGTGATGGGGCTGGCCGAGGGGCCGATCCTGCCGCTGTCGCAATCGCTGATGGTGGAGGCCTCCTCGCCCCACCGCCGGGGCCTCAACATGGGCCTGCTGCAAGGCTCGGCCGCCGGCCTGCTGGGCGCGGTGATCGGCCCGCCGGTGCTGATCGGCCTGGCCGAGGCCTTCGGCTGGCGGCATGCCTTCGTCATCTCCCTGGTACCGGGGCTGCTGATCGCCTGGCTGATCTGGCGCTACGTGCGCCCCGACGACAGGGCACGCAAACCCGACGCCAGCGCGGCCGGCCACGGCGTCGGGCTCGGCGGCCGCCTGGCCCTGCTGAAGAGCCGCAACATCCTGCTGTGCACCCTGATCAGTTGCGTGTTCCTCACCTGGTTCATCGTGCTGATCTCCTTCACCCCCACCTTCCTGGTCAGCCAGCGCGGCTACAGCCCGGCGAGCATGGGCGGGATCATGAGCTGCCTGGGCGTGGCCTGGGTGTTCTGGGGCTTCGCCGTGGCGGCAATCTCCGACCGCATCGGCCGGCGCCCGACCCTAGTGCTGTTCTCCCTGGTGGCCGCCTGCTGCCCGCTGGCCCTGCTCTATGCGCCCACGCCCTTCAGCCTCGGCGCGCTGATGCTGCTGACCTACACCGGCCTGGGCTGCTTCACCCTGTTCATGGCCACCATCCCGGCGGAGACGGTGCCGCGCGGCGTCATCGCCACCGCCCTGGGGCTGATCATGGGCATCGGCGAGCTGGTGGGCGGCTTCATCGCGCCGACCATCGCCGGCTTCGCGGCCGACCGCTACGGCCTCTCCATCGTCATGTGGATGAGCTGCGGCGGCGCCCTGCTGGCCGCCCTGCTCTCGCTGTTCCTCAAGGAAACCGCGCCCACGGTACTGGCCCGCAAGGCCGGCCGCCCCCTCGCCGACACCGCCAACCTGCAAGGACAACCCTGATGAACGCATTGCGCTGGCACGGCGCCCGGGACCTGCGCCTGGACGCCCTCGACATCCCCCCGCCCGGCCCCGGCGAGGTGGAACTCAAGGTGGCCTATTGCGGCATCTGCGGCAGCGACCTGCACGAGTACCAGGACGGCCCGCACTCCATCCCCCAGCAGCATCCGCACCCGCTGTCCGGCTGCCGCGCGCCGCTGACCCTGGGCCACGAGTTCAGCGGCGTGGTCACCGCGCTGGGCGCCGGGGTGCAGGGCTTCATGGTCGGCGACCGGGTGGCGGTGGAGCCCATCTACCGCTGCGGTGATTGCCGCTACTGTCGCGCGGGCCAGTACAACCTGTGCAGCTCCATGGGCTTTATCGGCCTGATGGGCGATGGCGGCTTCGCCGAGCGCGCCCGGGTGCCGGCCTACATGCTGCACCGCCTGCCGGCCGGCGTGAGCCTGCGCCAGGCCGCCGTGCTGGAGCCGGCCGCCGTGGCCCTGCACGCCCTGCGCCAGAGCAGCCTGCAGCCCGGCGACCTCTGCGCGGTGTTCGGCCTCGGGCCCATCGGCCTGCTGCTGATCGCCCTCGCCCGGCTGCGCGGCGTGGAGCACATAGTCGCGGTGGACGTGGCCCCCGAGCGCCTGGCGCGGGCCCTGGAGTTCGGCGCCGAGCGCGTGCTCGACGCCCGCCAGGTGGACGTGGTGCAGCAGTTGCAGGCCAGCGGTGGCGTGGATTGCGCCTTCGAGGCCGCCGGAACCCAGGCGACACTGGACGCGGCCCTGCACGGCCTGCGCAAGGGTGGCGAAGCGGTGCTGGTGGGCCTGATGGGCGAGGCGCGCTTCGACGCCTTCCACCTGGTCAATAACGAGCTGCGCATCACCAGCAGCGTCGGTTACCGCGACGTCTACCCGGAGCTGATCGCCCTGCTGGACAGCGGCCGCCTCGACCTGGGCCGCGCGGTGACCCGCTGCGTGCCGCTGGAGCGCGCCGTCAGCGATGGCTTCGAAGCCCTGCTGGCGGACAAGGCGCAGATCAAGGTGCTGGTCAATCCCAACCCCGAACTGGCGGAGGCCTGAACATGCACGCATCGACCTTCAACCCCGGGCTGTTCCGCGATCGCCAGGTGCTGGTCACCGGAGGTACTTCCGGCATCGGCGCCGCCATCGCCCTGCAGTTCGCCGAGCTGGGTGCCTCGGTGCTGGCCCTCGGGCTTAACGCCGATGGCGCGCTCACCCCGCGCCACCCGCTGGTGCGCCCGCAGGAGCTGG
The DNA here is from genome assembly GCF_025685765.1 of Pseudomonas sp. PDM13. Classification (NCBI taxonomy): domain Bacteria; kingdom Pseudomonadati; phylum Pseudomonadota; class Gammaproteobacteria; order Pseudomonadales; family Pseudomonadaceae; genus Pseudomonas; species Pseudomonas sp. PDM13. Next base: position 14,873 of record NZ_JAOTQU010000040.1, on the reverse strand, counting down.
ACGTGAGCGATGCCGCCGCGCTGGAGGCGGCCATCCAGGCCCTGCCCCGGCTGGATGTGCTGGTCAACTGCGCCGGCATCAGCCGCGACCGCGAGGAATACCAGCCGGCGAGCTTCGAGCGCGTGCTGCAGATCAACCTCGTCGCTGCGATGCGCGCCAGCCAGTGTGCCCGCGAACTGCTGGCCCGCCAGGGCGGCAGCATCGTCAACATCGCCTCGATGTTCAGCACCTTCGGCTCGGCCGACCGCCCGGCCTACAGCGCCAGCAAGGGTGCCATCGTGCAGCTGAGCAAGTCGCTGGCCATCGAGTACGCGGCCCTCGGCATCCGCGTCAACGCCATCGCCCCCGGCTGGATCGACACGCCCCTGGGCGCCGGCCTCAAGGCGGACGCGCAAGCCACCCGGCGGATCATGCAGCGCACGCCGCTGGAGCGCTGGGGCGAACCGGCCGAGGTGGCCGCTGCGGTGGCCTTCCTCTGTAGCCCGGCGGCCAGCTTCATCACCGGCGCCGTGCTCGCCGTGGATGGCGGCTACCTCTGCACCTGAAGCCCTGACCCAACCCGACAACGCCCACCCCGGAGCCCGCGCCCCGGGGCGGGGCCCTGCTGCCCAAAACAACCGCGCCTTAACAACAACAAGAAAGGACCGCCCAACCATGAACCGCACCCTGGCCCGCAACGCCCTGTTCCTCAGCCTGCCCCTGTTGCCCCTGCCCGGCCTCGCCGACGACGCCCCCGGCCCGCTGGCGGAGCTGGGCAGCCAGCTCGCCGAACACGGCATCAAGACCCACGCGGTATTCCTCAGCCTGGCCGTGAAGAACCTCGACACCGGCCCGCGCCCGCACAGCTTCGGCAACAGCGGCGACCTGTTCCTCGGCGCCGACCTGGACCTGGGAAAAATGGCCGGCCTGGACGGCGCCGCCCTGCACATCGAGCAGACCCAGTTCATCCTCGACCGCAACACCGGCCAGCCCACCTCGGGCGCCTGGCAAGGCGCCGTCGGCAGCTACTTCGGCGGCGCGCCGATCCACAACGACATCGGCGCCAGCCAGCTGAGCCTGCTGACCTGGGAGCAGCAATGGCTCGACGGCAATCTCGAAACCCACCTGGGCCGCACCAACGCACGCCGCTACTTCTTCATCTACAACTGCGAGAGCCAGGTCACCTGCAACGACCCGGTGATCGACGCCTCCACCGGCGTGCTGCCGCCGCCCTACGGCGCCTGGGGCGGCTACCTGAAATACCGCCTGACGCCGGACCTGTACCTGCACGCCGGGGCCTTCGAATCCAACCCCGTGGACTATCTGAAAAAGCGCCACGGGCTGGACTTCAGCACCACCGACGCCAGCGGCACCAGCCTGCTCTATGGCATCGGCCGCCGCGAAGGCACCGAGCGCAACCCCTACAGCTCCCACTACGAGCTCAACGGCTACCACAACACCTCAAAACAGACCGACCCGCTCACCGGCGCCAGCGAGCACGGCAGCAGCGGCGCCTTCTTCAAGTTCCAGCAAACGGTATGGCGCGCCGACGGCGGCCAGGGTGATGCGCCCCAGGCGGCGCAGCTGTTCGGCTCGCTGTCGGCCGCCGCCGACGACAAGCAGCCCTTCCGCCACTTCGCCGAGGCCGGCATCAGCTGGCTGGCCCCCTTCGAGCGCCCCGGCGACAAACTCAACCTCAAGGCCAGCTACCTGCGCCTCAACCCGCACCAGCTGGAGTTCCAGCGCCAGAGCCGCATCGCCGCCGGCGGCGACCCGAGCCAGGGCTCGCGGGACGTCTACGCGCTGGAAGGCAACGGCCACTTCGCCCTCACCCGCCACCTCGCCCTGGAACCCAGCGTCCAGTACCTCTTCAACCCGGACAACTACTACAACCCCGGCGCCACCGAGATCAGTGGCGACGGCTTCGTCGTCGCCCTGCAGCTGACCCTGGACCTCGGCTCGCTGCTGGGCCTGTGAACCGCAAGGAATCCGCCATGACCTCACCCCGTCGCTTCGACTACATCATCGTCGGTGCCGGCTCGGCCGGCTGCGTGCTGGCCAACCGGCTCTCCGCCGATCCGGGCCTCTCGGTCTGCCTGATCGAGGCCGGCCCCAGCGACCGCAGCCTGTTCCCCGGCAGCTACATCCGCACGCCGGCGGGCATCATCCGCCTCATCGCCAACCCGAAATGGAACTGGATGCACCGCTTCAGCCACGCCACCGGCAGCGGCGAAGTGGAGGTGCCCTGCCCGCGCGGCCGCGTGTGGGGCGGCTCCAGCGCCATCAACGGGATGATCTACATCCGGGGCCACCGCCACGACTACGACCAATGGGCCGCCCAGGGCAACCGCGGCTGGAGCTACGACGAGGTGCTGCCCTACTTCCGCCGCTCGGAACACTTCGAGCCCGGCGCCTCGTCCTGGCACGGCCAGGGCGGTGAACTCAACGTCGCCGAGCTGCGCAGCCCCAGTGCGGTGAATGCGGTGTTCTACCAGGCCGGCGAAGAACTCGGCTGGCGCTACAACGCCGACTTCAACGGCAGTGATCAGGAAGGCATCGGCCCCTTCCACGTCACCCAGATCAACGGCGAACGCTGCAGCGCCGCGCGGGCCTTCCTCCACCCGGTGCTCGCGCGTCCCAACCTGCAGGTGTTCAGCGGCGCCCTCACCCACCGCGTGCTGCTGCAGGGCGACCGCGCGGTGGGCGTGGAAGTGAGCCAGGGCGAGGAGTTGCTGCAGCTGTTCGCCGAGCGCGAGGTGATTCTCAGCGCCGGCAGCATCAACTCGCCGCAGCTCTTGATGCTCTCCGGCATCGGCTCGGCGGTGGAGCTGGCGCGCCACGGCATCGCCCTGCGCCACGAGTTGCCCGGCGTCGGCCAGAACCTGCAGGACCACCAGGACGTGGTGCTCATGTACCGCAGCGACGCCGCCCTGGGCTACGGCCTCTCCCCACGCGGGCTCTGGCCGCTGCTGCGCTCGCCCTGGCAGTACCTGGCCGGCCGGCGCGGCCCGCTCACCTCCAACACCGTGGAAGCCGGCGGCTTCCTGCGGCTCGACCCGGGCGCGCCGACACCGGAACTGGGCCTGATCGTCGCCCCGGCACTGAAGAACCAGCCGCAACGGCCAGTGCCCTTCGGCCACGGCATCAGCCTGCACGTGGCGGTGATGCACCCGCAAAGCCGCGGCGAAGTGCGCCTGAACTCGCCGGACCCGCGCGACAAACCACACCTGGCCGCCAACTTCCTCAGCCACCCCGAAGACCTGCGCAAACTGGTGGAAGGCGTGCGCCTGGTACGCCGCCTGGCCGGCACCGCCGCCTTCCGCCAGCACCTGCGCGGCGAGCTGGTGCCCGGCAAGGCCATCGACAGCCAGGCGCAGATCGAGCAATGGATACGCCACAACCTCGGCACCGTGTTCCACCCCGTCGGCACCTGCAAGATGGGCCACGACCCGCTCGCCGTGGTCGACGACCAGCTGCGCGTCCACGGCATCAACGGCCTGCGCGTAGTGGACGCCTCGATCATGCCCACCCTGATCACCGGCAACACCAACGCCCCGGCAATGATGATCGCGGAGAAGGCGGCGGAGATGATTCTGGGTACGGCACGCAAGGCGCCTGACTCGCAACCCAATGACGTCGCCCTGCCCGAGCTCACTTCCTAGGGTGCGCGCCAGGTAGGAACGACGTCAGCCGCCAAGCAGACCAGAGGTCTGCCTGGCACCTTCAGGGGATAAGGGCCGGGCCGGACGAGGCGCCAGCAGCAAGGCCAGCCACAACCAGGCGAACGGCACCGCCGCCCCCATGAGCAGGGTCGAGGCGTAACCGCTTAGCGAGAAGGCGCAGATGCTGGCTGCCAGCACGGCAAGCCCCCAGAGCAGGCCGGCACGCACGCGCCGGCTCAAGCTGCGGGCCAGGGCGTGAACGATGAACCGCCCGATGACCGAGGCAACGACGAGCACCTGCTCGACGCCCAGGATGGCGATGCCTGCCATAAAGGCGGGCCCTTCGGACGCCTCCCGCTCCACGGCCCAGAAGAACCAGGCGACCTGCACCCAGTAGAGCACCGCCACCCCAGCCAGGGCCGCCAGAAACGCTCGCCATCCAGGGAGCAGCGCGGGCAGCGTGCCCACCAGCAACATCCCGATCAATGCCATGCCGTGCATGTGCCAACCTCCTTGTGTGGATCATCCCCGACGCCCGACGAGGCGGCTTCCCTGCCTGCGGTTGGGCGTACCCAGGGCGCCATCATCGACGGGGCGCGCGCCAGGTCAATCCCGGGAATGAGTTCCTGCCGAAGGGTTCGCAGAGGGGAGGCGCATGTGCCCCCCTGCGCTCGTGGTGGCGGCACAAGCAGTAGTGGGTGAGGAAGATCATCATCCGGCGGACAGCGCGCCGAAGACGGAGATGGCCATCGTCCGCTCTACCGGCAGCAGCCTGCAGAGGTGCGCACGGTGTTCATCCTGCGGGCCGTGCCAACGGGCTCACTGCGCCCGGACGTAAACCCCGTCGAAGCTCACGTTCAGCCCGCCGCAGTTGTTGTTGTCATCCACGATCAGGAAGCGGCCGATGCGGGTGTATTCGACAGCGCAGTCGTACTTGCCGTCGCCGTCCCGGGTCATGGCGTAGCGGCCTTTGGGCTTGAAGGTGCCGTCGATCTGCCCGATGTGGGTGCTGGCGCCGCTGCCCCAGGTCGAATCACCGGTCACGTGCAGGCCCGGCCCCTGCTCTTGCTGCTCGATGGTGATGGTGCTGGCCCGGGCCTTCCAGGTGCCCAGCCAATCGCTGGTTTCCGGCAAGGGGTCAGCGGCTGGCGCGAGGTACTCCAACTCGATCCAGCCCACGGTTTCGCGCTTCTTGCCCTGGTACCAGGAACAGGCCCAACCGCCTTCGATCTTGTTGACCAGCACCTCATCGCCCTCGATGACGTAGGCCTTGCGCATGCACCCTTCCGATTCGGGGCAGCGCTCGTCGTCCTTGAAGAAGTGCGTCTGGTGCTTGCCCACGACGGTGTAGAGCTGGCTGAACTTGCCCTCGGAGGGGAAGTAGCCGGCGTCGCAGCTGTAGACCTCGTTGTCCTGTGCGTGGCTGGGCAGGCAGGCGAGCGCCAGGGCGCTGGTGAGAAGAAAGGAGGTGATCTTGTGCATGACGGGCCGGTCCTTGCCACTGTTGGCGCTGCGGGGCGACGGGCCCTGCTACGAAGAAGGGCCGGAATCTAGCGACGGGCGCGAGCGAGGCTCAACTAGCACAGCTGTACTAGGACGAGCCGATGCGGATGGCCCGGGCAATGACGACGAAAATGTCGGCCATGCACGCGCGGTTCGCATCCGCGCCCATCAGAATGCAGGCACTCGCGAGCGATGCGATCGGCCCCAAGGAAGACCCCGTTGAGAAAACACCCGTTCGGCACCCACTGGCTGAAGAATGCCAACCGGCCCGGCCTCGCCCTGCTGCTGGTGGCCTGCCTGGGCGCCCCCCTGCCCTGCGCGGCCCAGCGCCTGGCTGCCGAAAACCACCGCGTCAGCCTGCAGGTGCTGGCCCCCGACGCGCCCCCGGTCGGCACCTGGCGGGTGAAGGTCAACGCCACCTATCGCCCCCTGGTGGACGGTTCGCCGAACACCACGGAGACGACCACCTCGCGAGCCAACTGCGTCTCGCCCTCGCGCTTCGGCACCTTGCCCTCCTTCAAGCGCTGCACACGCACACTGAACCGCACGGTGTGGCTGAAGCTGCCGGCCTCGCAGGTCATGGCGGCCGGCCCGCGCACCCTGGAGCTGGACTTCGCCCCGGTCATCGAGGACCAGGGCGGCACCTTCCGCATCGACGACCTGTCGCTGGAATACATGACCTGCGCCAAGGGGTGCGAGGAGCAGCGCATGGACATCCGCCTGAGCTGCTTCGCCGACGACACCGAACGCGGCGAGATCCTCTCCAACGGCCTGTTGCTCACCTATTCGCGCGGCGCCAGGGCGGCGCCCGAGGTGGCCGATTGCGGGCTGAAGGTCGGCGATGAAATCAGCTGGGCGAACCGGAACACGGTGCTGGAGCGCGTGCGCGGCCATTTCGGCGATGACCAGCAGATGGTCAGCGACGAGTTGCTCGATATGTTCTCGGCGATCCCCGCCCCCGACGGAGGCTGGCGCTGGAACCCGGCGACACGCCTCGACTCGCTCCGTGACCACTGCCCGCTCCCCGACGGCCAGGGCTACGAGAACAGCCGCTACCTCGCCACGCTGCCCGTCTCCACGGGCTGGCCGTATCGCCACGAAGCCGAGGTCTACGTCACCAGCAAGCCGAACGGCGAGGTCTGCACGGTCTGGCTCACGGGCACCGATGACGAGATGTACCTGCGCTACTTCTACACCTACCAGGCCGGCGAGCTGGTCAAGGTCGCCACCAGCGGCGAGCCGGACGACGTCTCGCGCGAGTGGCGCTGGGCGGGCGGCGAGCCCTGGGAATACACCCGCCGGCAGATGCCGGACTCCGTCGCGGGGCACGACGCCATCCTCTACTGGCACAAGACCGCCGCCCAGCTGTGGCCCAGGCGCATGGACCACGCGCCGTACTTCGCGGAGTTCAGTGCCCTGGGCGATCTTTCACGGCAGTTGCGCGAGCGCTTTCCGGCGAAGCCGCAGTAGCACACGGAATCGGAGGCACGTCAGGGCGCCCGCCCTGGTCGAGAACGGACCTCGGCCAGACACGGATTGCAGCCATGAACGACCTATCAGGACGCGATTACTCGGAGGGATCCTGGTCGGGTAGTTCCGGTACCGGAATCTGCCAGGAAGGCTTCCTGCCCTCCTGGCTGTCGAAGGCGCGACGTGCCGTGCGGAACGCCTCGACGTTCTCGACCACCCAGGTCCAGATGGGGGACATGCGGACCAGCAGCCCCATGCCCAGTGGCGTCAGCTCGTATTCGACGCGGGGCGGAATCTCGTCGAACTCGCGTCGGGTCAGCAGGCCATCCCGCTCCATGGAACGCAGCGTCTTCGTCAGCATCCGCTGGGTCACGCCAGCCATCTGCCGTTTTATCTCCGCGTGGCGCATCGTGCCGTACACGCCCAGGGCGTGCAGGATGCCCAATGACCAGCGACTGCCTGCGTGAGCGAGCACCTCCCGCCTGACGCCGTCGTCGTCCTCTCGGAGCGTCTGGCAGATGATTTCCGCCTGTCCAAGTATTTCCTGATCGGTCATTTCTCCCCCCTGGTATCACAGGTGTGCCTTCTTACGGGTGCTGCCGAAGCATGCAAGCATTTGCTCATCTTATCGACAACGAATTCGGAGATGACCGAAGTGACACAGCTTTCCCGCCAATCAATTCTCGTCCTGGGCGCCGGTGAACTCGGCCTGCCGGTTTTGCGCAATCTTGCGCGGGTGGCACACCGCGCGCCCGGCTCCCAGATCAGCGTCCTGCTCAGGGATTCGACCATCAACACCCAGGTGCCCGAGAAGAAGGTGGAGATCGACGAACTGCGAAGCCTGGGCATCCAGATGGTCGCCGCTGACCTGGTGAGCGACTCGATCGATCAACTCGCCGAGGTGTTTGCACGGTTCGACACCGTCATAGGGTGCGCAGGCATGATCGCAGGCCGTGAAACGCCCATGAAACTGGCGACGGCAGCCCTGAAGTCAGGCGTGAAGCGCTATTTCCCCTGGCAGTTTGGCGTGGACTTCGAGGTGATCGGCCGGGGCAGCCCCCAGGATCTGTTCGATGCGCAACTCGATGTGCGCGAGCTGCTTCGCGCCCAGGACAAAACCGAGTGGGTGATCATTTCGACGGGCATGTTCACCAGCTTCCTTTTCGAGCCGGTGTTCGAGGTGGTCGACTTCGAAAGCGACACCCTGAACGCACTGGGCAGCCTTGAAAACAGCGTCACGCTCACGACACCGGATGATATCGGTGCCCTGACTGCAGAAATCGTTTTCTTCCAGCCACGCTTCCGCAACCAGATCATCTACCTCTCCGGCGACACCGTTACCTACGGGCAGGTCGCGGACATGCTCGAGCGAGTGCTGGGACGCCCCTTCAAACGTAATGTGTGGACCGTCGAGCATCTGATCCATGAATTGGAGAAGGACCCCACCCACCACATCAAGAAGTACCGCGCCGTATTCGCGCAAGGTCGGGGCGTGGCGTGGCCGAAAGCAGGCACGTTCAACGAGCAGCAGGGTATTTCTGTGACGACTGCTGAGGAATGGGCCAGGCTGAACCTCGCACGCTCGTAAGCGCAGCGGTGGGCAAGCGATCTGCCGAACAGCCCAGTGGATTGTTTGCCATCACCTCCCCTCAACCCCCAGGCTTCTCACCCTGGCAGCGGGGCTCGGTGGTGAAGGTCCGGGAGACGTCCACCGCGCTCAGATGCTGGAGCTTGTGGCGGCCGATGAGCACCGGGTAGAGCATCTCAAGTCGTCACAGGCAGAGCCGATGACTCATGGCCACGCCCTAAGGACGTGGTTTCCCACGCTCAAATGAAAGAGCCCCAGACGGCACGGCCATCTGGGGCTCTGGGAGTCGCGTTGATCTCGCTCTACCGCGCCGCCCAGCCCGTCACTCCCTGACGTAAACCCCGTCGAAGCTCACGTTCATGCCGCCGCAATTGTTGTTGTCGTCCACGATCAGGAAGCGGCCGATGCGGGTGTATTCGACAGCGCAGTCGTACTTGCCGTCGCCGTCCCGGGTCATGGCGTAGCGGCCTTTGGGCTTGAAGGTGCCGTCGATCTGCCCGATGTGGGTGCTGGCGCCGCTGCCCCAGGTCGAATCACCGGTCACGTGCAGGCCCGGCCCCTGCTCTTGCTGCTCGATGGTGATGGTGCTGGCCCGGGCCTTCCAGGTGCCCAGCCAATCGCTGGTTTCCGGCAAGGGGTCAGCGGCTGGCGCGAGGTACTCCAACTCGATCCAGCCCACGGTTTCGCGCTTCTTGCCCTGGTACCAGGAACAGGCCCAACCGCCTTCGATCTTGTTGACCAGCACTTCATCGCCCTCGATGACGTAGGCCTTCCGCATGCACCCTTCCGACTCGGGGCAGCGTTCGTCGTCCTTGAAGAAGTGCGTCTGGTGTTTGTTCACGACCTTGTAGAGTTGGCTGAACTTGCCCTCGGAGGGGAAGTAGCCGCTGTCGCAGCTGTAAACCTCATTGTCATCTGCGTGGCTGGGCAGGCAGCTGAGCGCCAGGGCGCTGATGAGAAGAAAGGAGGTGATCTTGTGCATGACGGGCCGGTCCTTGCCACTGTGACCGCTGCGGGGCGACAGGCCCGGCGGCGAAGAGGGAGCGGGAATCTAGCGACGTGCGCCCGCGAGGGTCAACTAGTACATCTGTACTAAGCGTGACCCGGTGATCACTTCGCACCGTTGTCGCTCTTCGTAGGGGGATGGCGCTCTTTTCATCCACCAGCGGAGTCGCAGCGGGCACCGCCTGGTGGACATAAAGAGCGATGTCCACCCTACGCACGGACCCGCTCCGTACTGGCTGTTGCGGCACTTCGTAGGGCGGGTGAAACCTGCGAATCCCCTGCACCGAATCTGTCGGGTTTCACCCGACCTACAGGCGGCTATTCGTGGACGTCGCTCTTTTCATCCACCAGCGCAGTCCCGTCCAGCACCGCCTGGTGGACATGAAGAGCGATGTCCACCCTACACATAGGCCCGCTCCGTGTTGGCTGTACGGCACGCCGTAGGGCGGGTGAAACCCGCGAATCCCCAGCACCGAATCTGTCGAGTTTCACCCGACCTACAGGCGGCTATTCGTAGGGTGGATGGCGCTTTTTTCATCCACCAGCGGAGTCCCGTCCAGCACCGCCTGGTGGACATGAAGAGCGATGTCCACCCCGCACGGGCCCGCTTCGTGCTGGTTGTTGCGCCCGTCGCCGATCGATAAATCTATACAAATACCTATACAACGCTAATATTTGTATAGTTTTTATCAGCCACCCGCAGACAGGAAGGGATCACCATGCACCTGGCGACATCCCCCACTTCGGCGCTGCGCCGTGCCGTGGTGCTGTGCCTGCTCCTGATAGCCGCGCCGTGCTGGGCGGACTGGCGGGGCGAGCTTCCCAAGGCCGAGCTGGTGGGCCAGGGCGAGTTCACCTGGTTCGGCCTGCGGGTGTACCAGGCGCGCCTGTGGAGCCCGGCGGCGCCGGTGAACTGGGAGCGGCCCTTCGCCCTGGAGCTCATCTACCACCGTGACCTGTCGCGGGACACCCTGGTGCAGGCCAGCCTGGACGAGATGCGCCGCCTGGGTGGCTCCTCGCTCGACGAGGCGCGCCTGGCGGCCTGGAACGGTGAGATGCGCCAGGCCTTCGTCGATGTGCAGCCGGGCCAGCGCATCACCGGCCTTTACCTGCCGGGCCGGGGAAGCCGCTTCTACGTCGACGGCCAGTTCCGCCACGCGGTGGCCGATGCCGGCTTCGCCCGCGCGTTCTTCGCCATCTGGCTGGATGAGCGCACCCGCAACCCCCAGCTGCGCCGCGAGCTGCTGGGGCTCAATGAAGAGAACCCCTGAGGAGATCGATGATGCGTGCCGCAATCTGCTTGCTGTGCTGCCTGCTGCTGGGCGGTTGCGGCGGTGTGGAGGTCGACCACTACGCGCAGGAGCGCCCGCAGCTGGACCTGCCGGGGTTCTTCTCCCGGCCGGTGCAGGCCTGGGGCATCTTCCAGAACCGCTCGGGCGAGGTGGTCAAGCGCTTCAAGGTCGACATCAGCAGCCACCGCGAGGGCGAGCGGCTGATTCTCGACGAGCGCTTCCTCTACAGCGACGGCACCCGCCAGCAGCGGGTATGGACCCTGACCCCGGTGGGTGATGGACGCTGGCGCGGCCGCGCGGCGGACGTCATAGGCGAGGCCGACGGCGAGGTGGCGGGCAACGCCCTGCGCTGGCGCTACGCGCTGAACCTGGAAGTGGACGGCTCGACCTGGGAAGTGGACTTCGACGACTGGATGTACCTGATGGACGAGGACACCCTGATCAACCGCTCGAGCATGAGCAAGCTCGGCGTCGAGCTCGGCCAGGTGACCCTGTTCTTCCGCCGCGCCCCGGCGGCGGGCGCGCCCGACTGAAGGCGGAGGTGACCATGACGCTGAAAACCCTCCGGTCACTGCCCCGGGAGCAGCCCCGGTGAAAAACTCTGCAAGGCGGCTCGGCCTGGTGCTGGGCGATCAGCTCAGCTTCGACCTCTCGCTGTTCGCGGCCCTGGACCCGGCTCGCGACGCGATATTGATGGCGGAGGTCAACGAAGAGGCGAGCTACGTGCCGCACCACCCGCACAAGATCGTGCTGGTCTTCAGCGCCATGCGCCACTTCGCCGCGGCGCTGGAGGAGCGTGGCTGGCGGGTGATCTACACCCGGCTCGACGCGCCCGACAACAGTGGCAGCCTGGCGGGCGAGCTGCGCCGCTGGCACGCCGCCCTGGGCGAGCCGGAGCTGCACCTGACCGAGTGCGGTGAATGGCGCGTGGAGGACGCACTGCGTGCCACCGGGTTGCCGCTGAACTGGCACGCCGACAGCCGCTTCCTCTGCTCCCGCGAGGCGTTCGCGCGCTGGGCGGGTGAGCGCAAGCAACTGCGCATGGAGCTGTTCTACCGCGAGATGCGCAAGCGCAGCGGCCTGCTGCTGGAGCCGGACGGCCAACCGCTGGGGGGCAGCTGGAACTTCGACGCCGACAATCGCAAGGCACTGCCCAAGGGCGTACGCGGCCCCTTTCCCGCGCGCTTCGGCCAGGGCGCCATCACCCGCGAGGTGGTGGCCCTGGTGGGCGAGCGCTTCGCCCACCATTACGGGCGCCTGGAGGGCTTCGACTACCCGGTGACCCACGCCGAGGCCCAGGCGCTCTGGCAGCACTTCCTGGCGTTCGCCCTGCCCGCCTTCGGTGACTACCAGGACGCCATGGCCGAAGGCGAGCCCTACCTCTTCCATGCGCGCATCAGCGCCGCCCTGAACATCGGCCTGCTGGACCTGCGCCAGCTATGCGCCGACGTGGAGAGCGCCCACCGCCAGGGCCAAGTGCCGCTCAACGCGGCGGAAGGCTTCATCCGCCAGCTGATCGGCTGGCGCGAGTACGTGCGCGGCATCTACTGGCTGCGCATGCCGGACTACGCCACGCTCAACGTCTTCGGCAACAGCCGGCCGCTGCCGGAGCTCTACTGGACCGGCCGCACCGAGATGCGCTGCATGGCCCAGGCCATCAGCCAGACCCTGGAGCTGGGCTATGCGCACCACATCCAGCGGCTGATGGTGACCGGCAACTTCGCCCTGCTCGCCGGCATCGCCCCCGCAGCCATCTGCGAGTGGTACCTGGCGGTCTACCTGGACGCCTTCGAGTGGGTGGAGCTGCCCAACACCCTGGGCATGGTGATGCACGCCGACGGCGGCTACCTCGGCTCCAAGCCCTATTGCGCCAGTGGGCGCTACATCCAGCGCATGTCCGACCATTGCGCGTCGTGCCGCTACCGCGTGGACCGGGCGACCGAGGAGGACGCCTGCCCGTTCAACGCGCTCTACTGGCACTTCCTGATGCGCCACAGCGAGCGCCTGGGCCGCAACCCGCGCCTGGCCATGCCCTATCGCAACCTGCAGCACATGGACGACGCCCGGATCGACGCGCTCTGGGAGCGTGGCGAACGGCTGCTGGCGCGGCTGGATGCCGGCGAGGCGCTGTGAAGAAGGCCCACCTGCCACAAAAGACCTGCGCGGTGTGCGGGCGGCCCTTCGCCTGGCGCCGCCGCTGGGCGCACTGCTGGGACGAGGTGCGCTACTGCTCCGAGCGTTGCCGTCGCCAACGCCACGCGGCGCACTGAAGGGTGGACTGGAGCCAGCTCACCTTTACGCCCTGCCCTTCAGTGCGCCTTGAGGATCACGCCGCTCATGTATTGGTTGAGGTCGCGAAAGTCCTGAACGCTCCAGGTGTGGGGCGGGATCTTCACGCCGTTCTCCTGCAAGGTGCGGGGAATCAGGTTGCCGTTGGGGCGGAGAATCACCGACGAGACGATGACGCCCGGGTAGTCCGCGAGCCGCTGCTTGAACGCGGCCGTGGTCAGGTCGGGGGTGGGCGGGTCGCTCTTGTGGGCCAGGGGCCCAGTGCCCTTGATATCCGCCCCGTGGCACACGGCGCATCGCTGCTGGTAGAGCGTCTTGCCGTTGGCGATACCCGCAAAACAAAAGAGTGGCTGGGTGAGTGACAGCGCGCCCAGCAGCGCGATAAGCGACAGTTTGATTTTCATACGGCCTTGTACGAACCAGACGGGATCGAGGGCGTGCCTCGGCGTTGCTCCTGCAACACGCGCGTCGTCCAGAAAGGTCGACCGGCACGCCGCCATGGTCCCACAGGCAGCCGCTCCAGCGTCAGGGTTTTCGTGCCATGTCGGGCGCAGATGTGATGGGGTTCGAGCGGGGTGCCAGAGGGGGCCTACTCGCCTGCCTGGGCTTCCATGCGCTGTCGCGTGCCTGCGTCCAGCTGCTCGCGAATGGCCGCGAACAGCGGCTCACCGCTGGTGTAGCGGCGCCCATAGCCGAGGTTGAAGGCGTAGTCGAAGTCCGCCGGGTTGGCGCCCTGGTTGTGCTGCAGCAGGGTCTCCAGCTTGTCCAGCGCCTTGACCGCCAGCGCCTCGGGGGAGGCGGCGTTTTCGTAGTCGTCCCACAGCGCGAGGATCTCGTCGCGCAGCCCGGCGTCGAGGGTGCGGGTCAGGGTCAGCAGGTCTTCCCGCTCCTGGGCGCCCTTGTCGGGATGGCCGCCCTGCTCGATGGCGGGGATGTCGCCGTGGATGGCTTCGCCCAGGTCGTGGACCACGCACATCTTCAGCACCCGCAGCAGGTCGAGCCCGGCCAGCTCATCGGCGAAGGTGATGGCCATCAGGCACAGGCGCCAGCTGTGTTCGGCGGTGCTTTCCGCACGCCCGCTGGAGGTGTGGGCGCTGCGCAGTACGTCCTTGAGGCGCTCCGCCTCGCGGAGGAAGTCGAGCCGTCCCTTGATCCTGTCGATGTTCATGGTTCACCCGCGAATATGGCCGTTGGGGCGCGGGGGGCGCCCTTGCAAACGCACAGCCTAGGTGCGAGGGCGGCGCCGCGTCCACGCATGGATTATGCGTGGACGGCCGGGGCTCAGAGGGTTTCCACCAGGCGCGCGGCGGTGCCGTCGGAGAGGGTCATGCGCGTCCAGCGGCACAGGCCCTGGCGGATGGGCACGATGGCGGAATCATTGGCGCCGCTGCCGAACTCCAGCGCCGGGGGCATCAGCAGGTCGCGCCAGCCCAGGGCATCCAGGGCCGCCTCCTTGCGCGCGATCTCCGGTGTCGCGTAGCGCCACAGTGAGCGCCCCATCAGCTCGGCCAGGGGCACGGAGAATTCGGCAGCGCGAGCGGTGGAACAGGCCAGCAGGCGATGGCTCAGGTCGCAGACCAGGTGCACGGCGCGCGGGCTGTCGGTCACCAGCCGCGCCAGGGCCTGGTCGGCTGCGGCCTCCAGGCGGGCAGCCAGCATCTGCTCCACCCGCGCCCGCTCGGCGGGCTCCATCTCCTGCACGCCGCTTTCCCAGCGCGAGATGGTCGATTGCGCCACACCGAACAGCTGCGCCGCATGAGCCTGCTTGACCCGATGCAGCAGGCGCCAACGCCGCAGCGCGACGCCGAGCACGGCCGGTTTCAGAAGGCAGTCGTTCATGGTGCGGGCCCAGGGGAAATCCGTGGAAAGAGAGCGGATTTTGCAGGCTCATGCGGAACGCGGCCAGATAATCCTGTGATTCCCGACGATGGGTTGCGCAAGGTGCCGTAGGTTGGCGCCGAGCGCGGCGAGGCCCAACGCAACGATGCCCGGCCCCCCGCGACGTTGGGCTTCGTGCCTCCCGGCGGCCTCTGTGATTCCCGACGATGGGTTGCGCAAGGTGCCGTAGGTTGGCGCCGAGCGCGG